>NZ_JBEPKY010000023.1:0-100288 GCF_040544975.1 Pseudacidovorax sp. 1753 | reverse complement strand
TCTCCCACGGGATTCGCTCCCCAAGGGGCAACGGGCTGTGGACAACTTCCCAAACCTTTGGTCTTCGTCATCTCAGATTCGAAGATACAAGGGGCCGAGACACCTGGGCGTCGTGGCCTTTCAGCCCTTGCGGCGGCCCTTCCAGAACTTCGGTGCATCCGCGAGCCGGCGCAAGGCCTTGCCGGCCTTCTTCGCGGTGCGGGGCTGCTGCGCCGCCAGCCAGCCGATGGCGAACCAGGCATGCGCGTCCTGCTCGGCCGCCTGCTCGTAGAGGCGGCGGGCCGTCACCTGGTCGTTGAACAGGCCCAGCGCGTCCTGCGCGGGGCGCAACTGGTCGAGGTAGCGGGCCGTCCGGCCGGCGTCCAGCAGGGGCGCCACGAACTCGGCCAGGTAGCGCAGCCGCTTGAGCCGCTTGCGGGTGCGATGGCGCTGGTCATCGTCCAGCTGGTCGAAGCGCTCCGCGTCGCGCAGCGACTGGCGGTGCAGCCGGCGCAGGCGGTGGCGCAGGTGGGCGAGGGTGGCATCGGCGTCCAGCGCCCCGACGCCCTCGGCCGGGTCTTCGGCCGCGCGGCCTGCCAGGGCCACCAGCACGCCCTGGAAGGCCGGCTCGCGCACCGCGATCGCCGGCGTGGGCGCATCCTTCGCCTCGGCCACACGGATGGCCGGTGCATCGCTGCCTTCCATCCAGCGGCGCGATTCGGCCACCACCTGCGTCCGGTCGCGCCGCGCGCCCAGGGCGTGGAAGGCGCGCTGCAGTGGTGCTTCCCAGGCTGGGTCCAGCCCGCCGGCCAGCGGCGCCAGCTCGCGCAGCGCAGTGCGCAGGCGGCGCAGGCCGATGCGCAGCTGGTGGATCTGCTCTTCGTCTTCGCTGCCCTCGGCGATCTCGCTGGCATTGGGCAGGACCTGGGCGAGGCAGGCGGCGATCACCCGACGCTGCAGCGCCGCGCCATCGGGTGGGCTGGTTTCCTCGAAGCGTGGCGTCTCGGCCTTGACCGCGGGCACCTGGGCGATGCCTTTCATCAGCCGTTCGCCACGTTCGGCCTTGGAGACGGTGCCCAGCCACAGGCCATGGCGCTGCGCCCAGTCGCGCGACAGGGCGACCAGGCCCGCGAGCGGGCCCTGCACCAGCTCCAGTTCCAGCTCGCACACGGGCGCCACGCGCATCGGACCGCCGGCGGGCGCCTGCGCGACGATCTTGCCCACGTCCAGCGCCAGCTCGACCCGCGCACCCTCGTGGCGGATCTCGCGCGTCAGGCGCCAGATGTCGGTGGCATAGGTCTCGACCACATCCTCGCCCGCGGCCTGCAGCACCTGCACCAGGCGCTCGCCCACCGCCGTGCCCTGATGGCGCAGCAGGTCGGGCCGCAGCAGGTCGGTGGCGCGGGCAGCGCCCAGGTCGGCGTTGTGCTCCAGCCGCTGCAGCAGGCCGTGTCCCGCGGCCTTGACCGTCTGCACCCAGCGGCGGCCTTCCTTGCGCAGGCGCAGCGCCATGCCCGCGGCGGCCAGGGCGCCACCGGGCGTGTCGAAGTAGCGGGCCTGCATGCGGGTGCGCTGCACGGCGCCCTGGCGCAGGTCGGCCTCGACCGCGGCCAGCCGCTCGGCGGGGATGTGGAACTTGAATTCGGTTTCCATGGGGGCTTGCTAACGGATGCGGGGTGCAGCGGCGTCGGCGCCCACGGACGCGGGCCTTCGGCCGACAGGCCGCGCGGGCGTCGGTGCCCAGAATGCCGCCGCCTGCCGATGGTGGCAGGTCTGTGTGTCATTGTCCCCGTCGACCGAGCCGAGCCCTTTCCATGCGCCTCAAAGCCACCAACTTCCTCAAGCTGGACTGCCAGCAGCCCTGCCCCGTCGTCGCCATGCTCCGCCCGCGCAGCGGCCTGGCCCAATGGGTGGTCAGCGAGCACTACCACCTGCGGCCCTGGGTGCCCACGGTGGAGTATGTGGACCCGTACGGCAACCTCGGTCAGCGCTTCGTGGTGCCGGCGGGCGGCATGGAGATCGAGGTGCAGGTGGAGATGGAGACCGAGGAGGCCCTCGCCGTCGAGCCCGCCGCGCCGGTCACGCCCGTGGACCAGTTGCCCGACGCCGCGCTGATGTACCTGCTGCCCAGCCGCTACTGCCCGTCGGACCGGCTGGCAGGCCGCGCGCGCGAGATCGTCGGCGACCTCCCGGCCGGCTATGCGCAGGTGGAGGCCATCCGCCGCTGGATCCACGAACACATCACCTACGAATACGGCGTGAGCGACGCCAGCACCGATGCGCTGGGCACGCTGAACCTCGGCAAGGGCGTGTGCCGGGACTTCTCGCACGTGGGCATCGCCCTCACGCGGGCGCTGCAGATCCCCGCGCGGCAGGTGGTCGGCTACCTGCACAAGCTCGACCCGATGGACATGCATGCCTGGTTCGAGGCCTTCATCGGCGGCCGCTGGTACACCTTCGATGCCACCCAGGCCGAGCCGCGCGGCGGCCGCCTGGTGGTGGGCTACGGCCGCGACGCAGCGGACGTGGCCTTCATCTCCAACTACGGCGAGATCGCGATCGAGGAGATGCGCGTGACGGTCGAGCAGGTGTAGCCCGCCGCAGGGCGCGGCGGCAGCGCCGGCCCTGCGTATCAGGCGCCGCGCCGCTCAATGCCAGCCGCGGTGCCAGCCATAGACGGGGTGGTACCAGCCCCAGCCATGGCGCGGGTGGTAGTGCCACACATAGCCCGGTGCCGGCATCGCATAGGTGGGCGCCACATAGACCACGGTGGGCGGCGGTGCGTACACCGGCGGAGTGACCACTACGGGCCGCGGCACCACGTGTACCGGCTCGGGGGCCACCACGCACCCGGCCAGCAGTGCGGCCGGCAGCACTGCCAGCGCACACAGCCGGACGGGAGAGGAAGAGGGGCGGGAGCTTGTCTTCATTGGCGGATGTTCGAAGTGCCCGGTCGGGCGATGTCCCCGATCAACGCCTGCGCGCATCCGCCCGGCCGACCGCCGGCGTGTAAAGAAGGGTTTACTCAGCCGGTCGTCAGTCCGTGCTCAGCCCACTGTCAGTGGCTTCTTCAGGCGGTGGTGCCGCGCGGGCCACTGCGCCGGCCCAAGGCCTTGCGGCGCAGCCTGTCCTTCTTGCGCAGCCGCTTCTGCCACTGCGAAGCGGCCACGCTCAGCACGGTGGCGCCACCGAGCAGCAGCAGCTGTCGCGCCAGGTCGCGCGTAGCGCCCTGCAGCCGCCGGTCCACCTCGGCCTGCACGTCGCCGGTCTGCGTCAGCGCCACGGCCGCGGGCGGCGGCGGCGCGTCGCCCGCGTCGGGCTGGCCGGTCGTGGTCTGGGTGGGCACGACGGGCGGATGGGCCACGCTGGCGGCCAGCCGTGCATCGGCCACCGAGCCGTGCTCCAGCGCATAGACCTTGGTGAACTCCGCACCCAGCAGGAAGATCTGCGCCGCGTAGTACACCCACACCAGCAGCACCACCAGCGAGCCGGCGGCCGCGAAGGACTCGGTCATGCTGCTGCGGCCCAGGTACAGCGCGATGGCCGTCTTGCCCACCTGGAAGAGCATCGACGTGACGGCGGCACCCACCCACACGTCGCGCCAGGCGATGCGCGTGGTGGGCATGAACTTGTAGATCATGGCGAACAGCAGCGTCATGATCGCGAAGGAGATGGCGATGTTGAGCAGCTGCAGCATCAGCTCCCAGCCCGGCAGCAATGCGCCCACCCAGCTGCCCATGGCGGCCAGGAAGGCCGACACCAGCAGCGACACCATCAGCAGGAAGGCCAGCCCCAGGATCAGCCCGAAGGACAGCACCCGCGCCCGCAGCACCGACCACACGCCCTTGGGCTTGGCCGAGGGCGGCACATGCCAGATGCGATCCAGCGCGCTCTGCAGTTCGGCGAACACGGTGGTGGCACCGACGATGAGCACGCCCACGCCGATCAGCCCGGCGACCAGCCCTTTGCCGGGTTCGCTGGCGCTGCGGATCAGGCCCTGCACCGCGATGGCCGCCTCGCGGCCGATGAGGCCGGAGAGCTGGCCGACGATCTCGCCCTGCACCGCCTCGCGGCCGAACAGCGCGCCGGCAATGGCGATCACGATCACCAGCAGCGGCGCGAGCGAGAAGAGGGTGTAGTAGCTGATCGCGGCCCCCATGCTGGGGGCGAAGTCGTCGCTCCAGGCGACGACGGCTTTCTTGCACAGCGAGAAGAGTTGCTTGAAGGTCATGGCGGCGGCTTTCTGGAGACGCGTACGACGGCGCACGGATGCCGCCAGTGTGCGGTCCCCGCGCCGCCGCGGCCATGCGTCAAGGCGCGCTTTGGGGGTAGGCCAAGTGCGATGTGCGGCGGGGTCAGGCCGGTGGCTGCTCCCGCTGGGCCGTGCCGTTGCCGTCCGCAAGGTGGCGGGCGACGTCGGTGGCGCGGTCGCCGACGGCGGCCACCGCGGCGCGCAGCCGCTCTTCGTCGATGTCCATGCGGCGCGCCCATTCGGCCACCGCGCCTTCGGACTGCAGGTCGATGCGGTCCGGGTCGTTGCCGGCGGGGGCGATGAGGGTGTGGTCGTCGGGCATGAGGGGTTCCTGCAAAGGCGGAAGAAAGAAGAAGGGTCAGATGGCCGCCGCGGCGCGCGCGAAGCTCGCGACCAGGGTGCGCCCGGGTGGTGCCGCCTGGCGCATGACCTCCAGCCGGCCGCTCTGGCTGCGCACGGCGTCGCGCAGGCGGTCCTCGCCGCCGCCGCCGGGTGCCTCGCCTTCCGCCGGCGTCGGCGCATGCACCGCGATGCGGAAGCGCTCGGGCTCCACGATGGAGGCGACGATGAGCCCGCTGCCCGGGGTCGCGACGGCGGCGGCCTCCGCCACCATGCGGCCCACCAGCTGGGCCAGGCGGTCCGGGTCGGCCTGGCAATGGCCTTCGCCCAGGCGGTCATGTTCCAGGGCATGGCCCGGAAAGGCCTGTGCCAGCGTCTCGACGCACTGGGCCACCAGCGCATGCAGGGCGACGGGGCGGTGCGGCTCGTCGGCGCTGGCGGCGGTCTGGGCCTCGGCGATGCGCTGGTCGATCAGCTGCTGCGCGCGCTCGCCGGCGCTGTCGATGTGGTCCAGCACCTGCCGCTGCTGCGGATCGAGCGCCCCTCGGCGCAGCAGCTCGGTGCCCAGCCGGATGGCGCCCAGCGGGTTGCGCAGGTCGTGGCTCAGCCGGGCGAGCTGGCGCTCCAGCTGGTGCACCTGGGCCTGGAGCGCGTCGCGCATGGCCACCAGCGGCTGCAGGTCGGGCCGGTCGTGGGACGCGGGCGGCTCGGCGGGGGCGGAATCCGGGTCGTGCATGGGCGCTCCTGGATGCGGGAACGGAAAGGCGACAGCAGGGAAGGGAGGCCGATGGTCGGGTGCGGGCCGGGGTGCGCCGATGCGCCGTCGGCGCCACCGCGGGTAGGCCAATGACGACGCCACGGGCACTGGGCACGGCGACGGTGCGCGCGGTGGCCTTCACGCACAATCGGCAGCCCTGTGGCGGGCTCCGGCGCCGCCAGACCGCCGGCGCGCCTGCTTGCAGCGCAAGGCCGGCCCACCTCTTACGAACAGGCCGTCCGCGGCCCTCCAGCCTTTTCCTTCATGCAGATCACCCAAGACACCGTCGTCACCCTGCGCCTGCGCATCGCGGACGCCCAGAGCGGCCAGCTGCTCGACAGCCCCAAGGAGCCGGTCGTGTACCTGCACGGCGGCTACGACAACATCCTGCCGGCCATCGAGACGGCCCTGGACGGCCAGGCGGCCGGCCACCAAGCCACGCTGAACCTGTCGCCCGAGCAGGCCTTCGGCGCGCGCGACGAGAGCCTGCTGCGCACCATCCCCAAGAGCGAATTCCCGCCGGGCGTGAAGGTCGGCGGCCAACTGCGCGGCCAGCTCGACAACGGCGAGCCGCATGTGTTCAACGTGGTCAAGATCAAGGGGCCGCAGGTGCTGCTGGACGGCAACCATCCCCTGGCCGGCCGCAGCCTGCGCATCCAGCTGAACGTGGTGGCCGTGCGTGCCGCCACCGGCGAGGAGATCGCCCATCGCCATGTGCATGGCGATGGCGGCCATCACCACTGAAGGCTTCCCAGCCTTGCCTCGGCATCGCCGAGGGCTGCGGCGGAGGCGACGGGGCGTGCCCGGCGCCGCAGGGCGGCCTCAGCCGTGCGGCGTCACGGGCGAGGGCGGTACGCCGCGGGCCTCGATGGCCTCGGCGGCTTCCAGGCACAGGTCCTCGCGGAAGCGCGCCGCCACCAGCTGCACGCCCACCGGCGCCGGGCCGCGCTCGCCTTCGGCCATGCCGGTGCTCACCGTCAGGCCCGGCAGGCCCATGAAGGGCAGCGCGATCTGCGTCATCTGCGCCGCCCACACGCGGGCATAGCCTTCGGGGCCCTGCAGGTCCAGGTCGACCGGGAAGGGCAGCTCGGCCGACACCGGCAGCAGCACCAGCGGATAGCGCTCGTGCAGAAAGCGCTGCCACTGCCGCGTGAGCGTCGCGCGCCGCACCAGGATGGCCGACAGCGCCGCGCTGTCCATGCGCGCGGCCACCTCGGCCTGCCCGCGCAGCACGACCAGCGCGGCCGGATCGCCCTCGCGCTCGGCCGTGCGCAGCTGCGCCTCGTAGCCATCGCCCACCCACAGCAGCGTCTGGTCGTCGGCGGCAGCCTTCAGCGGCGGCAGCGCCTCCACCTCATCCACCAGCCAGCCGGCGTCGCGCAGGCGCGCGGCCGCGTCGCGCAGCGCTGCTTCGACGGGGGCGGTGGTGGCCAGGCCGTCCGGGCGCACGCACAGCGCGGCCCGGCGCGGCACGGCGGGCCCGACCAGCGGCGCCGCCACCGACCAGGGATCGCGCGCATCCGGTCGGGCCATGGCGGCCAGCGCGAGGCGCAGGTCGTGCACATGCCGCGCAATCGGCCCGGAGACGGCCGTCAGCTGGCCGCCGATGGTGCGCTCGGGGCTGGAGGCATTCCACGCCGCCACCCGGCCGAAGCTGGGCCGCAGGCCATGCACGCCGCAGGCATAGGCCGGGTAGCGGATCGAGCCGGCGATGTCCGTGCCATGGCCGATGGCACCGATGCCTGCGGCCACCGCCGCGGCCGCGCCGCCGGAAGAGCCGCCGGGCGTCAGCGCCGGGTTGCGCGGATTGCGCGTCACGCCGTGCAGCTGGTTGCTGGTGAACCAGCGGTAGCTGAAGGCGGGCGTGTTGGTGCGGCCGATGAGCACCGCGCCGGCGGCCAGCAGGCTGTCCACCACCGGGCTGTTGTGTTCGGCGACGAGGTCCTTCTGCAGGCGCACGCCGTTGGTGGTGGCGAAGCCGGCCTGGTCGACGTTGACCTTGAGGGTGACCGGCACGCCGGCCAGCGGCCCCACCGCCTCGCCGCGGGCCAGCGCGGCGTCGATGTCGGCGGCGCGGCGCAGTGCCTCGTCGGGCCGGTGGTCGACCACGGCGTTCAGGGCGGGGTTGACCGCCTCCAGCCGCGCCAGGGCCGCCTGCGTCGCCTCGGTGGCGGAGATGCGGCGGCTGGCGACCAGGGCGGCCGTCTGGGCGGCGCCCAGCTGCCAGAGCTCGGTCGGCAGTGCGGAGAGGGGGATTGAAGAGGGAACCAGCGGGGAGGACATCCCCGAGGTGTAGCGGGATGCGTGCCCGCTTGTCCAGCACCGGACGCGCCGCCCGTGTGCCTCAGGGCCCGGCCTGCATGGCCGGCGGGCGCTCAGCGCGCCGGCCCCTGCGCGTTGCAATAGTCGAAGAAGGCGTCCAGGTCGTTGGACTTGTCGAAGACGCGGTCGGCCCCGGCGTCGCTGCAGCGGCGGCGCATGTCGGCCGTGGCGTAGTTGGTCAGCACCACCATGCGCTGCCGGGCCCCACCGTTGCGCACGCGACGCAGCACGCCCAGCCCCGAACCCTGGCGCAGGAAGAGGTCGACGATGGCAAGGTCCCAGCCGTCGGAATGCGACTGCATCCACCGCACCGCCTCGTCCTCCCCCTCGGCCAGCCCGACGATCTCAGCGTCGGTCAGGTCTTCGAGCGTGGGGATGAGGCTGTCCCGGATGGTGGGGTTGTCTTCGACGATAAAGATGCGGGGGGCGGCCATGGTGTGGCGCGGACTGGAACAGGGGAGCTTAAGGGCCGGGGCGGTGCGGGCGTGGGCGCCCTGGGCCTCCCTTCCTGTGGGACGCGGCCTACGGAACGGGGAGGGTCAGCGCGGGCGCGCCTTCTTTTCGACCTCGGATTGCGCGGCTTCGAGGGCGTCCAGCACCTCGGCGGAGCGGCTGATCTGCTCCTCGACCTGGCCCGACTGGTCCAGCGCCTGGGCCACGTCGCCGACCTGCACATGGTCGGGCAGGGCCTCTTCGAGCACGGTGTTCACGACAGCCAGATTGTCGGCCGCCTGGCGGATCTCGGCGGCCACCGCCTTGGCCTGGTCGATGGTGCGCTCCAGCGCTTCGACCGCCTGCGCCGTCGGGTCCTGCTTGTCTTGACTCATTCAACGCTCCTGCGGGGGCCTTGGGGGGAAGGCCATGCCGCGTGTGTGACGACGGCGGATGGTAGCGCCGCCCGCCCGGGGCTGCCGGTGAATCCACTGTTGCACCCATGGTCCGGGCTGTCGCGCGGGCGGGGGCTTCCACAATGGCGATATGCGCCGCATCTTCGGCGTTCGGGCTGACCGCCAGCCTTCTTGCGAACGAACGAAAGACTCTCTCCATGAGCACCCACCCCTCCTCTGCCGTCCTGGGCGTGCACCCGCTGGGCTTTCCCTGGCCGACGGTGGACCCCTTCCTCTTCTGTGCGTACCACGACGACGGCTATCCGCGCGGCGACGGCCGCATGGCGCCGGCCGCCTCGCTGGCCGGCCGCGAAATCGGCGCCGACTTCAGCCGCAAGGACGGCTGGAGCATGTACCACGGCGAATCCGTGCCCGGCTTCCCGGCGCATCCGCACCGCGGCTTCGAGACCGTGACGCTGGTGCGCCGCGGGCTGATCGACCATTCGGACTCGCTTGGCGCCGCGGCCCGCTTCGGCGGCGGGGACGTGCAGTGGGTGACGGCCGGCCGCGGGATCGTGCATTCGGAGATGTTCCCGCTGCTGCGCGAGGACGCGGACAACCCGCTGGAGCTGTTCCAGATCTGGCTGAACCTGCCGGCGGCGCGCAAGATGGTCGATCCGCACTTCACCATGTTCTGGTCGGGCCAGGTGCCGCACCTGCGCGCCGAGGGCGTGGACGTCACGGTGGTGGCCGGCCGCCTCCCGGGTGCCGACGCGCCGCCTTCGCCGCCGCCGGATTCCTGGGCCGCGCAGGCGGATGCCGACGTGGCCATCTGGACCGTGCGCCTGGCGCCTGGCGCGCGCTGGACGCTGCCGGCCGCGCGCGGGCTGGGCACGCAGCGGGTGCTGTACTTCTTCAAGGGCGCGTCGGCCACGGTGGGCGGGCAGGCGGTGCAAGGGCCGGCGGCCATCGAGCTTCGGGCCGATCTCGACGTGGCCCTGGCGGGCGGTGACGAAGTCTGCGAATTCCTGCTGCTGCAGGGCCG
The DNA here is from genome assembly GCF_040544975.1 of Pseudacidovorax sp. 1753. NCBI lineage: Bacteria > Pseudomonadati > Pseudomonadota > Betaproteobacteria > Burkholderiales > Comamonadaceae > Pseudacidovorax > Pseudacidovorax sp. 1753. The sequence goes on along the minus strand of NZ_JBEPKY010000023.1, from coordinate 90,767 downwards.
GCCCATCGCCGAGCCCGTGGCGCAGCACGGCCCCTTCGTCATGAACTCGCAGGCCGAGATCATGCAGGCCATGCAGGACTACCGCCGCACCCAGTTCGGCGGCTGGCCCTGGCCCGACGCGGCGCCGGTGCATGGCGCGGCGCCGGCGCGTTTCGCCCGCTATCCCGACGGGCGCCGGGAAGAGGCGGTGGACGCGGCGGAGTAAGCGTCAGCGCCGACTCGCGCTGCCGGCGATGGCGCGCGACAGCCGCCACATCAGCCACAGGAAGCCCAGCGGCAGCAGCACCGTCTGCACGACGAACAGGGCGATCAGCCGCACCATGGTGCGGGTCCATTCGCCGGCCGCCTGCAGGATCGCCTCGTAGCCGGCGCGCAGGTCGGTGGCGCGCTCGGACCAGCGCTTGAGGCGCTCCAGCAGGCTTTCCTGGGCCGGTGCGGCCGGCTGGGTGCGGCCCACCACCTGCTCGGGCGAGGCCTCGATCACGGCCAGGGCCGACTGGTATTCGCCCGCCATCACGGCCCGGTAGACGCCTTCGTTGGCCAGGCCCACGGCCGGCACCGCGAAGCGCACCAGCAGCAGGCCGGCGAAGACCGGCGACAGCCATCGCAGCGCGCGTGCGGTAGCCGCCTCCTGCCTCGCTGCGGGCGCATTGGCGCCAGCGGTTTGCGCTCGCGCGCGGGTCGACACCGTGGCCGCCCGCCAGCGCAGCACCAGCCAGGCCAGCAGCACCGCCGTCAGCGCGATCGACACCGCCGCATGTCCGCCGATGCCCAGCATCAGCAGCTGGATGCCGAAGGCCACGCTGGCAGCGAGCATCACGGCGGCGAAACGGTCCACCAGCTCGTTCAGCGGCTTGAGGGCCTGGCCCGGCGCCAGGCTCAGGCCGACGCCGGCCGGCTTGACGTCCAGCTGCGTGCCCTGGGCCACCGACAGCACTGCGCCCAGCGCCCGCGCCGCCGCAAAGGCGGTGAGCGAGCGCTGCAGGCCGGCGCGCAACTGCTCGCGGGCCAGGGGCTCCAGTGGCACCAGCCAGCAGCCGGCGAGCACCGCGGCGGCCACGAGCAGCAGCAGGGCGCGTCTCAGAGGGGCCGCGGGGGCCGGCCCCGGTGGCGCTCCCGGGCGCTCGCTCATATCGATTTGAGCGCCTCGGCGCCGGGTGCGGTCATGCTGGGCGTGAACTCGACGATGTCGAGGCGGGCCAGCTTGTGCTGCGCGAACGGGTCCTGCGCGAGCACCGCTTCGAGCGCGGCCCGGTCGCCCGAGCGGGCCAGGATGACGCCGCCCACGCGCGGCACCTGCCGGCCGGAGGCGACGAACAGGCCGCTGTCGTAGTGGCGGCGCAGCCAGGCGACGTGGGCCTCCATGTGGGCGTCGATCTCTTCGACGGGGCGGATGTAGGTGAGGGTCACGATGAACATGCGCCCGAGGGTAGCCCGCTGCGCCAGCGGCTGTCTCGGATGGCCTCGGTGGGCGCGCGGATTGCGGCGCTTCGCCCGGCGGGGCGCTGCCTTGTGCGGCGGGTGCCAGCGCCGCATCCTGGTCGGCATCGCGCCGCCGCTGTGCCTGCCCTCGGCAGTTCAGCCCTGTCCCGTGGCCACTGTCCAGACCAGCCACACATTGGCCGCGCCGATCACCGCGAACAGCCCCCAGGCCGTGGCCTTCATCGCCCAGCCGCTGGCGAATTCGCCCATTAGCCGCCGGTCGCTGGTGAAGCGCACCAGCGGCCAGATGGCGAAGGGCAGCTGGAAGCTCAGCACCACCTGGCTGAGCACCAGCATCTTGCCCACGCCGCCGTCGCCGAACCACCACACGCCCACGAAGGCCGGCACGATGGCCAGGGCCCGGGTGATCAGCCGCCGCTGCCAGCAGGGGATCTTCAGGTCCAGGAAGCCTTCCATGATGATCTGGCCGGCGATGGTGCCGGTGAAGGTCGAGCTCTGGCCCGAGGCCAGCAACGCGATGCCGAAGAGCGTGGCCGCCAGGCCGCCCACCACCGGTTCGATGAGCCGGTAGGCGTCCTCGATCTCGGTGACCGGCGCGCGGCCGCCGCCGTGGAAGGCGCTGGCCGCCAGGATCAGGATGGCGGCGTTGACGAACAGCGCCAGCGTGAGCGAGAGCACCGCGTCCATCGTTCCCAGGCGCACCGCCTCGCGCGTGGCCGCAGGCGTGCGCGCCACCAGCCGCGTCTGCACGACGGAAGAGTGCAGGTACAGGTTGTGCGGCATCACCGTCGCGCCCACGATGCCGATGGCCAGGTACAGCGCGCCGGGCTGCTGCAGCCGCTCCAGGCTGGGCACGAAGCCCATCGCCACGCCGAACCAGTTCGGCTGGGCCATGGCCAGCTCCACCGCGAAGCAGCCGGCGATGGTCAGCACCAGTCCGAGCACGATGGCCTCGACCCGGCGGAAGCCCGCGCCCTGCAGGCCCAGCACCAGCAGGGTGTCGAAGGCGGTGATGACGATGCCCATGGGAATGGACACGCCCAGCAGCAGGTGCAGCGCCAGGGCGCTGCCCAGCACCTCGGCCAGGTCGCAGGCCACGATGGCCAGTTCGGCCCCCAGCCACAGGAAGCGGTTGGTGCGCGGGCCGTAGTGGCGGCGGCAGGCCTGTGCCAGGTCGAGCTGCGCGGCCAGGCCCAGCCGTACGCACAGGGTCTGCAGCAGCATGGCCGCCAGGCTCGCCAGCAGCACCACGAAGAGCAGGCCATAGCCGAAGCGCGAGCCGGCCTCGATGTCGGTGGCCCAGTTGCCTGGGTCCATGTAGCCCACCGACACCAGCAGGCCGGGGCCGGCGAACTTCAGAAGCCTTTTGTGGAAGGGCTGGCCGGGGTCGACGGTGACGCTGCCCTTGACCTCCGAGGGGCAGAACGGCGCGGTGGCGGTGCGGGGCAGGCGGAACATGGCGGGGCCGATGGTAAGGAGCCGCCTCGCGCACCGTGCGGCGCGGCGACGCTGGGCGGCAGCGTCAGAAGTGGTCGGGCGACGGCATGTGCTCGCGCATCCACGCCGTGAAGGCGCGCAACCGCGGCGGGTACTGGCGCGCGTAGGGATGCATCAGGTAGATGGGCAGCGGATCGCCCACCCACTGCGGCGCCAGGCGCACCAGGCGGCCCTCGGCCAGGTCCGGCGCCACGGCCCAGGCCGACACCAGCGCGATACCCGCCCCGCCGAGCACGGCGCGGCGGGTGGCGTAGAGGCTGTCGGTGGCGAGGCGGGGCCGGATGGCGAAGGTCTCGCGCCTGCCGTCGGCCTCGTGCGTGAGCGTGACCTCGTCGCGGTAGAAGGTCTGCAGCGCCAGCCAGGGCAGGGCGGCCAGCTGCTGCGGCGCCTCGGGCGGCGGGCCTTCGCCCCAGAGGCCGGGCGGCGCCACCACGATGCGCTGGATCTCGGTCAGGCGCTGGGCCACCACCGACGGATCGCTCACGGCGCCGACGCGGATCGCGCAGTCGATGCCCTCGGCGATGAAGTCCGGCTGGCGGTCGTGCAGCAGCCATTCGACGCTCACTTCGGGATGGGCCTGCAGGAAGCCCAGCAGCGGCGCCATCAGCTGGTCCTGCCCGAAGGCATGTGGCACCAGCACGCGCAGGTGGCCGCGCGGCGTGTTGCGGGCGCCGCGCACGTCGGCCTCGAAGCTGTCCCAGCGCTCCAGCAGCTCCCGCGCCTGGGCCAGGCAGCGCTCCCCGTCCTCGGTCAGCGCCATGGCATGGGTGGAGCGGTGCAGCAGCCGCAGGCCCAGGCTGCGCTCCAGCGCCTGCAGGCGGCGGCTGACGGTGGGTTGGGTGCTGCCCATCTGCTGGGCGGCGGCCGAGAGGCTGCCGGCGTCCACGATGCGCACGAAGGTCTGCAGCAGGTCCAGACGGTCGACAGCAAGGGGTGCTTCTTTCATGCGTTGGGCGTATAGCCGATCTGCAATCCAGCCGTCTACAGCTTTTTGTCATTCGTTGAAAGAATGCTCCACATTCGGCAGCGCCCACATTGCCCGTAAGCAAAGGGCGGCGCCGCAGACTGCCAAGGAGTTCCCCATGTCATCCCTTCCTCTTGCCTCCGGTTCCGCCGCCGCGCCTGCCCAGCCCGACCTGTCGCGGCCGCTGGTGCTGATGCTGGCCGCGGGCGCCGGCCTGGGCGCCGCCGCCCTCTACTACGCGCAGCCGTTGCTCGGCATCCTGGGTGCGGACCTGGGCGCCAGCCCGGCCCAGACCGGCCTCGTGCCCACGCTCACCCAGCTCGGCTATGCCGCCGGCATCCTGCTGCTGATCCCGCTGGGCGACCGCTACGACCGTCGCCGCATCATCCTGGTCAAGGTGGTGCTGCTGATGCTGGCGCTGCTGGCCAGCGCCCTGGCGCCCGGCCTGGGCGCGCTGCTGGTCGCCAGCCTGGCCATCGGCCTGACCGCGACGCTGGCGCAGGACATCGTGCCCGCCGCCGCCGCGCTGGCACCCGAGGCGCACCGCGGCCGCACCGTCGGCACGGTGATGACCGGGCTGCTGCTGGGCATCCTGCTGTCGCGGGTGGCCAGCGGGCTGGTCGGCCAGCAGTGGGGCTGGCGCGCCGTGTTCCTGGCCGCGGCGGGGTCCATCGCCTTGATCGGCCTGGCGCTGTGGCGCGGGTTGCCGCGCTTCGTGCCCTCGACGCAGCTGAGCTACGGCCAGCTCATGGCCTCGCTGGTGCAGCTGTGGAAGCGCTACGGCCCACTGCGCCGCGCGACGCTGGCCCAGGGCCTGCTGTCGATCGGCTTCAGCGCCTTCTGGTCCACGCTCGCGGTGATGCTGCACGAGCGCTTCCAGATGGGCAGCGCCGCCGCCGGCGCCTTCGGCCTGGCCGGCGCCGCCGGTGCGCTGGCCGCCCCGCTGGCCGGTCGCCTGGCCGACCGGCGCGGTCCCAACCGCGTGACGCAGCTTGGGGCAGGGCTGGCGCTGCTGTCCTTCGCCCTGCTGTTGGTGCAGGACCTGCTGCCGCCTGCCGCGCAGATCGGCCTGCTGGTGGTGGCCGCCATCGGCTTCGACTTCGGCGTGCAGGCCACGCTGGTGGCACACCAGACGCTGGTCTACAGCCTCGACCCCGGCGCCCGCAGCCGGCTCAATGCGCTGCTGTTCACCGGCATGTTCATCGGCATGGCCGCCGGCGCCGCGCTGGGCAGCCAGGTGCTGGCCCATGCGGGCTGGTTCGGCGTCGTGCTGCTGGCCATGGCGAGCGCCGGGGCCACGCTGGCCGTGCGGCTCTGGCCGTCACGGCGCGGCTGAGGCGCTCGGGTTCTCCAGCAGACAGGCCGCCTGGCGAGCGCCGGGCGGCCTTTCTGCATCTGGCGTCATCGCCCGGAAAGTTTGGGGAGTCTGGGAAAAGGCCGGCTCAGAAAGGGCGAGGCTGCCTCGCCGAAGCGCCAGGGCACGTCCGCCGCGCGGGTGATGCCAATGCGCGGCCCGGTCTGCACCTGGATGTTCTCGCCAGCGGGCCGCGGACGGAGTTCGAAGGGCGGCGCATCCAGCCGCAGGTGGTTGAAGCTGGCGTCCACGCCCAGCGCCTGCCCTACGCGGCCGGGGCCGGCGGCCAGCAGGCGCACATCCTGCACGCCGCGGCGCTCGCGCATGCGGGCCAGGCCCTCGGTTGGCGCCAGCGCACGGATCAGCACGCCCGCGCCGTGGCCCTGGGGGCCGCAGACGAAGTTCAGGCACCAGTGGATGCCGTAAGAGCGGTAGACGTAAGCCCGGCCCGGCGGCCCGAACATCGCCGCATTGCGCGGCGTGGGCCCGCGATGGCTGTGCGAGGCCGGATCCTCGCGGTCGTAGGCCTCGGTCTCCACGATGCGGCCGCCCACGCCGTCGACCAGAACCTCGACGCCGATCAGGGCCCGCGCCACTTCGTGGGCGGGGGCGAGGAAGTCGATGAAGGCGGTCGTGGGCGATGAGGCGGTCACGGAGCGGAAGGGGCGAGGACGGATCGCACCAGTCTAGGAGGTGCGCCAATCCGCCGGAGCCGGACGAATGCCGGTGCACCCGACATCCCCGGCCGGCGTACGGCGCGCCAGAATGGCCGGGTCCCCGCCACCCCACGGTCCCTCGCCGCACCTGCGGCCGCCGTCCTCTTCCGCCATGTCTTCGCCGACCGACTTCGCCACGCTGATCCACCAGGGCGCCACCGCCTGCGCCCGCGCCGTCGCCGCGGGCGAGGCCACGGCGCTCGAACTCTGCGACGCCGCCATCGCCGCCATCGAGGCGAAGGACGGTGCCTTGAATGCCGTCGTGCTGCGCGACTTCGATCGCGCGCGAGACCAGGCCCGGGCCGCCGACGCCCGGCGCGCGCAGGGCGAGCGGCCAGCGCTGCTGGGCGTGCCGATGACGGTGAAGGAATCCTTCAACATCGCCGGCCTGCCCACCAGCTGGGGCCTGCCGCCCTTCCGCGACTTCCGCCCGGCGACCGATGCGGCGGCGGTGCAGCGGCTCAAGGCCGCGGGCGCCGTCATCCTGGGCAAGACCAATGTGCCCGTGGCGCTGGCCGACTGGCAGACGGCCAACCCGATCCACGGCCGCACGGTGCATCCGCTGGACGCCTCGCGCACGCCGGGCGGCTCCTCGGGCGGCGGCGCGGCCGCGCTGGCGGCGGGCCTGGTGGCGCTGGAACTGGGTTCGGACCTGATGGGCTCGCTGCGCGTGCCCGCGCATTTCTGCGGCGTGTGGGCGCATAAGCCCAGCACCGGCATCCTGCCGATGCGCGGCCAGGCCTTTCCCGGCACGCCCGAAACGCTCGGCCCACCGCCGGACCTGCCGACGGTCATCGGCCCGCTGGCGCGCAATGCCGACGACCTGAGCCTGGCGCTGGACGTGCTCGCCGGCCCGGAGATGCCCATGGCCCAGGCCTGGCAGCTGCAACTGCCGCCGCCGCGGCAACCCGACCCGGCGCGCTGGCAGGTGCTGGTGCTGGACGCCCATCCGCTCGCGCCGGCCGACGCCGAGGTGCGCGGCGCGGTGGCCGAGGCGGCGCGGCGCCTGCAGGCACAGGGCGCCCGGATCGTCCGCCCGGACGAACTGCCGACCGGCGCCCTGCCCGACCTGGCGGTGCTGCACCGGGCCTACCAGCAGTGGGTGATGACGGTGCTCGGCGCCTTCGAGCCCGGCGCCGAGTGCGACCTGAACGCGCACGAATGGATCCGCCTGGTGGCCGACCGCGGCCGGCTGCGGGCGCAGTGCTTTGCGCTGCTGGAGCGGGTCGATGCCCTCGTGATGCCGGCCTTCGGCTGCGCCGCCTTCGCGCACCAGGACGATCCGGACTGGGGGCGGCGCACCCTGCGCATCGATGGCGAGGACACCCCTTACGAGGCCCAGGCCGCCTGGGCCAGCCTCGCCTCGCTGGCCAGCCTGCCCGCCACGGCCGTGCCGGTCATGGCGGGGGCGGGCGGGCTGCCGCTGGGTGTGCAGGTGATCGGCCCGTGGCTGCACGACCGCGGGACCATCGACGTGGCGCGTCGGATTGCGAGCGCGGGCCCGCGGGCATAACGGCGGACCGCCAAAAGAAAAGCGCGCCACGGGGGCGCGCTCTTCATCGCAGTCCAGGGCCGCGGGGGCAGCCCGTGCGGCGCTGCTTACTTGGCGACGACGCGGGTCATCTCCAGGCACTTGTTGGAGTAGCCCCATTCGTTGTCGTACCAGCTCACCAGCTTGACGAAAGTGCCGTCCAGCGCGATGCCGGCCTCGGCGTCGAAGATCGACGTGCGGGCATCGCCGCGGAAGTCGGTGGCCACCACCTTGTCCTCGGTGTAGCCCAGCACGCCCTTCAGGGCGCCTTCGCTCTGGGCCTTCATCTCGGCGCAGATGTCCTTGTAGCTGGCTTCCTTCGACAGCTCGACGGTCAGGTCGACCACCGACACGTCGGAGGTGGGAACGCGGAAGCTCATGCCGGTGAGCTTGCCCTTGAGCTCGGGCAGCACCACGCCCACGGCCTTGGCGGCGCCGGTGGAGCTGGGGATGATGTTTTCCAGGATGCCGCGGCCACCGCGCCAGTCCTTGTTGGACGGGCCGTCGACGGTCTTCTGCGTGGCGGTGGCGGCGTGCACGGTGGTCATCAGACCGCGCTTGATGCCCCACTTGTCGTGCAGCACCTTGGCCAGCGGGGCCAGGCAGTTGGTGGTGCACGAGGCGTTGGAGACGATGTCCTGGCCGGCGTAGCCGCTGCTGTTGACGCCGTACACGAACATGGGCGTGTCGTCCTTGGACGGGGCCGACATGATCACCTTCTTGGCGCCGGCGGCCAGGTGCTTGCCCGCGGTTTCCTTGGTGAGGAAAAGGCCGGTGGATTCGAGCACCACGGTGGCGCCGACTTCGTCCCACTTCAGGGCGGCGGGGTCGCGCTCCTGCGTCAGGCGGATCTTCTTGCCATTGACGATCAGCGTGTTGCCCTCGACGGCGATGTCGCCCTTGAAGCGGCCGTGCACCGAGTCGTACTGGAGCATGTAGGCCAGGTAGTCGGGCTCCAGCAGGTCGTTGATGCCCACGACTTCGATGTCGGGGAAGTTCTGAACCGCGGCGCGCAGCACGTTGCGGCCGATGCGGCCGAAGCCGTTGATACCCAGTTTGATGGTCATGCGAATGCTCCAGGAAGTTATGGAAAAACCAACTCAGTCGGCAAGGACGGCCTCGACCGTCGCCGCCACGTTCTCGGGCGTGAAGCCGAAGTGCTTGAACAGCACGCCGGCCGGCGCCGATTCGCCGTAGGTGTCGATGCCCACGACGGCGTCGACGCCGTATTTCCACCAGCCGCCGGTGCTGCCCATCTCCACGGCGATGCGCGGCAGGCCCTTGGGCAGCACGGACTTCTTGTACTTGACGTCCTGGCGGTCGAAGGTGGTGGTGCTGGGCATGGAGACCACGCGCACGGCAATCTTGCGGCTGGCCAGCAGCTCCTGCGCCTTGAGCGCCAGTTGCACCTCGGAGCCGGTGGCGATGATCACCGCCTTGGCCTTCTTCTTGAGGCCCACGCGCGAGGGCTCGGCCAGCACGTAGGCGCCGCGGCTGATGTCGGCCAGCTCGTCCTTGGGTGCGTAGTTCAGGTTCTGGCGCGACAGCAGCAGCGCGGTGGGCTGCGCCTTGTTGCGCAGGGCGCAGGCCCAGGCCACCACGGTCTCGGTGGTGTCGCCGGGGCGCCAGACGTCCAGGTTGGGGATCAGGCGCAGGCTGGCCGCATGCTCGATCGACTGGTGCGTGGGGCCGTCCTCGCCCAGGCCGATGGAGTCGTGCGTGAAGACATGGATCACCCGCTGCTTCATCAGCGCCGCCATGCGGATGGCGTTGCGGCTGTAGTCGCTGAAGGTCAGGAAGGTGCCGCCGTAGGGGATGTAGCCGCCGTGCAGCGCCACGCCGTTCATGATGGCGGCCATGCCGAATTCGCGCACGCCGTAGTTGATGTGGCGGCCGATGCGGCCGTCTTCGGTGCGCACCACGGCGCCGTCGGCGGCGAAGCGCAGGTCAGGCGTGGCGGCGGTCTTGGTCAGGTTGGAGCCCGTGAGGTCGGCGCTGCCGCCGAGCAGTTCGGGCAGCTGCACCGTCAGCGTCTCCAGCGCCAGCTGGCTGGCCTTGCGGCTGGCCACGGTTTCGGCCTTGGTGTGGGCGGCCAGCACGGCGTCGACCACCACCTGGTCGAAGGCGGCGGGCAGTTCGCCCTTCATGCGGCGCTCGAAGGCGGCGGCCAGGTCGGGGAAGGCCTGCGTGTAGGCGGCGAACTTCTCGTTCCAGGCGGCTTCGGCGGCCGCACCCTTGGCCTTGGCGTCCCAGTCCTGGTAGACGGCCTCGGGCAGCTCGAAGGGGGCGTGCTCCCAGCCCAGGGCCGAGCGGGTCAGGCCGATCTCGTCGGCGCCCAGCGGCTCGCCGTGGGCCTTGGCGGTGCCGGCGCGGTTGGGGCTGCCCTTGCCGATCTGCGTCTTGCAGACCACCAGCGTGGGCTTGCTGCCGTCGCCCATCTTGGCCTGGGCGACGGCGGCGGAGACGGCGGCCGCGTCATGGCCGTCCACCGGGCCGATGACGTTCCAGCCGCAGGCCTCGAAGCGCTTGGGCGTGTCGTCGATGAACCAGGGCGCGACCTTGCCATCGATGCTGATGCCGTTGTCGTCGTACAGGGCGATCAGCTTGCCGAGCTTCCAGGCGCCGGCCAGGGCGACGGCCTCGTGGCTGATGCCTTCCATCAGGCAGCCGTCGCCCAGAAAGACGTAGGTGTGGTGGTCGACGATGGCATGGCCGTCGCGGTTGAATTCGGCGGCCAGCAGCTTCTCGGCCAGCGCGAAGCCCACGGCATTGGTGATGCCCTGGCCCAGCGGGCCGGTCGTGGTTTCCACGCCGGGGGTGATGCCCACCTCGGGGTGGCCGGCGGTGCGGCTGTGCAGTTGGCGGAAGTTCTTCAGTTCCTCGATGGGGAGGTCGTAGCCCGTCAGGTGCAGCAGGGCATAGATCAGCATCGAGGCATGGCCGTTGGAGAGCACGAAGCGGTCGCGGTCGGCCCAGTGCGGATTGGCCGGGTTGTGCTTGAGGTGCTCGCCCCAGAGCGCCGCCGCCATGTCGGCCATGCCCATCGGGGCGCCGGGGTGCCCGGAGTTGGCTTGCTGGACGGCGTCCATCGCCAACGCGCGGATCGCGTTGGCCATCAGGGCTTGGTTGGCCATGAGAAAAGGCTTTCGGGGAGGTGTAGGAGGGGAGAACCCGCGATTTTAGCGAGGGGCGCCCGGGCCCCTCGCCGGGACGCTTCACACAGGTCAAGCGCTGTCAGCCTTGGTACAAGGCAGGACACAATCGTGTCCAATTTGCGAATAAATCAGTCGTACACCCTCCCCGTGCCCCGCACGGGACTGCTAGAGTCCACGCATGCACGGCCTGCACCTTACTGCCGACCTTCACGATTGCCAGTGCGATGACTTCTGGCTGACGGACGGCACCATCCTCCTCGAGTGTCTGACGCGCGCCGTTGCCGTCGCCAAATTGAAGGCGGTGGGGCAGCTGGCTCATCACTTTCCCTCCACCCCTGCCGGGCGCGGCGGCGTCACGGCGGCGCTGCTGCTCGCGGAATCCCATGTGTGCATCCACACCTGGCCCGAGCAAGGCAGCGTGACGCTCGATGTGTACGTCTGCAACTTCGGCGGCGACCATTCCGACGCCGCGAAGGCTTTGCAGGAGGCGCTGATCGTCCTGTTCTCGCCGCGGCACGTCGAACGCAACGTCCTGCACCGAGGCAGCGTGTCCCGCCACCTGGTGTGACGGTGACGCCGGCCATGGTCCTCGCCGCGGGCCGCGGCGAGCGCATGCGCCCGCTGACGGACCGGCAGCCCAAGCCGCTGCTCGATGTCCGGGGCAAGCCGCTGATGCAATGGCCCATGGAGGCGCTCGCGCGCGGCGGCTTCACCCGGCTGGTGGTCAACACGGCCTGGCTGGGCGAGCAGATCGAACAGCGTTTCGGCACCGCGCCGCAATGGGCCGGGGGCCTGGGCTCGCAGATCGCCTATTCGCACGAAGGCCGTGATTTCGGCGCGGCGCTGGAGACGGCCGGCGGCATCGCCCGCGCCCTGCCGCTGCTGGACGCCGAGCTCTTCTGGTGCCTGGCCGGCGATGTGTACGCGCCCGACTTCCATTTCACGCAGGCCCAGGTGCAGTCCTTCGCCGAGAGCGGCCGGCTGGCCCACCTGTGGCTGGTGCCCAATCCGCCGCACAACCCGCGCGGCGACTTCGGCATCGGCCAGAACGGCTCCGCGCTGAACCTGCCGGCCGACGACCCGGTGCCGCGCTACACCTTCTCCACCATCGGCCTGTACCGGCGCGAACTCTTCGCGCCGCCGTACTGCGACATCCCGCCCGGCAACCCGGCGGGCGTGAAGGCCGCGCTGGCGCCGCTGCTTCGGCGCGCCATGGACAATGGCCGCGTCAGTGCCCAGCTGCACACCGGCCGCTGGACCGACGTCGGCACCCCCGAGCGCCTCGCCCAACTCAACTCGTCGCCATGAACGCCAGTCCCTCCCTCTACGCCGGGCGCCGGGCCCGCCTTGCCGCCCAGCTCGGTGCCGACGGCATCGCCCTCATCCCCACCGCGCCCGAGCGCCAGCGCAACCGCGACAGCGACTTCCCCTACCGGCACGACAGCTACTTCCATTACCTGACCGGCTTCACCGAGCCCAACGCCTGGCTGGTGGTCGACGCCGCGGGCCGCAGCACGCTGTTCTGCCAGCCCAAGGACCTGGAGCGCGAGATCTGGGACGGTTACCGCCTCGGCCCCGAGGCTGCGCCCGAGCGCCTGGGCGTCGATGAAGCCTTCTCGGTTGCCGAACTCGACAGCCGCCTGCCGAAGCTGCTCGAGAACCGCGCCACCGTCTGGTACCCCTTCGCCACCCATCCCGGCCTGGAAGGGCGCGTCGACGGCTGGCTGCAGAAGGTGCGCGCCCGCGTGCGCTTCGGCGCCCTGTGCCCCGAGCAGCAGCGCGACCTGTGCGGCCCGCTGGACGAGATGCGCCTGGTCAAGGACGCGCATGAGCAGGACGTGATGCGCCGGGCCGCCGACATCAGCGCCCGCGCCCACATCCGTGCCATGCAGCTGAGCGCCCGCATGTTGCGCGAGGGCCGCGACGTGCGCGAGTACCACCTCGACGCCGAGCTGCTGCACGAATTCCGCCTGGGCGGCTCCCAGTTCCCGGCCTACGGCTCCATCGTGGCGGCCGGCGCCAATGCCTGCGTGCTGCACTACCGCGCCGACGTGGCGCCCGTGCGCGCCGGCGAGCTGGTGCTGATCGATGCCGGCTGCGAGCTCGACAGCTACGCCAGCGACATCACCCGCACCTTCCCGGCCGACGGCAGTTTCACCGGCCCGCAGCGCGCGCTGTACGACCTGGTGCTCGCCAGCCAGGAAGCGGCCGTGGCCGCCACCAAGGCCGGCAACCGCTTCAACGATCCGCACGAGGCCACGGTGCGCGTGCTGTCGCAGGGCATGCTCGACCTGGGCCTGCTCGACGCCAACAAGGTGGGCAGCGTGGACGATGTGATCGAGCAGCGCGCCTACTTCCGTTACTACATGCACCGCACCGGCCACTGGCTGGGCATGGACGTGCACGACTGCGGCAGCTACGTGGAGCCCACGCAGGTGGGCGAGATCAGCGAGCGGCGCGACCCGCTCTCGGGCGAGGTGATCAAGAACCGCCCCAGCCGCATCCTCCAGCCCGGCATGGTGCTGACCATCGAGCCGGGCATCTACGTGCGCGCTGGCGACGACGTGCCCGCGCAGTTCCACAACATCGGCATCCGCATCGAGGACGACGCCATCGTCACCGCCACGGGCTGCGAGCTGATCACGCGCGGCGTGCCGGTGGACGGCGACGAGATCGAAGCGCTGATGCGCGGCTGATCGGGCGGCATCCTGCCGCCCAGCCCGCCCGACGTTCAGCCGAAACGCCGCGCCGAGTAGGGCGCCGCATCCACCATCGTCGGCCCGCCCTCGATGAGTTCCGCCAGCAGCCGGCCGCTGGCCGGGCCCAGCGTGAAGCCCTGGTGCGCATGGCCGAAGTTGAACCACAGGCCGCGGTGACGCGGGGCGGCCCCGATCACCGGCAGCATGTCGGCGGTGCAGGGCCGGGCGCCCAGCCAGGGCTCGCCTTCCACCGGATGCGGCAGGTCGAGCAGTTCGCGGGCATAGGTCTCGGCGCGCGTGAGCTGCCAGGGCGTGGGCGCGGCATCCTGGCGGGCGAATTCGGCGCCGGTCGTGATGCGGGCGCCGCGCCGCATCGGCGCGATCACCAGGCCGCGGTCCAGGTCGTACACCGGTCGGCGCAGTGTGGGGCCACCGGTGTAGTGCCGGTGGTAGCCGCGCTTGACGAAGAGCGGCAGCCGGTAGCCCAGGGGCTTGAGCAGCCGGTCGGCCCAGGGGCCCAGGGCGACCACGGCGTCCTGCGCCTCCACCGGCCCGCGCGTGGTCTGCACGCGCCAGCCCTGGGCGGTCGCCGTCAGCGTGGCGGCGTCGCCCTGCACCAGCACGCCGCCGAGCTGCTGGAAATGCGCGGCATAGCGGGCCACCAGCTCGCCCGGGTCGCTCACGCACCACGGGTCCTGCCAATGCAGCGCGCCGGGCAGGGGCTGCGTGAGGGCGGGTTCTTCGGCGCCCAGGGCGGCGCCGTCGAGGGCGCGCACCCGCAGGCCGTGCCGGGCCGCGGTGGCCTCGGCATCGCGGCGCGCCTGCGCAAAGCTGGCAGCGTCGCGGAACACGTGCAGGTAGCCGTCGCGCTGCACCAGGTCGTCGGCGCCGGCGGCTGCGATCAGCGGGGCATGCTCGCTCGTCGAATGTTCGATCAGGCGCGCATAGGCCGCGGCGATGGGCGCATAGCGCTCGGGCGCCGAGTTGCGCCAGTAGCGCGACAGCCCGGCTGCCACCGCCGGCAGTGCGCCAAGATGCCAGTTGACGTCGGCCCCGCGCTTGAGCGCCACGCCGGCCAGCTTGGCCAGGCTGCGCGGAAAGGCATAGGGCGACACGGCCTCGCGCTGGATGATGCCGGCGTTGCCGTACGAGGTCTCGCGCCCCGGCAGGCCGCGGTCGACCAGGGCCACCGAATGGCCGCGCATCGCCAGATGGAGGGCGGTGCAGGTGCCGACCATGCCGGCGCCGAGCACGAGGATCTCGCGGCCCATGGGCGTCAGGCCTTCTGCTGGGCGATGACGGTCAGTTCCACCAGCGCGCCCGGCAGCATCAGGTCCGTGCGCACGGTGGTGCGCACCGGCCGCGGCTCGGCGAAGGCGGCGGCATAGATGCCGTTGAAGGCGGCGAAGTCGGCTGCATCGACGAGGTAGGCCGTCACGCTGACCACGTCCGACAACGCCAGGCCCTGGCCGGCGAGCGTGGCCGCGATGCGCTCCAGGCACAGGCGGGTCTGGGCCTCGATGCCGGCCGGCACCGAGCCATCGGCGGCGATGCCCAGTTCACCGGAAAGGAAGACGAGCGGGCCGACGGTGCGGACCTTGGAGAAGGGCAGGGCGGAGGTCTGAGTCATGAGGGGTGCCGGCGCCGAGCGCCGGCCCTGAAGGTGGGGAAGCGGCGCCATCCAGCGCCGAAGGCGATTATTCCGCCGGCTGCATTGCCGACCAATGTGTGCTTCGCAAGATCGTATTGCCGATTGGGCAATGCGTTCACGCTCCGAGCCCGAGTGGCCGCGTGGGGCGGAACTGTCCGCCAGGGCACCCGAGGAACCGGCTTTGCCGGGCCTCTGGGTGCGCCCACCCTCCAAGCCGAAGGCGCCAGAGAGGGGCTGAGGTCCGCGGCTCCGAGCCTGCCAATGCAGGCTTGGACGTGCCCGAAGAGCAGCCGCCTCTGGCGGCCGCCCGGAGCCGCGAAGCGGCATGGGGAGTGTCACTCCAATGTTTTGCGCAGGTGGTCGATGAAGGCCCGCGCCGCATCCGGCAGATGACGGCCGGCCATGGTCTGCACCTCGAAGTGGCGCTCGTTCATCTCGCGGTCGCGCAGCGGGATGGCCACCACGGCACGGTTGTGCAGCTGCTGGCGCAGCGCCAGCTCGCCGCAGAAGGTGACGGCCTGGGTGTGGGTCGCGTACTGGATCAGCGGATAGAGGTGGTCGCTGGTGATCACCGGCTGCAGGACCAGGCCCTGCCGGCTGCTGCTGATGTCCAGCAACTGCCGCAGCGTGGAGGTGCCGGCCGGCAGCGCCAGCGGCCAGGCCAGCAGCTGCGCCAGCGACACCTGCCGGCGATCGGCCAGCGGATGGGCGGGCGCCACCACCGCCATCACCGGCGATGGATGGCGGAAGGCCACCTGCAGGCCGCTCTCCGAGCTGAGGCTCACCGTCACGCCCAGGTCCACCAGCCCCTCGCGCACGCGGCGCGCCACCTCGCGCTGCACCGCCATGTCCAGCTGGAAGCGGATGCCCGGGCAGCGCGCCTGGAAGTCCGCCACCACCGCGGGCAGGAACTCGTAGGCGAAGCCCTCGGTCGCCACGATGCGCACCTCGCCCTGACGCAGGCCGCGCAGGGCCAGGATGTCGTCGGTCACGCGCTCGATGTCCAGCCAGGCGCGCCGGGCATGGGCGGCCAGCAGTTCGCCGGCGGAATTGAGCGTCATGCCGCGGGCGCGACGCTCGAACAGCAGGGTGTCCAGCTCGCGCTCCAGCCGGCCGATCTGCCGGCTGACGGCCGAGGGCGCCACGTCCAGTCGGGCCGCGGCCTCGGTGACCGAGCCGGCGCGCGCCACCTCCAGGAAGTAGCGCAGGGCCACCTCCTGCAGCACGCGCTGGTTGGGATCGCGCCGTGCAGGCTTGGCGGCGGGGGTGGACGCGGGCGGGGGAGAAGCCATCGGATGCGGTGCCAGAATATTGCCGAATCGGCAATGAAGGTTTAAGAGCCTTGTGCTTGCTGCACGGGAGGCGCGTTTCTAGCATGCGGCCATCGTCTTCCGAAAGGCCTGCGCCATGACCTTCGCGCCCATCCCCGCTTTCCGTCCTGCCTCGGTGTCCCGCCGTGCCGCCGTGTGCGGCCTGCTCGCGCTGGCCGCCACCGCCGGCGCGCTTCCTGCCATGGCGCAGCCGGACTATCCCAGCCGTCCGATCACGCTGGTGATCCCCTTCCCGCCCGGCGGCAGCGCCGACGTCATCGGCCGGCTGATGGGCCAGCGGATCTCGACCGCCCTGGGCCAGCCGGTGGTGGTG
The DNA here is from genome assembly GCF_040544975.1 of Pseudacidovorax sp. 1753. NCBI lineage: Bacteria > Pseudomonadati > Pseudomonadota > Betaproteobacteria > Burkholderiales > Comamonadaceae > Pseudacidovorax > Pseudacidovorax sp. 1753. Next base: position 74,113 of record NZ_JBEPKY010000023.1, on the reverse strand, counting down.
GACAACCGCCCGGGCGCCGGCACGGCCATCGCCGCCGGCTACGTCGCGAAGGCGCCCGCGGACGGTTACACGCTGCTGCTGGGCTCGCCCTCCACCTTCACGGCCAACCCGGCCATCCGCAGCAACCTGCCCTACGACCCGGTCAAGAGCTACGACCCCATCGCCATCGTGGCGCGCATCCCGCTGGTGCTGCTGGCCAACAAGGACGTGCCGATCAACACGGTGAAGGAATTCGTCGCCGCCGCCAAGGCCTCGCCCGAGAAGTATTCGTACGCCTCCTTCGGTGCGGGCACCACCTCGCACTTCGCGGGCGAGATCATCCTGGGCGCCGTCGGCGCGAAGATGCTGCATGTGCCCTACAAGGGCAGCGCTCCGGCCATGACCGACCTGATCGGCGGCCAGGTGCCCTTCTCGGTGGACACCGTCACCGCCGCCATTCCGCAGCTCAAGGGCGGCAAGGTCAAGGCCATCGCCGTGACCACGGCCAAGCGCTCGTCGCAGCTGCCGAACGTGCCCACCTTCGCCGAGGCGGGCTACCCGGACATCGACGTCGACACCTGGATCATGCTGGTCGCGCCCAAGGGCACGCCCGCGCCGGTGCGCGAGCGGCTGGAGAAGGCCATCGCGCAGATCGTCGCCTCGCCCGATGCCAAGGCCGCGCTCGCGGCCCAGGGCGCGGAGCCCGCTTTCGCCGGCCAGGCCGCGTCCGCGAAGCAGATCGAGAACGAGCTGCCCCTCATGCGCGCGGTCGCGCAACGCGCCAACATCAAGGCAGATTGATGGCCGAACTCGTCGAACTCTCCGCCGTCGAGCAGCGCCGCCTGATCGGTGCGCGCCAGCTCTCGCCCGTCGAACTGCTGGAGGCGTGCATCGCGCGCATCGAGCAGGTCAACCCCTTCGTCAATGCCGTCACCGCCACCTGCTTCGAGCGGGCGCAGGGCGAGGCTCGCGCCGCCGAGCAGGCCGTGATGCGCGGCGAGCCCCTGGGCCTGCTGCACGGCCTGCCGCTGGGTGTGAAGGACCTGGAGCCCACGGCCGGCCTGCTCTCCACCTCGGGTACGCCCAGCCTGCGCAACCATGTGCCGGCGCAGGACATCGAGCTGGTGCGGCGCCTGCGCGCGGCCGGCGCCATCGTGGCCGGCAAGACCAACGTGCCCGAGATGGGCGCAGGCGCCAACAGCCGCAACCCGGTGTGGGGCGCCACGGGCAACCCCTTCGATCCCAACCTCAATGCCGGCGGTTCCTCCGGCGGCTCGGCCGCGGCGCTGGCGCTGGACATGCTGCCGGTGTGCACCGGCTCGGACACCGGCGGCTCGCTGCGCATCCCGGCCGCCAAATGCGGCGTGGTGGGCCTGCGCCCCTCGCCCGGCGTGGTGCCCAGCGTGCGCAAGCCGATGGGCTGGTCGCCCATCTCGGTGGTCGGGCCCATGGGCCGCAGCGTGGCCGATGCCTGCCTGCAACTGGCGGCCACCGCGGGCCCGCATGCGGGCGATCCGCTCAGTCATCCGCTCGACGCCATGGCCTTCCTGGCGCCGCGCACGGCCGACCTGTCGCGACTGCGCGTGGCCTGGACTGAGGACTTCGGCTGCTGCGACGTCGACCCGGTGGTGCGCCGCGCCTTCCGCGAGAAGATGGCCGCCATGCGCCACCTGTTCGCCACCTGCGACGAGGTGCCGTTCGCGCTGGGCGAGGTGCACCGCTGCTTCGACGTGCTGCGCGCCGAGGCCTTCGTGGCCGGCATGCGCGAGACCTACGAGCGCAACCCCGAAAGCCTGGGGCCCAATCCGCGTGCCAACTACGAGATGGGCGTGCGCATGAGCCTGCTCGACAGCGCCTGGGCGCAGACCGAGCAGACGCGCATCATCGGCCGCTTCCAGAAGGTGTTCGAGGGCTACGACCTGGTCATGTCGCCCACCACGCCGGTCTCGCCCTTCCCGTGGACGCTGCCGTACGCCGCGGAGGTGGACGGCCGCCCGCAGGAGAACTACTACCGCTGGCTGGCGCTGACCTATGTGGTCACGCTCACCACGCATCCGTCCATCAGCCTGCCCTGCGGGACGGACGAGCGCGGCATGCCCTTCGGCCTGCAGGTGACGGGCACCTTCCGCGGCGACCTGCCGCTGCTGTCGGCCTCGCTGGCCATGGAGCAGGCCTTTGCCCTGTCGCCGACGCTGGCGCGGCCGCGGCCGGACATCGCGAAGTTGCGGCCGGCCGACCCGCCGCTGAAGAGCATCGTCACCGCCGCGCCGGACGATCCCCGGGCCAGCCGGCCCACCGAGGCGGGCGCCGCCTCGGTCGTGTGACCGCCTGGGCGCGCGGTGGGGCCTTCAGTCGAAGGCCCCCGCCGGCGCCTCGGCCGCCACCGCCTCCATGTGCCGCGCGATGGCGCCGGGCGTGGTGAACCACACGCGGCCCTCGTCGCGTGCCCGGGCCAGGTGGCCCAGCACCTCGCGCAGGTGCCGCAGCCGGTACGGCTGGCCCACGATGTAGGGATGCAGCGCCAGCCCCATCACCAGCGGCTGGGCCTGCGACTGCATCAGCATCTCCTCGAAGTTGTCCACCACCATGTCGCAGAAGGCGCGCGAGTCCATCTGGCGCGCCACGATCATCGGAATGTCGTTCAACTCCTGCGGATAGGGCACCGCCCACAGCCGCCCGCCGCCGCGGGTGCGCATGCGCATCGGTTGGTCGTCGTGGCACCAGTTGAGCGTGTAGCCGTAGCCGGTCTCGGCCAGCAGGTCGGGCGTGAGGTGGCTCTCGGAGATCCACGGCGACAGCCATCCGGCCGGCGCCTGGCCGCTCTCGCGCTCGATGCGGTCGCGGCAGCGCTGCAGCAGGGCGCGTTCCTCGTCCTCCGACAGCTGGCCCTGGCGCTCGGCGTTGCTGTGGCCGTGGCCGATCAGCTCGTCGCCGCGGGCCGCGAAGGCCTGCACGAGTTCGGGGCAGTGGTCGTACAGGGCGGTGTTGATCAGCGTGCCGGTGGGCAGGCCCAGCTGGTCGAAGAGTTCCAGACAGCGCCAGGCGCCCACGCGGTTGCCGTATTCGCGCCAACCGTGGTTGAGCACATCCGGGTGCGGCGAGGCCGGGCCGATGCAGGCGCCCAGGCCGTCGCCGAAGGCGAAGTGCTCGATGTTGAAGCCCAGGTACACCGCCAGCCGCGCGCCATTGGGCCAGGCGTAGTCGTGGCGGCGGGTGATGGGCCGGTAGTCGAAGCGGTCATGCCCCGGCAGGCGCTCGGGCCAGCGGGTGCGGGCGGGGTCGTGCGGCGTGCTCATCGGCTGCTGGTTCACAGCGTGGCCAGGCCGGCGCGCACCAGCAGCCATTCGGCGCTGTCGTTCCACACGTCCATCTGCACGATCAGGCCGCGGCGCACCACGTAGCGGTCCACGTAGCGGTTGCCTTCGAAGGGCGTGCCGTCGGGCCAGGCGCCGTAGAGCGTGCCGAGGCTGTAGACCACGGTCTCGTCCTCGCTGCCGCCGGCCACGGTCTCGGTGCGCTCGATCTTCTTCTTCACCCAGGCGTAGCGCTTGGCGTTGAAGGCCGAGGTGTCGCCCGGCGCCGTCATCGGCCGGTTGCCGGTGAAGCGGATGCGGATGTCGGGCGCGGTGTAGCGCGAGGCCGAGGCCGGGTCGGGAATCATCACGAGGCGCAGGAACTCGTCCACGATCTCGGCGGGGGTGGTGGGTTGGGCGGTGGTCGTCATCGATGCTTTGGGGGCTTGGGCGAAAGGGGCGGGCGCGTGCAAGCCACGTGCCCGGGGTGCGGCTGGGTCAGTGTCCCCGCGTCGGCGCCCTCGGTCGAGCCCCCGGCGGCCGACAGGCCCGCCCGGCACAATCGCCGGCTATGCGTTTCTTCCGGGATGTCAACCTGCCCGCCTTCACCGCCGGCTTCGTCGCGGTGCTGGTGGGCTTCACCAGTTCGGTGGCCATCGTGTTCCAGGCCGCGCAGGCCTTCGGTGCCGATTCCGCCCAGATCGCCTCCTGGATGTGGGCGCTGGGCCTCGGCATGGGCCTGGCCACCGCCATCCCGTCGCTGTGGCTGCGCAAGCCCGTGATGGTGGCCTGGAGCACGCCCGGCGCCGCCGTGCTGGCCACCGCCGGCGCGGGCTATTCGATGGGCGAGGCCGTGGGCGCCTTCATCGTCTGCGCGGCGCTCATCACGCTGGCCGGCGCCACCGGCTGGTTCGAGCGGGTGATGAACCGCATCCCCATGGCCATCGCCTCGGCCCTGCTGGCGGGCGTGCTGGCGCGCTTCGGCCTCTCGGCCTTCACGGCGGCGCAGACGGCGCTGCCGCTGGTGCTGCTGATGCTGGCGACCTACCTGGCGGGCAAGCGCTGGCTGCCGCGTTACGCCGTGCCGCTGACGCTGGCGGTGGCCATCGCCTATGCGGCCGTGCGCGGCCAGCTGGCCTGGAGCACGGTGCATTTCTCGCTAGCCATGCCGGTGTTCACGATGCCGCAGTTCACGTGGCAGGCGGCCGTCAGCCTGGCGCTGCCGCTCTTCGTCGTGACCATGGCCTCGCAGAACCTGCCGGGCGTGGCCGCCATCCGCGCCGCGGGCTACGACATGCCGATCAGCAAGCTCATCACGCTGACCGGCGTGGCCACGCTGCTGCTGGCGCCGTTTGGCGGCTATGCGCTCAACCTGAGCGCGATCACCGCCGCCATCTGCATGGGCCGCGAGGCGCACGAGGATCCGCACAAGCGCTACACCGCCGCCGTGTGCTGCGGGCTCATCTATGTGCTCATCGGCTGCTTCGGCGCCGCGGTGGCTGGGCTGCTCACGGCCTTCCCGAAGGAACTGGTGGCGGCCATCGCCGGACTGGCGCTGCTGTCGACCATCGGCGGCGGCCTGGCCACGGCCCTGCGCGACGAGGCGCATCGCGAGGCGGCGCTCATCACCTTTTTGGTCACGCTGTCGGGCGTGACCCTCTTCGGCATCGGCTCGGCCTTCTGGGGCGTGGTGGCCGGTGCGGCCGCGCTGCTGGTGCAGCAGGCCGGCCGGTCAAAGACCGCCGCCGGCAAGGACATCGCACCTGCCTGCAAGATCAGGCTGGACGCCCGCCAGGGCGGCCACGACAACACGCACAAGCCATCATGAACTTCCTCTTCGTCGCCGATCCGCTCGACCTGTTCAAGACCTACAAGGACACCACCTTCTCGATGATGCGCGAGGCCCAGCGGCGCGGCCACCGCATCGCCGCCTGCCTGCCGCAGGACCTGGGCTGGCGCTCCGGCGGCGTGGTCGAGGCCGAGGTGCTGCGCATCACCCTGACCGGCGATGCCGACGACTGGTACACCGTGGACCTGCGCGAGCGCGTGGCCCTGAAGGACTTCGACGCCGTGCTCATGCGCAAGGACCCGCCCTTCGACGCCGAGTACATCTACGCCACCCACCTGCTGGAGCAGGCCGAGCGCGAGGGCGCGCGCGTGGTCAACAAGCCGCGGGCGCTGCGCGACCATCCGGAAAAGCTGGCGATCATGGAGTTCCCGGAATTCACCGCGCCCACGCTGGTCACGCGCAGCGACGCGGCGGTGCGCGCCTTCCATGCCGAGCATGGCGACATCATCCTCAAGCCGCTGGACGGCATGGGCGGCATGGGCATCTTCCGCGTCAAGCAGGATGCGCTGAACCTCGGCTCCATCATCGAGACGCTCAACAAGGGCGGCGCCGAGACGATCATGGTCCAGCGCTTCGTGCCCGAGATCAGCCAGGGCGACAAACGCGTGCTGGTGATCGCCGGCCAGCCGGTGCCCTATTGCCTGGCGCGCATTCCCCAGGGCACCGAGGTGCGCGGCAACCTGGCGGCCGGCGGCAAGGGCGTGGCCCAGCCGCTGTCGGCCGACGACCGCCGCATCGCCGAGGCCATCGGCCCCAAGCTCTTCGCGCGCGGACTGCTGCTGATCGGCCTGGACGTGATCGGCGGCTCGCTCACCGAGATCAACGTCACAAGTCCGACCTGCTTCCAGGAAATCCACGACCAGACCGGCTGCGACGTGCCGGCGCTGTTCGTCGATGCGCTGGAGGCGCAGGTCAAGGCCGCCTGAGCGGCCCTGCGCCTGCGGCTCAGAGCACGCCGCGGGCGCGCAGGCCGGCGATGTCGTCGGCGCCCAGGCCCAGCCGTTCCGCCAGCACCGCGTCGGTGTGCTGGCCCAGCGCCGGTGGCGCATGGCGCAGGGTGGGCGGGGTCTCCGACAGGCGCAGCGGGCTGGCGGCCGTGACCACGCGGTCCACCTTTTCGCCGGCCGGGCGCTCGCCGTCGGCATAGCGGCGCTGCGTCACCGCAAGGCCGCGAGCCTGCACCTGCGCATCGTCGAAGGCCTGGCCGATGTCGTTGATGGCGCCGCAGGGCACGGCCTTGTCCTCCAGCAGCACGATCCATTCGGCCGTCGGGCGCTGGCGCGTCACGGCGTCCATCATCGGGATCAGCGCCGCACGGTGCACCACGCGTGCCGCGTTGGTGGCGAAGCGCGGCTCCTGCGCCCAGCCGGCGCCGGCGGCGGCGCAGAAGCGCGCGAACTGCCCGTCGTTGCCGATGGCCAGCAGCATGCGGCCGTCGGCGGTCGGAAAGTCCTGGTAGGGCACCACGCTGGGGTGGCTGTTGCCCAGGCGGCCCGGCACCTGGCCGCTGTTGAGGTAGCCTGCACCCTGGTTGGCCAGCACGGCCATGGCCACGTCCATCAGCGCCATGTCGATGTGCTGGCCGCGGCCGGTGCGGTGGCGCGCCTCCAGCGCGCCCAGGATGGCGGTGGTGGCGTACATGCCGGTGAACAGGTCGATCACCGCCACGCCCACCCGCAGCGGGCCGCCGCCGGGCTCGTCGTCGGGGCGGCCGGTCACGCTCATCAGGCCGCTCATGGCCTGCACCAGCAGGTCGTAGCCCGCGCGCGGCGCGTAGGGGCCGGTGTGGCCGAAGCCGGTGACCGAGCAGTAGATCAGCCGCGGGTTCAGCGCCGACAGGCTGGCGTAGTCGAGCCCGTAGCGCGCCAGGCCGCCGGTCTTGAAGTTCTCCACCACCACGTCGCTCTGCGCCGCCAGCGCGCGGATCAGTTGCTGGCCCTCGGCGGTGGCCATGTCCACCGTGACCGAGCGCTTGTTGCGGTTGCAGGCGGCGAAGTAGCAGGCCTGGTCGGTGGGCTGGCCGTTTTCGTCCGCGAAGAAGGGCGGGCCCCAGCGGCGGGTGTCGTCGCCTTCACCGGGCTTCTCGATCTTGATGACGTCGGCGCCCAGGTCGGCCAGGTTCTGCGTGCACCAGGGCCCGGCCAGCACGCGCGAGAGATCGAGCACCCGCAGGTGCGAAAGCGCGCCGGCAGGCGCTCCGGTGGCAGGCGTCGGGGCAACGGTCATCGCAGGCTTGTCTCCACGGCGCAGAGCAGGCCGCCGGCCCATGCTACGGGCGGCGGCGGGCGCTGCGCTTTTCATTTGTGGAAGGCGGGCTTCCACCGAGGCGGGCAGGGCCTTCGCGTCGAAAGCCCCTTCCTAGAATGCCCGCCCATGGCCATGCATTTCGACCTGGTGGACCTGCGCCTGATGGTGCACATCGCCGACGCCAACAGCATGACGCGTGGCGCGGAGCTGTCCTTCATCTCGCTGCCCGCGGCCAGCACCCGCATCAAGAACCTGGAGGAGGGCATCGGTACCAAGCTGCTCTTCCGCACCAACCAGGGCGTGACGCTCACGCCGCCCGGCCAGGCGCTGGTGACGCATGCGCGCGCCGTGCTCGGCCAGATCGAGCACCTGCGCGGCGACATGCAGGAGTACGTGCGCGGCATCAAGGGCCATGTGCGGGTGTTCGCCAACACCACCTCGCTCAGCGAGTTCCTGCCGCCGGTGCTGCGGCACTTCCTGCGGTGCAACCCGGACGTCAACATCGACCTGCGCGAGCGCCTGTCGCACGACATCGTGCGCGCGGTGATGGACGGCCAGACCGACATCGGCATCGTGGCCGGCCTGGTGCGCACCGAGGACCTGGAGACGCTGCCCTACCGCCGCGACCGGCTGGTGCTGGTGGTGCCGCAAGGCCATGCGCTGCAGGCCGAGGCGCAGATCGACTTCGCCGACACGCTGGCATTCGACCATGTGGGCCTGCACGAGTCCAGCGCCATCCATGCCTTCCTGCGCCAGGCCAGCGACCAGCTGCACAAGCCCATCAAGCAACGCATCCAGGTGGGCAACTTCGAGACCGCCTGCCGCATGATCGCCTCCGGCGTGGGCGTGGGCGTGCTGCCCGAATCGGCCGCCAGCCGCCATGCGCAGGCCATGGCCATCGGCATCGTGCCGCTGTCGGACGCGTGGTCGGTGCGCGAGATGCAGATCTGCATGCGCCGGCGCGAGACGCTGCCCGCCTTCGCGCAGGAGCTGGTGGCGCTGCTGGTGGCCGACGCGCAGGGCCGGCTCGACCCGGACTGACCCCACCCGCCTGCAGACTCAGGCCACGCGCCCGTCGCGCGCCATGGCCCGCGCGATGATGATCTGCTGGATCTGCGTCGTGCCCTCGTACAGGCGAAGCAGCCGCACGTCGCGGTAGAAGCGTTCGATGCCGTACTCGGCCATGTAGCCCGCGCCGCCCAGGATCTGCACCGCGCGGTCCGCGATGCGGCCGCAGGCCTCGGTGGCGAACATCTTGGCGCTCGAGGCCTCGATGGCCACCGACCGGCCGTCGTCGCGGCGGCGCGCGGCCTCCAGCGTCATCGATTCGGCGGCGAACAGCTCGGCCTGGCTGTCGGCCAGCATGGCCTGCACCAGCTGGAAGTCGGCCACCGGCTGGCCGAACTGGCGGCGGTCCATCGCATAGGCCAGCGCGTCGCGCAGGATGCGCCGCGCCAGGCCCACCGCGACGGCCGCGATGTGGATGCGGCCCTTCTCCAGCACCTTCATCGCGGTGCGGAAGCCCTGGCCCTCGCGGCCGCCGATGAGGTTGGCGGCCGGCACCCGCACGTCGTCGAAGATCACGTCGCAGGTATGGGCGCCGCGCTGGCCCATCTTGCGGTCGGGCTTGCCGAAGCGGATGCCCGGCGTGCGCGCGTCGACGATGAAGGCCGAGATGCCGCCCGCGCCCTTGTCCTGCGGATCGGTGCGCGCCATGAGCGTGAACATGCCCGCATGCGGCGCATTGGTGATGTAGCGCTTGCTGCCGTTGACCACGTAGTGGTCGCCGTCGCGGATGGCCGTGGTGCGCAGCGAGGCGGCGTCCGAGCCGGCCTCGGGTTCGGTCAGCGCGAAGGACGCGATCAGCTCGCCGCTGGCCAACCGGGGCAGCCAGTCGCGCTGCTGCTCGGGCGTGCCGTCGATCAGGATGCCCTGCGAGCCGATGCCCACGTTGGTGCCGATCACCGAGCGGAAGGCGGGCGAGGTCTGGCACAGCGCGAACAGCACCCGCGCCTCTTCTTCCATGGTGAGGCCGAGGCCGCCATGCTGCTCGGGGATCGACAGGCCGAACAGGCCCAGCGCGCGCATGTCCTGCACGATGTCGGCGGGCACCTGGTCGGTGCGCTCCACGGCGTCTTCGGCCGGCACGAGGCGCTCGCGCACGAAGCGGTTCACGCTGTCGAGCAGCGCATCGAGGATCTGGGGATCGCGGATCATGGGTCTTCCTTAAAGGGCGTCGGCCGTGCCCAGCACGGCGGTGGATTGGCTGGACAGCGTGCCGCCGTTGCCGTGGACCACGGCGGTGCGGTGCGTCGCCAGCTGGCGCTGGCCGGCTTGGCCGCGCAACTGCCGCACGGCCTCGATCAGGGCGAAGATGCCGTACATGCCCGGGTGCACGCAGGACAGTCCGCCGCCGTTGGTGTTGACGGCCAGCCGCCCGCCCGGGGCGATGGCGCCGCCTTCCACGAAGGGGCCGCCCTCGCCCTTGGCGCAGAAGCCCAGGTCCTCCAGGAACAGCAGCGTGTTGATGGTGAAGGCGTCGTAGAGCTGGGCCATGTCCATGTCGGCCGGGCCCAGGCCCGCCATGGCGAAGGCCTGCGCGCCCGACTGTGCGGCGGCGGTGGTGGTGAGCACCGGCATGCACGAGATCTGGCGGTGCCACATCGCGGTGGCCGTGCCCAGCACATGCACCGGCGGCTGCGGCAGGTCGCGCGCCCGGTCGGCGCGCACCAGCACCAGGGCGCCGCCGCCGTCGGTCACCAGGCAGCAGTCGAGCACGCCGAGCGGGCTGGCGATGGGGCGGGCTGCGAGCACGTCGTCGACCGTGAGCGGGTCGCGCCGGAAGGCCTCGGGATTGCGCTGGGCCCAGGCGCGGGCGGCCACGGCCACCTCGGCCAGCTGGGTGCGCGTGGTGCCGAACTCGTGCATGTGGCGCGCCGCGGCCAGCGCATAGGCGGTCACGGGCAGCACCGGCTCGTAGGGAAACTCGAAGGGCTGCGGATCGAGGAAGCGCCGCGCGGCCTGCATCTCCCGCCGGCCGAAGCTGGCCGAGCGCTGCGCGCTGCCGTAGCACACCAGCACCGCCTTGCACTGGCCCGCCTCCAGCGCACGGATGGCCGGCAGCAGGTGGGCGATGAAGCTGCTGCCGCCCAGCATGGTGCCGTCCACGTAGCTGGGGTTGAGGCCCAGGTGCTCGACCACCGGCATGGCCCACATGCTGGCCGACACGCTGCAGGTGGCGATGCCGTCGATGTCCTGCATCGTCAGGCCCGCATCGGCCACCGCCGCATGGGCGGCGCGCACCAGCAGCGTCATGTCGTCCATGCCCGGCGATTCGCCGCAGCCGTAGGTGGCGGCACCGGCGATGGCGACGCGGCCCCGCAGACCGCGGTTGACGGCGCCGGCATCCAGCGTCGAGCGGGGAATCTGTCCGGCCGTGGTCATGCCGCACCGCCTTCCTCGGGATGGAAGAGCACCAGCCCGCGGCCCTCGCGCTGGACGACGCGCGCCTTCACGCGCTGGCCGATGCGAACGGCCTCGGGCGCGACGCCTTCCACGCGGCTCATCATGCGCACGCCCTCGTCGAGGTCGATCAGCGACACGTTGTAGGGGCCGCCGTCCTCGGCCTTGCGGTGGACCGTGCTGGCCGAATGGACCTGGCCGGTGCCGCGCGCCCGCACCCAGCGCAGCGGGGCGGCGCCGCAGTGGGGGCAGAGTTCGCGCGGCGTGAAGACATGGCGGCCGCACTGCGGGCAATGCTGCAGGCAGAAGCGGCCGGCATCCAGCTCTGCCTGGTAGTGGGCGCCCGCGCCGACGTGCATGGTGTGAGAGGGTGTGCTGGACATGGGTCAGGACACCGTGATGCCGGCCGTCTTGATGACCTTGGCCCACTTGGCCATCTCGTTGTGCAGCCGCTGGCGCAGCGCCTCCTGCGTGCCGGGGTCGGCCTCGGCGCCCGCGTCCAGCAGCCGCTGGCGCACGGCCGGGTCGTTGAAGGCGGTGTTGAAGTCGGCGTTGATGCGCTCCAGCACCGGCTGCGGCGTGCGCGCCGGCGCGAACAGCGCCGCCCAGGAATAGGCCTCGTAGCCCGGCAGGCCGGACTCGGCCACCGTGGGCACCGACGGCAGCATGGCCGAGCGCTGCGGGCTGGCCACTCCCAGCACCTTGATGCGGCCGGAGCGGATGTGCGGCAGCGCCGTCGGTGCGTCGCTGAACATCAGCTGCACCTGCCCGCCCAGCAGGTCGTTCATGGCCGGCGCGCTGCCCTTGTAGGGCACATGCAGCAGCTTGGTGCCGGCCTCCATGTTGAACAGCTCGCCCGCCAAGTGCGTGCCGCCGCCGTTGCCGGAGGAGCCGAAGCTCAGCTGGCTGCCGGGCTTCTTCGCCAGCGCGATCAGCTCGGTGATGGTGTTGGCGGGCACCGCGGCATTGGCGACCACGAACACCGGGAACACCGCCGCGAAGCTCACCGGCGCGAAGTCCTTCTCGATGTCGTAGGGCAGCTTGCCCATGAGCGAAGGATTGACCGAATGGTGGATGGCGCCCACGAACAGGCTGTAGCCGTCGGGCGCCTCCTTGGCCGCCACCGTGGCGCCCACGGTGCCGCCGGCACCGGCGCGGTTGTCGATGAGGGTGGGGGTCTTCCAGATCTCCGACAGCCGCTGGCTGGCGATGCGCGCCGTGGTGTCCACCGGCCCGCCGGGCGGAAAGGGCACGATGAAGCGCACCGGGCGGCTGGGCCAGGGCTCGGCCGCCAGGGCACCGAGCGGCCAGGCGGCGGCGCTGAGCAGGCCACCGGCCAACAGGCGGCGGCGGGTGGAATCGACGGGGGCGATGGGCATGGCGGTGTCTCCTTCTTGTTCAGGGCGTCGGCGCTTCGGCCCATTCGCGCAGCACGCGCCGCAGGACCTTGCCGTTGGTGTTGGTGGGCAGCTCGTCCAGCGCCACGATGCGCGCCGGGCGCTTGTAGGGCGCCAGCAGCGGGCGCAGGTGGGCCTGCAGCGCCGCGGCGTCGAGCAGCGCGCCGCGGCGCAACTCGACATAGGCCACGATGGCCTCGTTGCCGTCGTCCTCGGGGCAGCCGACCACGGCCGAGCGCTGCACGGCGGGATGGGTGTTCAGTGCCAGCTCCACCTCCGCCGGGTACACGTTGAAGCCCGAGCGGATGATCATTTCCTTCAGCCGGCCGACCACGAAGAGCGCGCCGTCCGCCGCCAGCTCGCCCAGATCGCCGCTGGCATACCAGCCGCCCGGGCGCATGGCGGCCGCGGTGGCCTCGACGTCGCGGAAGTAGCCGGGCATCAGGCCGCGGCCGCGGATCCACAGTTCGCCGCGCTCGCCCGCGGGCAGCAGCCGGCCCGTCGCGGGCTCCACCACCTGCAGCTCGGCCTCGGCCACGCGGTGGCCGGCGCTGGTGTCGTCGCGCGGCTCGCCCAGTCGGGTGATGTGCACCGAGCCCGCGTATTCGGACAGGCCGTAGCCGTGGTGCAGCACCTGGCCGAAGGCGGCTTCCACGCGCCGCTTGAGCGCCAGGTCCAGCGGGCCGGCGCCGGTGTAGAGGTAGCGAAGCTCGGGCGCCGCGGGCCGCGCGATGCCCGCGTGCTCCAGGTGCGCCAGCAGGCGCGAGAACAGCGCCGGCGGGCCCTGCAGCTGCGAGACGCCTTCATGGGCCAGCGCGTGCAGCAGGTCCTGCGGCTCGAACTGCGGCCGCATCACCAGCTGCGCGCCGGCCAGCAGCGAACTGATCAGCACCGTGCCCAGGCCGAAGATGTGCGTCATCGGCACGAAGGCATAGCTGCGGTCCTCCGGCCCCAGTTGGCGCGAGGCGCCCGACACGCGCGCGAAGTGCAGCAGCGCGTCGTGGGTGAGCATCACGGCCTTGGGCCGGCCGGTGGTGCCCGAGGTGAAGATCAGCGCGGCCACCGCGCCGCGCTCGCCCGGCGTCGGGTCGGGCTCCGGCCGGGCGGCGGGGCGCACGGCGCTGCGATACAGGCCGGGCACTGCCGACGGCACGGCGCCCATCCGCGTGGCATGGGCGGCGGCGCTGTCGCTGGCCTGGCTCGTGAAGTACACCACCCGGGCATCCGCGGTGGCGTCGAAGCCTTCCACCTCGGCCGGCGCCATGCGGGCGTTGACGCCGCAGGACCAGGCGCCGACCCGGCTGCAGGCCAGGATCAGCGCCGCATGCTCGGGGCAGTTCTCGGCCACGACCATCACGCGGTCGCCGGGCCGCACGTGCAGCGCGCGCAGCTCGGCCTCGGCCACGTCGGTCAGTGCGCCCAGCTCGGCAAAGCTCAGGCTGCGCCCATCGGGCAGGTGGATGAAGGGCCGCTGCGGCGCATCGGCCAGCCAGCGGTCCAGGGCATGGTGCAGGCGGGTGGGCATGTCAATCGACGGTGATGCCCTGGGTGACCGTGGACCACATCGCCCGCTCCTGCGCGGCGCGTTCGGCCAGCTTCTGCGGCGAGCCGGTCCATTCGTCGTAGCCCAGCTCCTTCAGGCGCCGGGCCAGGGCCGGCTGCGCCAGCGTGGCGGTGATGGCGCGGTTGAGGCTTTCCACCTTGGCCGCGGGCAGGTCCTTCGGTCCGTAGATGCCGTACCAGCCGCCCACGTCGAAGCCCTCCAGCCCGGCGATGCCCGACTCGGCCAGCGTGGGCACGTCCGGCAGCGTGGCATTGCGCTGCGGCGAGGTCACGGCGATGGGCCGCACCTTGCCCGCCGCGATGTAGGTGCCGGCGGTGCTGATGATGTCCATCATCATGTCGATCTGGCCGCCGATCAGGTCGGTCATGGCCGGCGCATTGCCCTTGTAGGGAATGTGATTGAGCGCGATGCCGCTGCGCTTGGCGAACAGCAGCACGCCCAGGTGGTTGGAGCCGCCCACGCCGGCCGATCCGTAGCTCAGCTTGCCCGGGTGCGCCTTGGCATGGGTCACCAGCTCGCGCGTGGTCCTGAAGGGCTCGTCGTTGTTGGCCACCAGCACGTTGTAGTAGCTCAGCACCGGCGCCACGGGCGTCAGGTCGCGGGCCGGATCGAAGGGCATGCGCGCCATCACGTTGGGGCTGATGGTGATGGTGGGGCTGGCCGCGAAGAAGAGCGTCAGGCCGTCGGGCTTGGCACGCACCACCTCGCCGCCGGCCAGGGTGGCATTGGCGCCGGGCTTGTTCTCCACCAGCACCGGCGCGCCCAGCTCGCGCGAGAGCGCGACGGCCACAAGGCGCGCGCCCTGGTCCACCGGGCCGCCGGCCGCGTAGCCGACGACGAGGCGCACCGTCTGGTTGTCCTGCGCCAGGGCAGGCGGCAGCGCGAGGGCGGCCGCAAGGGCCAGGGCGGCCTGCAGCAACGGGCGCCGGGCAAGAGGGGGGCGGGGGCGGGCCATGGGGTTGTCTCCTTGTTGTCGAATGAACGGGTGGCCGGCGGCAGGCCGGTGCTCAGGCGCGTTCGAACACGGCCGCGATGCCCTGGCCGCCGCCGATGCACATGGTCTCCAGCGCATAGCGGCCCTGGCGGCGCTGCAGCTCGTGCATCAGCGTGGCCAGGATGCGCACGCCGGTCGCGCCGATGGGATGGCCCAGCGAGATGCCCGAGCCGTTGACGTTGAGCTTGTGGTCGATGGCGTCCCGGTCCTGCCAGTCCCAGCCCTGCAGCACGGCCAGCACCTGGCAGGCGAAGGCCTCGTTGAGTTCGACCAGGTCCATCTGGTCCAGCGTGAGGCCCAGGCGCTGGAGCAGCTTCTTGGTGGCGGGCACCGGGCCGATGCCCATGTGCGAGGGCTCGCAGCCGGCCGCGGCCCAGCCCACGAGCGTGCCCATGGGCGTGAGGCCCAGCGCGGCCAGCTTGTCCTCGGCCACCACCAGGCAGGCCGCGGCGGCATCGTTCTGCTGGCTGGCGTTGCCGGCGGTGACGCTGCCCTCGGCCATCAGCGGCCGCAGCCGCCCGAGGCTCTGGGCGGTGGTGTCGGGGCGGATGCCTTCGTCGCGCGCGAAGCGCAGGGCCTCGCCCTTGCGCTGCGGCACTGTCACCGGCACCACCTCGGCGTCGAAGCGGCCGGCCTCCCATGCGGCGGCGGCGCGGGCATGGCTGCGCGCGGCGAAGGCATCGGCGGCCTCGCGGGCGATGCCGTGGTCGCGCGCCAGGTTCTCGGCCGTCTCGATCATTCCGGAGATGCGGCCGAAGCGCTCGACCGGCTGCGAGCGCTCGCGCCCGCGTTCGAGCCGGTCGTAGAAGCGCACGTTGCCCGCGCGCGCACCCCAGCGCATGTCGGTGCTGTAGTACTCGATGTTGCTCATGCTCTCCACGCCGCCCGCCAGCACCACGTCGGCCGCGCCGCTCTGCACCATCATGGCGGCCGTCACCACGGCCTGCAGACCGCCGCCGCAGCGCCGGTCCAGCTGCATGCCGGGCACCTCCACCGGCAGGCCGGCCTGCAGCGCGGCCCAGCGGCCCACGCAGGGCACCTCGCTGTTGGCATAGGACTGGGCGAACACCACGTCGTCGATGCGGGCCGGGTCGACGCCGCTGCGGTCGACGACGGCGCGCACCACGGTGGCGGCCAGTTCCTCGACGGGCACGGGCCGCAGGCTGCCGCCGAAGGCGCCGACGGGCGTGCGCAGGGGGGTGACGATGGCGGCTCGGCGCATGGGGACTCCTGGGGCGATGAAGGGAAGGGCGGTCAATGGAAGGCCGCGCCGCACTGGCGCAGCAGCGCATGCGCCTCGTCGGCCAGGGCGGCGCGATGCGCGGGCGCGGCGATGTCGATCAGGCGCTGCACGCGGCGCGACAGCGGCTGGCCGCGCAGGTCGGCCACGCCGTGCTCGGTGACGATGAGGCCGGCATCGCTGCGGGCCGTGCTCACGGGACCGGACAGGCGGGCCACGACGCGGCTGCGGCCCTGGTGCGTGGCAGGCAGCGCCACGATGGGCAATCCGCCGCGGCTGCGTGCGGCGCCGCGCAGGAAGTCGGCCGCGCCGCCCACCGCGCCCACGTACACGCCGCCGGCGACCTCGGCATTGACCTGGCCGGTGAGGTCGACCTCGATGGCGCTGTTGATGGCGGCCAGACGATGGCTGTCCGCCAGCACCTGCGCATCGTGTGTGTAGCCGGTGTCGCGCAACTGCAGCGCCGGGTTGCGGTGGGCCCAGCGCCGCAGCGCGGCCGTGCCCATGAGGATGCCGGCGATGCCCGTGCCGGCATCGCGCGTCTTGCGGGCATGCGTGAGCACGCCGGCTTCGGCCAGCGCGGCCACGCCGTCGCCGGCCACGCCGCTGTGCAGGCCCAGGTCGCGATGGCCGTGCAGGGCGGCCAGCACCGCCTCGGGCAGGTTGCCCACGCCCAGCTGCAGCGTGGCACCGTCCTCCACCAGGCCGGCGATGTGCGTGGCGATGGCCTGCTCGGCCGGGCTGGGCGCGCTGCGCTGCAGGTCGGGCGGCGGCTCGGTGGCCCCCACGAGCAGGTCGAAATCCGCCCGCTGCAGCAGCGGGCCGCCGGCCGTCCAGGGCACGTCGGCGTTCACCTCGCCGATCAGCACGCGGGCGCGGGCGATGGCGGCCGGCAGGTATTCGCAGGCCAGGCCCAGGCTGAAGCGGCCCTGGGCGTCGGGCGGCGGCAACTGCAGCAGCACCACGTCCGCGGCCAGCCGGCCGTCCGCGAGCAGCGCCGGCAGCTGCGAGTAATGGCAGGGCAGGATGTCCAGCACGCCGGCCTGGGCCAGGGCGCGGTGGGCGCCGCCGGCCGCATAGCCGAAGAAGTCCAGCACGTCGGCCTGCGCAGGCTGCAGCGTGTCCGACGCGGCGATGCCCACGAACACCCGCAGCCGCCCGCCGGCCGCCATCGCATGGCGATGCGCCACCAGCGCGCGGGTCAGCGTCAGCGGCTCGGCGGTGGCCTGGCCCCACCAGAGCGTGTCGCCGGGGCGCACCAGCGACTGCAACCGCTGCGCGAGCGCTGCCTGCGTGGCCGTCATGCGTCGCGGTTCCAGTCGAAGCGCAGCGGCTGCTTGTCGCGGAAGCGCTGCACCGCGTCCTGGTGGTAGGCCGAGCTGCGGCACATCGTCTGTGCATAGGCCTCCATCTCGGCCAGGGCGGCGGCGTCCTGCTCGAAGGCGCGGTTCATGATGGTCTTGGCCATGCCGATGGCAGCGGTGGAGGCCTGGCCGAAGCGCCGGGCCAGGCCCAGGGCCGCCGCCTGCAGCGCCTCGGCGTCCTCCACCACCTGGTAGACGATGCCCAGCGACTGCGCTTCCTCGGCACCGAAGCTGCGGGCGGTGAAGACCAGCTCCTTGGCCTTCTGCCGGCCCACGATGCGCGGCAGCAGGTGCATGGCGCCCAGGTCGGGCACCAGGCCGATGCGGCCGAACACGGCGCAGAAGCTGGCGCGGCGCGTGGCCAGCACGAAGTCGGCCGCCAGCGCCAGGCTCAGGCCGGCGCCGAAGGCGGGGCCGTCCACCGCGGCGATGACCGGCTTCTCCAGGTTCTCCAGCGCCGGGAACCACTGGTGCAGCTGGCGGATGCGGTCGCGCCAGGGCAGGCCGGCCTGGGCCGGGTCCAGCATCTGGCCGATGTCGCCGCCGGAGCAGAAGGCGCCGCCGGCGCCCTGCAGGATCACGGTGTGCACCTGCGCGTCGTCGCGCATGCGGGCGATGGCCGCGGCCAGCGCCGGGCGCATGGCCTGGCTCAGGGCGTTGCGCGTCTCGGGACGGTTGAGCGTGAGGGTGCCCACGCCGTCCTGCACGTCGGCGAGGATGGGGCTGTCGTCGGACATGGCGGGTGCGTCAGACCGGGTCCCAACTGAACACGTCGGCCGAGCGGTCCATCGGCACGAAGGCGGCCTTGAGCGCGGGCATGCCGTGCTCGGCGATGAACTGCGGCGACCAGCCCTCGCTGCGGTGCACCGAGCGCAGCGGCCGCGGCTGGCTCATGACGAAGATCTCGTTGTTGCGCACCGCGAAGACCTGCGCATTGACCCCGGCCGCCGCGTCCGACAGCAGGTAGACGGCCAGCGGTGCGATCTTGCCGGGCGTCATCTGGCGCAGCTTCTCGACGCGGGCCTGCTGCTCCGGCGTGTCGGTGGGAATGGAGCCGATCATGCGGCTCCAGGCGAAGGGCGAGATGCAGTTGGAGCGCACGTTGAACTTCTGCATGTCCAGCGCAATGCTCTTCGACAGCGCCACCAGCCCCAGCTTGGCCGCGCTGTAGTTGGCCTGGCCGAAGTTGCCGATGAGGCCGGAGGTGGAGGTCATGTGCACGAAGGCGCCGCTCTCCTGCTCCTTGAAGTGGTTGGCCGCGGCGCGGCTCATGTGGAAGCTGCCGTACAGGTGCACGCGGATCACCGCGTCCCATTCGTCCACGCTCATCTTGTGGAAGAAGCGGTCGCGCAGGATGCCCGCGTTGTTGACCACGCCGTCGATGCGCCCGAAGTGGTCGAGCGCGCACTGCACGATGCGGCCCGCACTGGCCGCCTCCGAGACGCTGTCGGTGCTGGCCGCGGCCTGGCCGCCCGCGGCGCGGATCTCGTCCACCACGCGCTGGGCCGGACCGGCATCGGTGCCTTCGCCGGTGGTGGAGGTGCCGATGTCGTTGACCACCACGCGCGCCCCCTCGGCCGCCAGCGCCAGGGCCATGTCGCGGCCGATGCCGCCGCCTGCGCCCGTGACCACCACCACCTTGTCCTGCACCATCTTCTGTCCGGCCATGTCTCGTCCTTGTCGGTTCTGATGGCGCGAGCTTCGCCGCATCGGGGTCGCCGCACCATTCGCCATTGCGAAGGCCGGGCTTCGGCTGCATGGAAGGGCACGCCTTCGCGTGCATGGAGGGGGCGCCTTCATCGATGCGAAAGCCCCGCTTCCACAAAGCCGGCTTGCCGCGGCGCCGCTGCCCGCCGACCATCGCGGCCATGAAGAAGAGCCTCTTCGCGGCCCCGGCCGCCGCCACGCCATGATCGACAAGACGCTGTCCGACAACCACCACGACATCCGCGATGCCGTGCGCGCGCTGTGCGCCGGATTCCCCGACGCCTACTTCCGCGAGGTGGACGCGCAGCGCGCCTACCCCGAGGCCTTCGTCGATGCGCTCACCCGCGCCGGCTGGCTGGCGGCGCTGATCCCGCAGGAATACGGTGGCTCGGGCCTCGGCCTCACCGAGGCCAGCGTGGTGATGGAGGAGATCAACCGCTGCGGCGGCAACGCCGGCGCCTGCCACGGCCAGATGTACAACATGGGCACGCTGCTGCGCCACGGCTCCGAGGCCCAGAAGCAGCGCTTCCTGCCGCGCATCGCCAGCGGCGAATGGCGCTTGCAGTCGATGGGCGTGACCGAGCCCACCACCGGCACCGACACCACGAAGATCAAGACCACCGCCGTCAAGAAGGACGGCCGCTACGTGGTCAACGGCCAGAAGGTGTGGATCAGCCGCGTGCAGCATTCCGACTGGATGATCCTGCTCGCGCGCACCACGCCGCTGGCCGAGGTGACGAAGAAGTCCGAGGGCATGTCGATCTTCATGGTCGACCTGAAGGAGGCGCAGCAGCGCGGCCTGACCGTGCGGCCCATCGCCAACATGGTCAACCACGAGACCAACGAGCTGTTCTTCGAGAACCTGGAGATCCCCGAGGAGAACCTCATCGGCCAGGAAGGCCTGGGCTTCAAGTACATCCTCGACGGGCTGAACGCCGAACGCACGCTGATCGCCGCCGAATGCATCGGCGACGGCTACTGGTTCATCGACCGCGTGACGCACTACGTGCGCGAGCGGCAGGTCTTCGGCCGGCCCATCGGCCAGAACCAGGGCGTGCAGTTCCCCATCGCCGATGCCTTCATCGAGGTCGAGGCCGCCAACCTGATGCGCTGGAAGGCCTGCGAGCTGTTCGACGCGCATCAGCCCATGGGCGCGCAGGCCAACATGGCCAAGTACCTGGCGGCCAAGGCGAGCTGGGAGGCTGCCAACGCCTGCCTGCAGTTCCACGGCGGCTTCGGCTTCGCCTGCGAATACGACGTGGAGCGCAAGTTCCGCGAGACGCGGCTCTACCAAGTGGCACCCATTTCCACCAACCTGATCTATTCGTATGTGGCCGAGCATGTGCTCGGCCTGCCTCGGTCGTTTTGAGACCACCCCCCGCCATGAAGAACGAAACCCCCGCCGCCGTCCACCCGCTGGCCGTCTTCGCCGCCACGCTCGACTGGCAGGACGTGCCCGTGCCGGTGCGCCGCCGCACCAAGGACCTGCTGGTGGACTGGTTCGGCTCGGTGCTGGCCGGCCAGGGGGCGCGGCCGGTGCGCAGCATCGCCGGCTTCGCACTGGCGCAGGGGCCGGAGACCGGGCCCTGCGAAGTCATCGGCCACGCAAGGGGCAGCGCGCCGCTGGCGGCCTCGCTGGCCAATGCCGCGGCCTCACACGTGGCAGAGCAGGACGACGTGCACAACGGCTCGGTGTTCCACCCGGCTGCGGTCGTGTTCGCGCCCGCACTCGCCGTGGCGCAGCAGCAGGGCGCCAGCGGCATCGACCTGCTGGCGGCCTGCGTGGCGGGCTACGAGGTGGGCATCCGCGTGGGCGAGTTCCTGGGCCGCAGCCACTACCGCGTGTTCCACACCACGGCCACGGCCGGCACGCTGGCCGCCGCCGCGGCAGTGGGGCGGCTGCTGCGGCTCACGCCGCTGCAGATGCAGCATGCCTTCGGCTCGGCCGGCACGCAGTCGGCGGGGCTGTGGGAGTTCCTGGCCACGGGCGCCGACAGCAAGCAGTTGCACACGGCCCATGCCGCCGCGGCGGGGTTGATGGCGGCCTGCCTGGCGCAGGACGGCTTCACCGGTGCCGCGGACATCTTCACCGGCGCGCGCGGCCTGGCGGCCGGCATGTCCACCGACGCCGATCCGGCGCGGCTGGTCGATGGCCTGAGCACGCGCTGGGCCACGGCCGAGACCTCGTTCAAGTGGCATGCCTCCTGCCGCCACACGCATCCCGCGGCCGATGCGCTGCTGCAGCTGATGAAGGCACACGGCATCCAGGCCAGCGACATCGCGCAGGTCACCTGCCATGTGCACCAGGGCGCGCTGGACGTGCTGGGGCCGGTGGTGTCGCCCGTCACGGTGCACCAGAGCAAGTTCTCCATGGGCACCGTGCTGGCCCTGGTGGCGCGCTTCGGCCATGCGGGCCTGGGCGAGTTCGACGCCGAGTTCCTGGCTCCCGCGACGGTGGCCCTGCGCGAGCGCGTGACGATGGTGCTGGACGCGGAGGTGGACGCCGCCTACCCGCGCCGGTGGATCGGCAAGGTGACGCTGCGCACCACCGATGGCCGCGTGCTGCAGGGCCGCGTGGACGAGCCCAAGGGCGATCCGGGCAACACCCTGTCGCGCGCGGAGATCACGGCCAAGGCCCTGCGCCTGGCCGCCTATGGCAGCCCGGCGCTGCCGGCGGATGCGGCGGCCGCGGCGGTCGAGCGCCTGTGGGGCATCGAACAGCAGCCGCGCGTGGGCTGGCTGCTGGGCTGAGTCCGGCTTGCGCCTGTCGGGGGCGCCAGGCGCCGGCCGGCGGCGCGGGCGCGATCGCCCGCGCCTCGCGTCAGCCCAGGGTGGCGCGGGCGTCCATCGTCAGGTGGCCCTCGGCGTCGCGCGCCCACAGGTGCACCGTGCCGTCCGCCTGCGGCGCACCGCAGACCTCGAAGCTGGCGATGTCGAAGGTGGGCTTCATCGCACGGAAGCTGAACTGCCGCACCGTGGCCTCGGGCCGGTGGCGGCGCAGCAGGTCCAGCAGCAGCGTGGCGATCAACGGGCCATGTACCACCAGGCCGGGATAGCCCTCCACCTCGGTGACGTAGCGCCGGTCGTAGTGGATGCGGTGGCCGTTGAAGGTCAGGGCCGAGTAGCGGAACAGCAGCACGTCGTCCGGCGCGATGCGGCGCACCCAGGCGGCCTCGGCCGTGGCCGCCACGGGAGGCGGCGGGACTTCGCCCGGTGCCGGCATGTCGCGGTAGACGATGTCGTGGCGCTCCTCGATGGCGAGTTCGCCATCGGCCTCGATGCGGTGGTCGACGTTGACGAACACCAGTGGTCCGGTGCGGCCCTCCTTCAGGCGCACGTCGGCGATGCGCGAGCTGCGCATGAGGGCCTGCCCCACGCGCAGCGGCCGGTGGAAGCTGAGCTGGCTGCCCGCCCACATGCGCCGCGGCAGCGGCACCGGCGGCAGGAAGCCCCCCCGCTGCGGATGGCCGTCGGGGCCCAGCTCGGACTGCGGCGCCGCGGGCAGGAAGTACAGCCAGTGCCACACCGGCGGGATCGGCGCGCCGGGCGCCTGGGGCGCGTCGTCGCGGTCCAGCGTGGCGGTGAGCGCGCGCAGCGGCGCGGCCGTGACCTGGTCGTGCAGCTGCTCGGTGCGGCCGATCCATTGGCGCAGGTGGTCGATGTCGAGGGGCTGGGGCATGCCGGTGTCTCCGTGGGGCCGGCGTCGAGGCGCTGGCGAAACGCCAGATTCTGGTCAGCCGCGGGCTAGCTGTGAAATACTGATTCCGGCTATCGGCTAGATGCCATCCGGCTAGCGATAGGCTGTGCCGTGCGGAGCATCTGCCCATGCAGGCCCCCAGGGCCTTCCCATCGTGCCGGCAGTGGCCATGCAGGCCGGCCTCTTCCTCCCTGAACCCCAGGACTTCCCCACATGGAGCTTCGCCAACTGCGCCTGTTCGTTGCCGTGAGCGAGGCAGGCAGCCTGCTCAAGGCCTCGGCCCAGGTGCATCTGGCGCAGCCTGCGCTGGGCCAGCAGATTGCGGCCCTGGAGGCCGAGCTGGCGGCGCCGCTCTTCGTGCGCTCCAGCCGCGGCATGACGCTCACGCCCGCGGGCAGCGTGTTCCTCGAACACGCCAAGGTGGTGCTGGCCGATGCCGAGCGGGCGCGCCTGGCGGTGCGCGAGGCGCTGGACGCGCCGCAGGGCGAGGTGGCCATCGGGTTGCCCACCACCGTCGCGCTGGTGGCCACGTTGCCCCTCCTGCGCGCCTGCCGCGAGCGGCTGCCGCAGGTGCGGCTCAAGCTGGTGGAGGGCTACAGCGGCTTCGTGCGCGAATGGCTGCTGTCGGGCCGGCTGGACCTGGCGCTGCTCTACGGCGATGCCCCGGAGCCCGGCCTGGCCAAGCAGCCCCTGCTGGACGACCGCCTGGTGCTGGTGACCAGTGCCGTGCAGGGCCGGGTGCCCCGGCGCATCGGCCTGGCCTCTTTGGCGCGCTGGCCGCTGGTGCTGCCGGGCCGCGAGCATGGCCTGCGCCGGCTGATCGACGAGGCCTGCGCGCCCGCAGGCGTGCAGCTGGACGTGGTGGCCGAGATCGAGTCGCTGGGCAGCGTCAAGCGCGCGGTGGAGGAGGGCATCGGCAGCACCATCCTGGCGGCCGGCGCCGTGGCCGAAGAGGTGGCGGCGGGCCGCCTGCGCACCATCGCCATCGACAGCCCCGCCATGCGCCGCCGCGTGGTGCGCGTCCTGGGCACCGCGCGCCCGCAGACCGTGGCCTGCGCCGCGGTCGATGCGCTGGTGGTGGACGTGCTGCGGGACATGGCGCGCTCTTCAGCCTGGCCAGCGACTTGGATCGGGCCCTGAACCCGCGCGCTGCTCAGAAGTCCACCGTGGCGCTCACGTTGAAGGTGCGCGGTGCGCCCTGCACCAGGTAGCCGTAGCCTGGATAGCCACCCACTGAGGCCCAGTAGTTGCGGTCCGTGGCGTTGTCGATGCGGGCGCGGAAGGTGACGGGCTTGCCCGCCACTTCGGTGAGGTAGCGTGCGCCGACGTCCAGGCGCGTCCAGCCGGGTACGCGCAGGGTGTTGGCGGCGTCGGCATAGCTGCTGCCGTTGCGCACGACGCGGCCGGTGAGGGCCAGGCCCGGCACGCCGGGCACGTCCCATTCCAGGCCGAGGCTGCCCTGGGCGCGCGCCACGCCGATCACGCGCTTGCCGTCGGTGGCGGCGCTGCCGGTGTTCTTCTGCTCGGCGTCCAGCCAGGTCACGCCGCCCAGCACGCGCAGGCCGCGGGTGATCTCGCCGAAGGTGTTGAGCTCCACGCCCTGGTGGCGGTCCTCGCCGCGGGCCGAGAAGATGCCGGTCGCCGTGTCCAGGTAGGCGCGCGGCTTCTCGGTGCTGAAGACGGCCACGGTGGCGCCGATGCGGCCACCGTCGTACTTGAGGCCCACTTCCTTCTGCTTGGAGACATACGGGGCCAGCGCCTGGCCGCCGTTGACCACCAGCACGCCGTTGGTGGCGGTCGGCGCCGTGTCGCCCTGCGCCAGGCCTTCGATGTAGTTGGCGTAGATCGACAGGTTGTCCTGCAGCCGGAAGACGACGCCCGCCACCGGGCTGGTGCGGCTCTGGTCGTAGCTGCTGATGCTGGTGCTGCCCGCCACGAAGCGGCCGGCATTGGCGACCACGTAAGGGATGCTGGTCGATTCGAGGGTCTGGTAGCGCGCGCCCAGCGTCACGCGCAGGCGGTCGTCCAGGAAGGACAGCGTGTCGCCCAGCGCCCAGCTCTTGAGCGTGGTGGTGCCGTTGAGCGCGGGGTGGGTGAGGTCGTTGCCCAGGTAGCTCAGGCCCGGCGCGAAGCGGGCGACCGGCGTGTAGATGCTGCTGGCGACCGAGGAGCCCGCCGCCAGGCCCATGGCATAGGCGTTCTTCTTCTGCAGGTCGTACCAGGAGTAGCCCAGCACCCATTCGTGGCCCACGCTGCCCGTGCGCAGCTTGCCGCGCAGGCCCAGCTCGGCCGTCTTCACGTCGTCCTCGCGGGTGTTGTCGAAGCGCGTGGCCGTGCTGGCGCCGGTGAAGGCGTTGTTGACCGTCGGATTGGCCAGCGCGTTGCTTTCGGCGCTGCGGCGGGCGCCGGCGGCGGCCCAGGCGGTGATGTCGGGCGTGATGTCGTACTCGCCGCGCAGGGAGCCGAAGGTGTCGCGCTCCATCGAATAGGTCCAGGGCTGCGCGTAGTTGCTGCGGCCGTCGGGCGCGCGCGGCACCACGGTGACGGCGCTACCCAGCGTCACGTTGGGCCGGGCCGCGTCGAGCCGGTGCTCCTGATGGCCGATGTCGGCCGACACCCGGGCATCGCGGCCGCGCCAGTCCAGGCCCACCGACAGTGCACTCAGCTTGACCGACTCGCCGTCGACGCCGGTGCCGCCGTCGCGGTGGGCGGCGTTCACGCGCACGCCCAGGCTCTGGTCCGGCCCGAAGCGCCGCGCGATGTCGGCTGCGGCATAGCCCTGCGAGCCGCTGGCGCCGCCCACGGTCAGCTGCGTCAGCGGCTCGTTGCCGGCGCGCTTGGGCAGCAGGTTGATGTTGCCGCCGATGCCGCCGCCCGAGGGCGTCGCGCCGTTGAGGAAGGCGCTGGCGCCGCGCAGCACCTCCACGCGCTCGAACAGCTCCGAGGCGATGTACTGCCGCGGCAGCAGGCCGTACAGGCCGTTGTAGGCGATGTCGTCCGAGTTCACGATGAAGCCGCGCATGAAGTACGACTCCTGGAAGTTGCCGAAGCCGCGCGCCACCCGCACCGAGGGGTCGTTCTGCAGCACGTCCGCCACGCTGCGGGCCTGCTGGTTCTGGATCAGTTCCTGCGTGTAGGCGGTGGTGGCGAAGGGCGTGGCCATCAGGTCGACGTTGCCCAGCAGGCCCACGCGCCCGCCGCGGGCAACCTGGCCGCCGGCATAGGGCTTGGTCAATCCTTCGGCCGAGGCGTCGGCGCTGGCCTCGACGGTGACGGTGGACAGCGTGCCGGCAGCGGCGGGTGCGGTCGTCGCGGCGGGCGGGGTCTGGGCCGAGGCGGCCAGCGCCTGCAGGGCCAGGCCGGCGGCCAGGGCCAGCGGCCCCGGCGTGAAGAGTCGGGTCATGGAGATGGGTCTTGAGAGAATGCGAATTGTTATTATTAGTTAACGCATCGTCAACGCAAGGCGGTGCAGGCGCAAGCCCGCCGTTGCAGCGTGGCCATCTCTCCGGGGGAGCCGCGAAGGGGCTCGGGGGTGTCAGCCCCTGCGTCTGCCGTTCTCGAAGACCCGCAACTCACCGGGCGCGAACGGCACCCAGGTCTCGTTGGTCGTGAGCGGTGCCGTCACCACCACCGCCACCCGGTCGTCGGGCGTGGTGTGCTGGGCGAAGTCCATCGACAGGTCCTCGTCCGCCAGCTGCGCCAGCGTGAATGGGTGCTGGCGCTCAATGGACCAGAGGTTGGTGGACGCATGTGCCCACAGCGCCTGCCCGTTGGAGAGCAGGAAGTTGAACGTGCCGTGCGTCGCGATGCGCGGGGCCAGTTCGCGCAGCGTGAGCGTCAGCTCGTCCACGCTCGGTACGTCGGCATGCGACTTGGCCAGCTCCTGCATCAGCCAGCAGAAGGCGTGCTCGCTGTCGGTGCCGCCCACGGGATGGAAGTTGCCGTGCAGCCGCGGGCGGAAGTCCTTCAGGTCGCCGTTGTGGGCGAACACCCAGTAGCGGCCCCACAGCTCGCGCACGAAGGGATGGCAGTTCTGCAGGTTGACCGCGCCCTGCGTCGCCTTGCGGATGTGCGCGATGACGTTGCGGCTCTTGATGGGGTAGCGGCGGATCAGCTCCGCCACCGGCGAGTCGCAGGCCGGCAGGTGGTCCACGAAGTGGCGCAGCCCGCGGTCCTCGAAGAAGGCGATGCCCCAGCCGTCCGCATGGTGGTCGGTGCGGCCGCCGCGCTGGGCGAAGCCGGTGAAGCTGAACTGCACGTCGGTGGGCACGTTGCAGTTCATTCCGAGGAGCTGGCACATGGCGGCGGCGGGGCGGTCGTTGCAAAGGGAGATTCAGGCCTTGCGGCTGGCGCGGTACAGCCCGCAGAGCTTGTGGCCGTCCGGGTCGCGCACATAGGCGAGGTGCATGGTGCCGTCGCCGCGGGGGCCCGGGGCGTCCTCGATGGCGGTGCCGCCATGCGCCACGGCCACGTCGTGGAACTGCTGCAGCTGCTCGGGCGACGTGCACTTGAAGCCGATGGTCGCGCCGTTGGAGACGGTGGGTGCCTCGCCGTTGATCGGCTCGGTGATGCCGAAGGTGTTGCCGTCGTGGCGCCAGAACACGCGCTGGTGGCCGCCCGGGCCGGTGTTGCGCATGCCTTCGGGCGCGCCCAGCACGCCGAGCACGGCGTCGTAGAAGCGCTTGGCGCGTTCGATGTCCTGGCTACCGACCATCACATGGTTGAGCATCTGCGGGATCTCCTTCGTTGTTGTCGGGCGGCTGGGGCCCGGGTTGAAAAAAGCGGCCCCGATTAGACCCGAGCCGTCGCGTCGCGGCTGTCGCGCACACTGCGGTCAGAGCGAGCCGCGGTGGTGCCGCTCCCGCAGCTGCAGCGCCGCCAGCAGCGCCAGGCCGCACAGCCCGGCCAGGATGAGGAACACCTCGTCGAAGGCCGCCAGCCGCGCCGGGCTGCTCTGCAACTGCGCCAGCGAATCGCCATGCACCGCCAGCCGCCATTCGAGCACCACGGCGCACAGGCTCACGCCCGCCGAGCCGCCCAGCTGCCGCAGGAAGCTGATGGCACTCGCACCCTGAGGGATCATGGCCTTGGGCAGCGGCCGCATCGAGCCGATGTTGAGCGAGGGCAGGATGAAGCCCAGCCCGATGCGCCCGATCACGGCATACAGCGTCAGCAGCCACAGCGGCCCGGCCAGCGACAGCGTGGGCATCAGCGCGAAGCTGACGGTCAGCAGCAAGAGGCCGGTGCTCACCAGCAGCCAGGTGGGGTGCCGATCGGCCAGCCGGCCCACGCCGGCGATGGTGAAGGCCAGCACGATGCCGGCCGGCAGCATGATGGTGCCCACGTGCGAGGCCGACAGGTGCAGCGCCACCTGCATGAACACCGGCAGCAGGTAGGTCGAGCCGAACAGCGCCGTGCCGTAGATGAAGGCCACCACCGTGCCCATGGCGAACTGGCGGTGGGTGAAGAGGCGCATGTCCATCAGCGGCTCGCCGCCGCGCGCGGCCAGGCGCCGCTCCCACCACACGAAGGTGGCCAGGGCGGCGGCGGCCAGCGCCAGCAGCAGGGCGGCCTGGCCGGGCGTCTCGCCGCGCAGCTCGACCAGGCCGTTGAGCAGGCACAGCGTGCCCGCGGTGCCGATCAGCAGGCCTCGCCAGTCCAGCGCATGGCTGCGGCCGGCCTGGGCGCCGCCGGGCGCCGTGGGCGGCACGAACTTCCAGGCCAGCCAGAAGGCCGCCAGGCAGAAGGGCACCACCATGAAGAAGATCGAGCGCCAGCCGGCCAGGTCCACCAGCACGCCGCCGATGCTGGGCCCCACGGCGGGCGCCAGCACCACGCCCATGCCGAAGATGCCGCTCGCCCGCCCCTGCTCGTGCGGCTCGAAGGCGCGCAGGATGATGATGGCCGGGATGGGCTGCACCACGCCCGCCGCCAGGCCTTCCATCACGCGCGCGGCCAGCACCAGCGTGAAGTGGTCGGACAGCCCGCCCAGCAGGCCGCCCGCCAGCAGCAGCACCATGGTGCCCACGTAGGTGCGCCGGTAGCCGAAGCGCGCCAGCAGCCACGGCGTGGTGAGCATCGAGGCGGTCATCGCCACCATGAAGCCGGAGCTGACCCACTGCGCCCGCTCCTGCCCCAGGCCGAAATGCCGGCTCAGGTCCGGGATGGCCACGTTGACCACGGTGGAGGACATGATCGAGGCCATCGTCCCCACCATGACCGACAGCAGCAGCAGCCAGCGGTAGCGCGGCCCGTAGCGTTGACGCATCGGCGAATGGGCGGGGGCCGGGGCGGGCGCGGAGGCGGGGGAAGGCGTGGGTGAGGTCATGGAGCAGCGGGCCGCGGAGGGCCGGCCTCCGCGCGGAACGGGCAGGGCCGTCCGGTCCTACAAGCATACGGGGCTTCGCCCGCCGAGCGGCCCGAGGGGGCGCCCGAACAATCTGCGGCGTTCGGGATGGAGCGGGCGGGGTTGTGCGTCTTCCAGCGTGCGCAGCCAGTCGTGCGCCTCCCGATCCCCCTATCCACGCACAACAAGGGAGTGCCCATGCCCCCATCCGAAACCTCATCCACCCACGTGCACAGCGGCGGCTCGCTGGCCGACGAATTGGCCGCGCCCGCCGTCAGCCGCGCCTACGTCTGCCAGTGCGGCCGGCCGGTCTATCTGCGCAACAGTCAGTGCCTGGCCTGCGGCACGCCACTGGGCTATGTGACCTCGCGGGTCGGTGTGCTGCCGCTGGCGCCCACCGACGATCCCGAGCTGTTCACCGTCTTCGGCGAGCCGGACGGGCCGCGCTACCGGCGCTGCGCCAACTTCAGCACCGCCGCCGGCTGCAACTGGCTGGTCCCTGAAGATGAGGAGCCCGACCCGGGCCCGGCCCACACCCACGGCCTCGCGCCGGGCCTGTGCCTGGCCTGCAGCGCCACACGCACCATCCCCGACCTGTCGGTGCCGGAGAACCCCGAGCTGTGGCTGAAGATGGAGACGGCCAAGCGCCGCCTGATGTCGCAGCTGCTGGCGCTGGGCCTGCCGATCAGCACCCGGCTGGCCGATCCGGCCCATG
This sequence comes from Pseudacidovorax sp. 1753, assembly GCF_040544975.1. Lineage (NCBI taxonomy): Bacteria > Pseudomonadati > Pseudomonadota > Betaproteobacteria > Burkholderiales > Comamonadaceae > Pseudacidovorax > Pseudacidovorax sp. 1753. The sequence goes on along the minus strand of NZ_JBEPKY010000023.1, from coordinate 44,259 downwards.
GCCTGGCGTTCGACTTCCTCTCCAACCTGCCGGGCGCACCGCGCGTGCTCACCGGGCATCAGGACGGCGTGATCACCCTCAACATCGAGGAAGGCGACGACGCCCAGCGCGAGAAGACGCGTGCCGAGATGCGCGAGCCTTACCGCACGCTGGTGGGCCATTTCCGCCACGAGATCGGCCACTACTACTGGGACGTGCTGGTCGCGCCCACGCCCTGGTTGGACGGCTTCCGCGCGCTGTTCGGCGACGAGACGCAAGACTACGGCCAAGCCCTGCAGCGCCACTACGAGAACGGCCCACCGGCCGACTGGGCGCTGCGCTACGTCACCAGCTACGCCAGCACCCATCCCTGGGAGGACTGGGCCGAGACCTGGGCGCACTACCTGCACATGGCCGACACGGTGGACACCGCCCTGAGCTTCGGCGTCAACGCCGTGAACGTCGAACTCACCAGCGACCTCTTCACCCGCGAGGACCTCTGGCAGCCCGAGCACGAGGACGCCGACCGCTTCCTCGACTTCCTCAACGGCTGGGTGCGGCTGACGAACGTGCTCAACGAGCTGTCGCGCAGCATGGGCCAGCCGGACTTCTATCCCTTCGTGCTGCCGCATGCGGCGGTGGGCAAGCTGCAGTTCATCCATCAGCTGGTGACCGCGCAGCGCGGCCAGCCGGCGCCGGTGCGCGCCGAGAGTGGCGAACCGGCGCCGGTGCAGGAGCCGCCGCCGGCCGGCGATCCGGTGCCGGTCCAGGATCCGTCGCCCGAGCCCGCCGTGTCGCAGCAGGACCAGGCGCCCGTCCCGGTCGAGGGCACCGCACCGCTGGTCACGGAAGCCCCTGCCGCGAACGCGGACGAGCCGTTGCCGCAGCAGCCGCTCGCTGCCTGATCGAACCGGCGGTGCGCTCAGCGCGCCGTCGTGAACATCACGATCAGCAGGGCGATGCCCGCCAGAAAGGCGAGCAGCCGCGCCACCCACGGAAACACCAGCCAGGCGCCCAGCACCGCGGCCAGGCGGCCGAGCAGGCCGGGCGTCACCAGGCGCTGATCGGCCGGACGACCCTTGGCGGCGATCGGCGCGCCGCAGTTGGGGCAGCTCGGCGCGCGCGGCGACACGCGGCGTCCGCAGTCGGGGCAGTCGATCAGCGCCATGGCATCTCCTTGCTCTGCGTCCATCCGTTCGACGCGCGCGGGCCGATCACGATCTCCACCCGCCGGTTCTTCTGCCGGCCTTCGGGGTCGTCCCGGCCATCGGGCCGGGTGTTGGCGGCGATGGGCTCGCGCCGGCCCAGGCCTTCGGTCTCCAGCTTTCGCGTGCCCGTCGCGGCGGCCAGCCGCTCGGCCACGCGCTGCGCGCGACGCAGAGACAGCGCGTCGTTGTAGGCGTCGCTGCCGCGCGCATCGGTGTGGCCGCGCACGCGCACGGGTGCATCGGGATAGCCCTGCAGCAGCTCGGCCGCGCGGGCCAGCGCGGGCTCGGCATCCGGCCGCAGGTCGGCCTTGTCGAAGTCGAAAAGCACGTCCGCCGGCAGGTCGACGACGATGGACTTTTGCGGTGTCGGCCGGGCGTTCAGCTCGGTCAGCAAGGTGCGGGTGCGGGCCAGGCGTGCGGGCGGCACCTCCGCCAGACGCAGCGTGGTGTCGGGCGCGGCGGCCTTGCCGAAGGTGGATTCGGCCGCGGCGCGCTGCCAGCTGCTGCCGGTGCCGGCCGGGCGCCATTCGCTGACGGGTGCGCCAACCGCCGGCTGCCAGCGCGTGGGCTCTCCGGCCAGCGACTGGGCGCTGCGCCGCACCTGATAGCCGCCACCCCCTGCGGTCGACGCTGGGGTCGCTTGTGCCATCGCGGCGCAGGCGACGAGCAGCCCGGCCGCGCCGACCACGGCTGCCGCGCGCTTCATCCGCCGGCCTTGAGCGGCAGCACCATCTCCAGGCCGGGGCTGTTGGTGTCGTCCGGCGGACTGCCTTCGTTGATGACGAGCTTGACCTGCCGCGCATCGGCCGGCACGGCGCCCAGGAAGACCAGCCGGCCTTCCATGGTGTCGCCGGTCTTGATCTTGAGGTAGCGGTTGTCCTCGGGCCGCTTGAGCATGAGCTTGTTGCCGGCCTCGTCCTGCAGGTAGGTGTCGCCGGACGCCATCTGCGTCCAGTTGGTGAGCGGGCTGGCGAAGGAGGCGCTGACGTCCAGCACGGTCGCATCGGGCCCCAGCTCCACGCCCTTCACGCGAACGGTGAGGCCGGCGCTGGCCACGCCCTGCACGGACAGGGGCAACTGGCGTGCGCTGGTGGGGGTGGCGGCGGTCGGCGCCGGAGCGGGCGCGGAAGCGCTGCCCTCGGCGGGCGCCGCCGTCGGTGCCACTGCGGGCGCTGGGCTTGCCATCGGCGCCGCGGCCGGTGCCGGCGTGGGGGTGGATGCTGCCGGTGTGCTGTCGCGGTCGGAGCAGGCGGCCAGCAGCCCTGCTGCCAGCGCGAGGGTGGCGATTGGAAAGGCGTGCGTGGGCTTCATCGGATGTTGACGCTGTTGACGTTGGCTGCGGCCCCGGCACCCCCTTGGGCGCAGTCGACGCCAGCCTTCACGTCGCGCGTGTTGCGGCCGGTGACGACGACGGTGCGGCCCTGCAGGGCGCGGCTGTCGATGGCGACGCTGTTGACGTTGGCGCCGGCCGTGGTGGCGGTGCCGTCGGCGCAGCGCACCTGCACGTTGCTGGCGCTGTTGCCAGTGACTTCGATGCGGTTGGTGCCGGTGCCGGGACGTTCGATCATGGTGGTCGTGCTTCGGTCGGGAGAAAGGCCAGCGGCCCAGCCGGCGCCTGCCACCAGGCCGGCGGCGAGCGCGGCCGCGACACGGGGCGCTCGCAAGGGGCTGCGGGCTGGCGCTGCGGGAGGGGTGGAAGGTCTCTGGGTCATGGCGAAGGTCTCGTCACGGTGGATGCGGAGGGGCGGCCGGGGCCCGACGCTCAGCGCGATGGCGATGGCGATGGCGATGGCGTCGCCTGCAGCGCCTCCTGTCCAGGAAAGCCGCCGAGCGGCGAACGTGCAGGGGCGGGCGCTGGCGCGGGCGACGGCGGCTGCGCGGTGGCCTCGGCGGCTCGCAGGGCGCCCAGGCCGGGCGGGCCGGAGAGCTTGGGCCCCGCCGGCCCCAGCGCGGCCGCTGGCGGCGGCGATGCCATGCCCGGTACGGCAGGCGCGCCGGATGCAGCCGCGCCAGGCGCCTGCCGCATCTGCGCTTCCAGTTCGCTGGCGAAGCGGTCGGCCAGCGCCGTCTCCTCCGCCGCCATCTCCTGGCCCAGGCTGTTGATGGTCTCGGCGGCGCCCTGGGCGTTCTGGCTGCCGGGCAGCGCCAGGCGCTGCGCCAGGCGGGCGTAGCCCAGGGCCTTGATGTTGTCCTTGGGCACGCCCTGGCCGTTGCGGTAGAGGTCCGACAGTCGCTGCATGGCCCGCGGATCGCCGCGCACCGCGCCCAGCAGGTACCAGCGGTAGGCCTGGCCGATGTCGGAGATGCCGCTGCGGTTGCTCTGGTAGGCATCGCCCAGCAGGGTGAGCAGGGCGGGGTTCTGGGTGCGCAGCGCGTCTTCCTTGAGGCGCGAGATCTCGCTGCCGTAGAGCGGGCCCTGACAGCCGGGGTTGACCATGCCGCGCTCGATGGCCTGCTGGCACGATTCGACGAAACGCGCGCCCGCCTCGGCGGCGGCAGAGGGCGTCGTGTTGGCGCCTGCGGGCGTGACCGGTGTGGCCGCCGCCGAGCCGCTGACGACCGCGCCTGCGGCACCGCTGCTCACGGCTGCGCCATTGCTCACGTTGGCGCCCGGGTTGCCGATCACGGTCTGCGCGCGCACGGCAGGCGCGCCGAGCGCGGCCGTCGTGGCCATGGCCGCCAGCAGCAGTGGGGCCGCCAGCGCACTCGCCCTGGCAGATGGCGCCGGCGCCGGGGTGGCACCGCGGCCAACGCCGCAAGAAGAAGCCCGGCGCAGCCTCATGCGCCCGTCCTCGCCGGCGCGGCCGCCGCGGGCGGCACCGTGCCGGCGGCCGGCACCGCCGTGGCGGGCGCGGCCAGCTGGCCGTCCCACGGCATGGGCACGCCGAAGAACAGCGGCTCGAAGCCCTGCCAGCTCAGCACGTCCACCGTGTCGCCCAGCTGTGGATAGCGGCTCGAATACACGCGCCGCAGCGCCTCCTGCGTGGGCGCGTCCAGCTGCTGGTTGATGGCCACGTTCTCGCCGTACTTGCGCAGCGTCACCTGAATCAGGCCGATCTTGACTTGCGGCGTGAGCGCCTCGAAAGACTTGCGCATGTTGTCCACCACCACCGGGTCGGGCGTGCCGCCGGGAATGCAGCGCCAGTAGGGCGTGTTGGTGGCCTTGCCCATCAGCTCCAGCACGCTCAGGTCGACCAGCGTGCGGATGGCCGAGTGCCGGCCCTGCAGGTACTTGCCCTCGAGCTTGAAGCCGAAGGCATCGCCGTAGAAGCCCAGGCTGGCGTTGTCCTCCGAGCTGAAGTTCAGCACCTTGATCACGTTCGAGGCCTGCACGCGCGGCACCATCTGCTGGGTGCTGAAGCTCACCAGGTTCAGGTCCAGCGCCAGGGCCGAGAGGATGGCGGTGCGCTTGAAGTCGGCGCCGATGTTGGTCTCGCCCTTGCCCTTGCCGAAGTCCACGCTGGCCGAGTTGGAGCGGCCAGCGCCCGACAGCGCGCGGTCGAATTCGGTCAGTGCGCCGGTGATCAGGAAGTCCGGCATGGTCACGCCGAAGCGCGCGCCCAGCTGGGCCTGCGAGATCAGGTAGTCGGGGTGGTAGGGCACGTAGACGATGCGCGCACCGATGCGGTTGACGGCCGTGCGGACCATCTCGGTGATGTCGCCCGGGATCTCCGAACCCACCAGCGGGTTGGAGAGGTTGGTCGCATCGAGGATGTTGCGCGTCTGCATGTAGACCACCGGGTCGCCGTCCTTGTAGACGTCGAGCATGGTGCCGAAGCGCGTGAGCGCGGCGGCGTACTGGCTCAGGTTGGCGGTGGGCAGGGACTTGGCGGCCTCGCGCTCGGCGAGCAGCTGGTCGGCGTCCTTGAGGGCGTTCTCCGTGGTGGCGCAGCCGGCTACCAGGGCGGCGGCGGCAGCGAGGGTGGCTAGGCGGGCGCTGATCCGGGCGCCGCGGGCGAGTGCGAAGGTCATGTGAGCAGAGGCGTTGTTGTTATCGGTACGCGGTGTACGGCCCGCGCGGGCCGGGGCGGTGGTGCTGCGTCAGCGGCCGTTGTTGAGCACGGTGATGTTCTCCACCCCCTTGCCGTCGACGAACAGCGTCACGTTGCCGCTCACGTTGCCCTGGATCGTTGGGCTCGCGATGCGCAGCTGGCCGTCGGCCCCTTGCTGGACGTTGCTGTAGTCGGTGCGGATCACCAGGTTGGTCTGGTTGGCCGGCAGCTTGAGCGTGCCGTCGGGCTGCACCAGCGCCTGCTGGTCCACCACCTTGTTCTGCTCCAGCGCCCGGGCCACCCGGGCGCGGGCCGTGACGCCGGGCGTGACGCCGTCGATCAGCTTCACGCCCGCGTCCTTGTTGTCCCTGTAGTTGCCCAGTTGCTCGCTGTAGTTGACGAGCTGGGCCTGCGCTGCGCCGGCCAGCAGAAGGGCGGTGGCGGCGGCGGCGACAAGGGACCACTGTGGTGTGCGTGTGTGCATGATGAAGAAGGTCTCCAGAGTGGGTTGAATCACATGTTGAGCACCGTCACCGCGGGGCCGACGGTCACGCTGCGGTTGACCACGCCGGTGGAGGGCAGGGTGATGGTCTTGCCGACGCTGGCGGCCCAGGGCGCGCCGCCGGTCACGCCGGCCGCGCCCGCCAGCGCGCCGTAGTTGCGCACGCTGGCGGTGGTGGTGCCCATGCCGGCGCGGGCGTTGTTGCCCACGATGGTCACGCTGCCGGTGATGCTGCCGCGGTTGATGACCGAGTTGGCCGTGCCGCCCATGCCCGCCGACCCCTGGTTGCCCGCGATGGTCACCTTGCCGGACATGGTGCCCGTGTTGACCAGCGAGTTGACCGTGCCGCCGTTGGACGCCGTGCCGCGGTTGCCCACGATGGCCACTGCGCCACTCAGGTTGCCGCGGTTGACCACGCTGTTGACCACGCCGCCGCCACTGGCCGTGCCCTGGTTGCCGAGGATGGTGATGTTGGCGGCCAGGTTGCCGGTGTTGCGCACGCTGTTGGCCAGGCTGCCGTTGCCGCGCGCGCTGCCCGTGTTGCCGGCGATGTGCACATTGCCCGTGGCCCGGCCGCTGTTGACGAAGGAATTGACGGTGCCGCCGTCCTGCGCGCTGCCCTGGTTGCCCAGGATGGTGATCTGTCCGCCGGCCAGCGTGCCGCTGTTGTCCACGCTGTTGGCCGTGCCCTTGCGCGCCACCTGGCCCTGGTTGCCGCTGATCGTCACGCGGCTGCCGGCCATGCTGCCGCGGTTGCGCACCGTGTTGGCGATGGCGTCGCCCCCGTCGGCCTGCACCGTCGCGCGGTTGCCGTCGATGCCGATCTGCGCACCGCTGATGCGGCCTTCGTTGACCAGGCTGTTGGCGGCGGCCACATGGCCATCCTTGGCCTGCACGCCCTGCGCCTGGTTGCCCCGTAGGCTGACGCTGCTGCCTTGCAGTGTCGAGTTCCCGTCCAGCAGCACGCTGTTGGCCAGCGCCACGGCCTGGTCGCCGCGCACCTGGCCGGCCAGGTTGTCGGCCAACGCCAGGCTGCTGCCGCGCAACTGGCCCAGCACCTGCACCGCGTTGGCATAAGCCTGGCCCACGCCGCCGCTGACGGCCTTGCCGAACAGCGTGCCTTGCTCGCCGCTGCTGCGCACGTCGCTGGCCTGGTTGCCGGTCAGCGTGACCGGGCTGGCCTGCACGTCGCCCTGGCCGTTGACGGCCAGCGCGTTGGCATTCACCCGGCCGCCATCGGCCTGCAATTGGCGGGCCGTGTTGCCGCGCACCGTCAGCGGCGACGAGGCCAGCCGTGCGCCGCCCTCGCCTTCGAGGTACAGGCCGTTGGCGACCAGGATGCCGTTCTTCGCCGAGCCGGCGCCCATGGCCTGGCCCGAGCCGCCGCCCGCCGTCACGTCGCTGGCCTGGTTGTCGGCCAGCGTCACCGGGCTGCCCGAGAGCTGCGAGTCCCGGTACACGCCCAGGGCGTTGACCAGCGCCGTGCCGCCCGGCGCCCTCACGTTGGACGCGCGGTTGCCCGTCACCTGCAGGGTGGAGCCGCCGTCGGCGCGCGCGTTCTGGTGCAGCACCACGGCGTTGACGGCCGCGCGTGCGTTCTGGTCGGTCGAGGCCAGCCCGCCCGCAACGCCGCCCGAGGCGGCGCCGGTGGCGATCTGGCGGGCACTGTTGTCCTGCACCGTGGTGCGGGCCGACAGGCGCGATGCGCCGCCCTCGCCCTTTTCCACGCTCACGGCATTGGCCACCAGCTTGCCGCCGCGCGACGACAGGCCCGAGGCCTGATTGCCGAGGATGTCCACCCGGCCCGCGTCCACCTCGGAGCCCAGCACGCCCAGGCTGTTGACCAGCGCCATGGCGTTCTGCTCGCCCGAGGCGATCAGGCCGCCGGCCGCGCTGCCCTGGAAGCCGGTGGTGGCGACGTTGTCGGCCTTGTTGTCCTGGATGACCACGCTGGTCGCGCGCGTCGTGGCCTTGTCCAGCCACACGCTGTTGGCCACGGCCGCGCCGCCGTTGGCGCGCACGCCGTCGGCCACGTTGCCGCTCACCTGGTGCCGGGTGCTGCCCTCGACGCTGCCGCCCTGCACCGAGATGCTGTTGGCCAGCGCCACCGCGGCCATCTGCACATCGGCCAGCGCGCCCCCCAGCACCGAGCCACTGCCGCCGTCGGCACCGACGCGGCTCGCTCGGTTGTTGGCGATCTGCGCGCTGTACTGACGCAGCGCGGCGCCCTGGTAGTCGGCCAGGTTCAGGCTGTTGGCCAGGGCGCTGCCGCCGGTGGCCGTGATCGATTCGGCCTGGTTGCCCTGCTGCAGCAGCCGCGCACCTTCGAGCCGGCTGTTGGCGGCCGTTAGCGCGTTGGCCGCGGCCACACCGCTCAACTGCGCCGAGGCGATCGCGCCCCAGCCCACGCTGGCGCTGCCGCCACCGGCGCGCACGTCGCGGGCGCGGTTGTCCGTCTGGGTGATCTGCAGGTCGTCCACCGGCGTGCGCGCCAGCGTGCTGCCGTTGGCAATGGCCGCGCCGCCGAGCGAGGCCACGCCCTCCGCACGGTTGCCCGTGACGTCGGCGCGCAGGCGGCGCAGATCGCTTTCGTCGGCCAGCAGGCCGTTGGCGGTGGCGCGCCCGGGCAGCTGCAGCGAGCCGGCACCGAGTGCCACCGACGCCTTGGCGCCGTGGGCCTCGATGCGGCTCGCCTGGTTGTTCTGGATCTGGATGCGGCTGTCGGCCAGCGGCCGGCGGCCCTGGCCGCCCGAGAGCAGCACGCTGTTGGCCGAGGCCGCGCCGCCGATGGCACGCACAAAGCCGCTGACCTGGTTCTGCAGCACCGACACCTGCGTATTGCGTGTGTCGAGCGCCGACAGGCCGATCATGTTGGCCTGCGAGGTGGCGATGAGTTCGGCCGAGCCGGCGATGCCGGCGCCCGCGGTCGCCTTGCCGCCGCCGGCCATCACTTCGCCGCTGGCGCGGTTGCCCGTGTTGCGGGCGCTGCTGCCGCCTTCCAGCGTGGAGCCGGGGCGCTCGGTGATCCAGCCGAGGCCATGCAGCACGCTCTCCTGCGCCTGCACGCCGGTCGTCGCCAGGCCGGCCAGGCCGCCGCACACGAGGGCGAGGGCATGGACGAGGGCGGTGTTCTTCTTTCTCGGGGCCTGGGGCACGGGCACGGTCTCCATCCGGTGTCCGGGACGGCGGGCGGATCAGCCCTCCCGCCCGGCGGCCGTCCCGGCACACCGAGCGAGGGCCTCCGCTCAGTTGATGTTGACGGAGTTGACGTTGGCGGTGCCGCCGATGGCCTTGATGGTGTCGGCCTCGTTGCCGCTCACCGTGATCTCGCTGTTGCGCACCTTGGAGCCGGTGATGTTGACGGAGTTGACGTTCGCCATGCCGGTCATGCTGACGTTGGCACCGACCTTCATCACGCCGGCCTCGCCGCCGCCGGCCAGCACGTCGCGGGCCTTGTTGCCGCTGACGGTGATGCGGCTGTTGGTGATCTCGGAACCTGTCGATCCGCTGGCCTTGCCCACGCCCGGGATGGTGACGGCGCCGCTCTGCGCAAAGGCGGGGGCGCACAGACCGGCCATGAGGGCGACGGCACCGGCTGCAACGAATTTCTTCATGGAAAGGACTCCTGTTGGATGCGATGAGAGATGGGTTGAAGCGCGGTCCGCTGGGGACCACGGACCGCAATCTATCGGCGTCCCGGATGTCGCTTTGACATAGATGTAAGTCGCTGTGTTGCTCACATTTTTTTGCGTTTGCTTCCAAATCCCGCGCCGGAGTGTGAAGAATTTCGTGGTCTGGACCCCGTAGGCCAAGACGCATGGGAGGCGTCGTCCTCAGCTCCCGCCGGGTCAGGTTGTGCACCAAAGTGGTCAGTTTTCGGGGCCGGCGAAGGGGTGGCGAGCCTTAACGGAAGCTGAAGGGTGTTGTCAAACCCGAAGTCGTGCCGCTGAAACGAATTCGAGGTCAGGCTGGACACAGTTTGGAAACAGGCGTTCACAAACCCGGCATGGCCGTAACCGTCCGTCGGCCTTCTCTGGCGTGCGCCGGTCGATCCGGCCCGCACACTGCGGCCGTGTTCCATTGACCTTCAGACCAATGCTTTTGAGAACAACGAGGCCCCGACGCCTTCCGGTGGCGCTGGCCGCCGTGTTGGCCGGTGCAGTGCTGCTCCAAGGATGCGAGCGCAATGCGGCCGGCGGCGACATCCGCTACCCCGACGACGCCGCCATCGCCCAGGCCCTGCGCCAGAACTTCGGCGAGGACCCGGACAACGCCAAGGCCCGCGAACTGATCCAGACCCTGGGCGGGGCAGAGGGCCAGCTCGACTACCAGGTGCGCCGGGTGATCTGGCGCCAGGGCAGCTTCGAGGTGCATTACGACGCGAGCCTGCGCATGGCCCAGGGTGGCGAGCAGAGCCTGCAGCGTCTGTACGCCACCATGATCCCCAAGGAGGAAGCCGCCAAACTGCCCGACCAGAGCCTCAAGGCCCAGGAGGACTGGCTCAACGCCCAGGCCGACGCGCTGGCGCGCAGCGATGCCGCGCAGGGCCAAGCGCTCAAGGCCAGCCTGGAGAACCTGGGCCGCTGCTACCGCCAGGCCAAGGCGGGCGACACCGTGCCGCTGATGGAAGGCCTGCATGCGCTGCTGTCGCCCGCGCGCGAAGGCCTGTATGCGGAGCGCCTGCAGGCGCCCGGCGTGCAGCTCAAGTGCCTGCCGCTTTGACCGTCGAGCTTGGTGCTGGGCATGCCTGAGCCACGCAGTTCCTGCAGATGCAGGCCAGCCCCTGCGCTTCTGCCGGCACCCGGGCCCGCAGCGCAGCCGGAATGGCTACCGTCATGCACCAGCAGTCGGTGCATGGCTCCCCGCTGCAGCGGGCCGCCTCGGCGCCGCAGGCATTGGGCTGGCCGCACAAGGGGCAGAGGTCGGGGGGCGTCGCGGCGTGCGGCACGTCAGCTCTCGACCACGCTGCGCGCCGCCCGCATCGGATGACATAGGCGCGACAGCAAAGATCGAAGGGCCGCGGAGCAGGCCACGCCAGGGCACCCGCGGAACTGGCTCGGCCAGGCCGCTGGGTGCGCCCCCCTCCAAGCCGAAGGCGCAAGTGAGGGGGGAGCCGCGAAGCGGCATGGGGGGTGCTTCTTCACTTCACGCATAGAGGGGGTCCTCGGCCATCGCCTCGCACTGGTCCTGCAGCATCTGGATCTGGCCCTTCCAGTAGTCGCTGCTGCCGAACCAGGGGAAGTTGATTGGGAAGATCGGGTCCTGCCAGCGGCGGGCCAGCCAGGCGCTGTAGTGCAGCAGGCGCAGGGTGCGCAGCGGCTCGATCAGCGCCAGTTCGCGGCGGTCGAATTCGCGCATCTGCTCGTAGCCGTCGAGCAGGCCCGACAGCTGCGCGGTGCGCTGTGCGCGGTCCCCGGAGAGCAGCATCCACAGGTCCTGCACGGCCAGGCCGGTGCGGGCGTCGTCCAGGTCGACGAAGTGCGGGCCGCCGCCGGGCCGGTCCGTGGGCGTCCAGAGGATGTTGCCGGGGTGGCAGTCGCCATGCACGCGCAGCCAGCGCAGCTCGCCCGCCGGCTTCGTCGTGTCCAGGGCGGTGGCGCCGATCATCGCCAGCGCCTCGTTGCAAGCGGCTTCCCATTCCTTCTGCACGTCCAGCGGAATCATCTCGTGCGCCAGCAACCAGTCGCGCGAGGCGGTGCCGAAGCTCGCCATGTCCAGCGCGGGCCGCTCGGCAAAGGCCTTCTTGCGGCCCACGGCGTGGATGCGCGCCAGGAAGCGGCCCACCCATTCCAGCACCTCGAAGTCGTCCAGCTCGGGCGCGCGTCCGCCGCGCGAGGGACTCACTGCGAAGGCGAAGCCGCCGTGGTGGTGCAGCGTGCGGCCTTCGAGCGCCAGCGGCGCGACCACGGGGATGTCGTCCGCGGCCAGCTCGGTGGCGAAGTCGTGCTCCTCCTGGATCTGCGCATCGCTCCAGCGGCCGGGCCGGTAGAACTTGACGACCACGTTCGAGCGGTCTTCCAGGCCCACCTGGTAGACGCGGTTCTCGTAGGAGTTGAGCGTCAGCAGCCGGCCGTCGCCATACAGGCCGACGCTGGCCAGCGCATCGAGCACCGCGTCGGGCGTGAGGGATTCGTAGGGATGGGCCGCGGCCGAGATGTCAGACATCGGGGCATTGTCGGCGTCGGGGGAGGCGGCTGCATCAGCCTTGTGCCGGCCGAGCCGCGAAGCAGGCAGCGTGGGCGCGCCGCCCAGGCCCTTGCGGCGCGAACTCCGCGTGTGACCGGCTGCGGCCCGCTTCGTTCGGTGATGCTCAGGGCGCGAGCGACACCACATGCGCCGCATGCGGATCGCCGCGGCCGTGCATCACCGTGGGCCACAGCGCCTGCAGCGCCGCGCTGCCACGGTGCTGCTCGACCCGCAGCCAGGGTGCATCGGCCTGCGTGGCGCGGCCGGTGAAGGCCTGCCAGCCCTGCGCCAGCTTCTGGCCAAAGGCCTCGGCGCCCCACTCGCCGGTGCGCTTCCTGATCTGTGTCGGCGCGAAGAAGAAGGTGGCGCGGGGCCCGGGCAACGTCTTGGCGCTGCCCTCGGGCGCGCGCTGGTCCACATGCGTGTTGCCGATCACCATGCTGTAGCGCAGCTGCCCGAAGCGTTCGTGGATGGCGCGGCGCAGCTCGCCGTTGCCGGCAAAGTCCACGTAGACGCAGGGCACGTCGGCGGCGATGCGGTCCAGCTCGCCGTAGGCCAGCACCTCGTCGTAGCAGCCCAGGCCCTCGCAGAAGGCGCGGTTGCCCTCGGAGGTGAGACCGACCACGCGCACGTCGGGCCGCTGCGCGAGCTGGAAGGCGGTGCCGTAGGCCGTCTTGCTCGACGCGCTGGAGAGCAGCACCGTGGCCCGGCCGCCATCGGCCGCGCCGAAGAAGGCGTTGTCTCCCAGAAAGTCGTCGATCAGCCACGAGGTGATGAACAGCGGCCGCAGCAGCGCCTGGATGTCCTCCGTGTCGGCGGTGTAGAGCGGATCGCTGGCGCAGCGGAAGTACTGGTTGTAGACCGCCGGCAGCTCGGCCCGGTGCGCCGCCATGTCGGTGAAGCGCTCCGGCGACAGCCGTCCGGGCGTCAGCACGACCTTGGATGCCGTGGGAAAGAAGCCGTACACCCGCTCGCCCACCGCCACGCCGGGATGCGTGGACTGCAGCACCCGCGCAAAGCCCCACACCGGCACGAAGCGCCAGGCCTCGTCACCGGTGGGAAAGAAGCGCCAGTAGCCCATCCCGTCGCCGAAGGCGGCATAGGTGACGTTGTTGGCCGTCAGCGCGAAGCGGTCGATGCCCAGGCGCACCTGGCCGGGTTCGAGCGGGGTGTCCTCGCGCTCGCGCAGGTGCGTCTGGCCGAGCTCGATGGGATGGACGAGGAAGTCGGTGGTGGGCATGGGGCAGGTCCGTGGCGAGGGACTGCGCACCTTAGCGGCTGCACGGCTGGTCCGCGATGGGACAAGCGTGAACGTCGTCGCCTGGGTGACGCAGCTGCGGCGGGCGTGCGCCGCCAATGCCCGCGCGAAGGATTCAGTCCCGCGGCGCGAACCGGTCGCCCGGCGTCAGCGGCACATGCCGGTAGCTCGCCGGCGTACGGTCCAGCTTGATGGGCGAGCCCAGCCCGCGCCAGCCGCCTTCCATCTCCACCACCATGCCGCGGTGCGCCGTGTGCGGATGCCGGAGCGCGGCTTCCACATCCAGCACCGGGGCGGCGGGCACGCCAGCGGCCATCAGGTCCTCGACCAACGCACGGCCGTCCAGGGCGGCCATCTGCGCCTCCAGCGCCGCCTTGAGCGCATCGCGGTTCGCCGAGCGGGCGCCGGCGGTGGCGTAGTCGGCGTGGGTGGCAAGGTCGGGCATCCCGATCACGCGGCAGAAGGCGGCGAACTGCCGGTCGTTGCCCACGGCCACGAACACCGGGTCGGTGCCCGTGCGCAGCGCGTCGTAGGGGTAGATGTTGGGATGCGCATTGCCGGTGCGTTTGGGCGCGCGCCCGTCCATGAACCAGTTGGCCGCATGCGGGTGCAGCAGTGCCAGGCCGCTGTCGTACAGCGCCGCCTCCACCAACTGGCCGCGGCCGCTGCGTTCGCGCTCCTGCAAGGCCATCAGCACGCCCAGCGCGGCATTCATGCCGGTCACCATGTCCACCACCGGCAGGCCCACGCGCAGCGGGCCGCCGTCGGCCTCGCCGTTGATGCTCATGATGCCGGTCATGGCCTGCACCGCGGCGTCGTAGCCGGGCAGCGCGCCCAGCGGGCCGTCGCTGCCGAAGCCGGTGACGCGGCACCACACCAGGCGTGGAAAGCGCTGAGACAGTTCGGCCTGGCCGATGCCCCAGCGCTCCATGGTGCCGGTCTTGAAGTTCTCGATCAGCACGTCGGCCTCGGCGACCAGGGCCAGCATCCGCTCCCGATCCTCGGCCGTGGTCAGGTCCAGGTGCTGGATGCGCTTGTTGCGGTTGAGGCCGTGGTAGTACGAGGCCACGCCGTCGCGAAAGGGCGGGCCCCAGGTGCGGGTGTCGTCGCCGCCGGGCGGCTCGACCTTGAGCACATCGGCGCCATGGTCGCCCAGGATCTGGCCGCAGTAGGGGCCGCCCAGGATGCGCGACAGGTCGAGCACGCGGATGCCGGCCAGCGCGCCGGCTTGGGAAGGCAGATGCATAGGAGCGCGCGATGCCTCAGTCGAGTTGCGCGCCGGACTGCGCGACCACGCCCTTCCACTTGGCCGTCTCCGTGGCGATGAAGCGGGCCAGTTGCTGCGGCGAGGTATCGGGCGCGGGCTCCAGGCCCTGCGTGTCGAAGGACTGCTTGACCTTGGGCGAGGCCAGCACCTCCGCGAACTGCCGGTTGAGCAGCGCGATGCGATCGGCCGGCGTGCCGGCCGGCGCCACGATGCCGAAGAACACGCTGACGTCGTAGCCCTTGTAGCCCTGCTCGGCGATGGTCGGCACCTCGGGCAGCGCCCGCGAGCGGCTGGCCGTGGCCACACCCAGCGCGCGCAGCTTGCCGGCCTTGATGTAGGGCAGGGCGGTGAGGATGTCGGTGAAGGTCATGCTCACCTGCCCGCCCAGCAGGTCGTTGAGGGCCGGACCGGTGCCCTTGTAGGGCACATGCAGGATCTCGGTGCCCGCCATGCTGTTGAACAGCACGCCCGCCAGGTGCGACGAGGCGCCGTTGCCCGACGAGGCATAGCTCAGCTTGTTGGGGTTGGCCTTGGCATAGGCGACCAGCTCCTTCACGTCCTTGGCGGGCAGTGCGGGGTTGACCACCAGGATGTTGGGCAGGTGCCCCACTTGGATGACGGGCGCGAAGCTCTTGGTGGGGTCGTAGCCGATTTTCCGGTACAGGCTCACGTTGATGGCCAGCGGGCCCGAGGTGCCGAACATCAGCGTGTGGCCATCGGCCTCGGCCCGCGCCACATATTCGGCGCCGATGTTGCCGCCGGCGCCGGCGCGGTTCTCCACCACCATGGGCTGGCCCAGGCGGGTGCTCATCTCGGCAGCCAGCGTGCGGGCCATGGCGTCGGTCGGGCCGCCGGGCGGAAAAGGCACGACGAGCATCACGGGCTTGGACGGAAAGGGCGCCTGCGCGAAGGCGCGTGGCAGGAAGGCGGCGGCGGTGGCAGCCAGCGCGAAGTGGCGGCGGCGAACAAGGGTTGCGGTCATGGGTGTCTCCGTGTCGTTGTGGGTGTCGGTTGCACGTCAGGCGGGTATCTGCAGGTCCGCGGCGGGCGCCGTGGCCGGCGTCGTCTGCCAGTGGGCAGGCAGTGCATCGGCAGCCAGCGGGTCGCGCGGCAGCACGCGGTGCAGCAGCGCCAGCTGCGCCCAGCGCAGCCGGTCTGCCGAGCCGGTGCGCACCGACTCCCAGGCCATGGCGGTGGCACTGGTGCAGTGGTAGAGGGCCGAGGCCGCCTGCCGTGCCAGCACGTCGCCACCGTCCTGGGTGGCGGTCTCGGCGAGCGCGCAGGCGCGGTCCATGGCCTGGCGCAGCGCCTGCACGAAGGCGGGCGCAAGCGCGTGCCCGGCCTCGGCCAGCAATCCGGCGACATGCGCGCGCAGCACCGGCAGCGAGCCTTCGCGGCGGATGGCGCGCAGCACGTCCAGCGCCACGATGTTGCTCGTGCCTTCCCAGATCGAGCCCAGGTGCGCGTCGCGCACCAGGCGCGGATCGCTCCATTCCTCGATGTAGCCGCAGCCACCGCGCACCTCCATGGCGTCGCCGGTGACCTTGCGCGCGTCGCGGCAGGCGCGGAACTTGATGAGCGGCGTGAGGATGCGCAGCAACGCGTAGGCCTGCGCATCGCCGCCGTCCGAGCGCTCGAGCGTGCGCGCGGTCTGGAACACCATCGTGCGGGCCTGCTCGGCCGGCACGCGCAGCTTGTCGAGCTGGCGCTGCATCAGCGGCATCTGCGCCAGCGTGCGGCCGAAGGCGCGGCGCTCGCGGGCGATGAACTCGGCCTCGGCCACCGCGCGGCGCATCAGGCCGGCGGCGCGCACGCCGTTGGACAGGCGCGAGTTGTTGACCATGTCGGCCATCTGCACGAAGCCGCGGCCGGCCTCGCCCACCAGGTGCGCGATGGCGCCGTCGAGCCGGATCTCGCCGCTGGCCATGGAGCGCGTGCCCAGCTTGTTCTTGAGCCGCACGATGCGGTAGTGGTTGAGCGCGCCGTCCGGCAGCCGCCGCGGCAGCAGAAAGAGCGAGACGCCCTTCATGCCCGCGGGCGCGCCGTCGGCGCGGGCCAGCACCATGGCGAAGTCGGCGTCGGGGTTGGAGCAGAACCACTTGTCGCCCGACAAGCGCCATTGGCCGGCCTCGTCCTGCCAGGCGCGCGTTTCGGTGGCGGCGATGTCGGAGCCGGCGGCCTGTTCGGTCATGAACATGGCGCCTTGGGCCAGTTCGTCGAAGTCCAGCGAGGTGAGCCGCGGCAGGAAGCGCGCCACCAGCTCGGGGCTGCCGAACTTGCGCAGCGTGCGGGTGAGCGAGTCGGTCATCGAGACCGGGCAGCACAGCCCGAACTCGGCCTGCACGAAGAGGAAGGTCAGCGCGTACTTGACCGCGGGCGGCATCTTGCCGCGCCAGCCCAGCGTCTCCTCACGGTGCGACATGGCGCCCAGGCCGAATTCGGCCAGCGCCAGGCGTTCCATCTCCACATAGGCCGGATGCTTGACGATGCGCTGCTCGTCCTGGCCGGTGCGGCTGCGCAGGCTCAGCGTGGGCGGGTTCTGGTCGGCGGTGGCGGCCAGGGTGTCCAGCGGGCCACCGGCCAGGGCGCCCAGCCGGTGAAGGTGCGGCTGCAGGTGCGCGAGCAAGGGCGCGGGCAGGTACAGCGCCAGCAGGCGCTGCAGCTCGACATCGGCGGTGTAGAGGTTCTGGCCGTGGCGGTCGGGAATGGCGGCGGCGGCCGCGGGTGGGCGGGTGTCGGGCATGGCGCGTGTCTCCTGAGGGGGCCGTCGCGGGGCGACCGCGACCAGCCTTTCCCCACATTGTTCGGAGCCGATCCATGCAGGTCTAATATCGTTTGACACATGTTCCATTCGAAGGAGCTATCGATGGACCTGCGACAACTGCGCTATTTCGCCGTGCTGGCCGAAGAACTGCACTTCGGCCGTGCCGCGCAGCGGCTGGCCATCTCGCAGCCCCCACTGTCCGTAGCCATCCGCCAGCTGGAGGCGCGCCTGGGCGCGCGCTTGTTCGAGCGCACCAGCAAGGCCGTGCGCCTGACCCCGGCGGGGCTGGCGCTGCAGGCCTCGGCCGCCCGGCTGCTGGCCCAGGCCGCCGAGGCCGCGCAGGAGGTGCGCGACGTGGCCGAGGGCTCGGCGGGCCGGCTGCGGGTGGGCTTCGTCGGCGCCATGCTCTACCGCGGGCTGCCGCAGGCGCTGCGGCGCTTCCAGGCGGCGCATCCGCGCGTGAAGCTCAGCCTGACCGAACTCAACTCGGCCGAGCAGACGGCGCGCCTGCAGCACGACCAGCTGGACCTGGGCTTCATCCACACCAGCCGCATCCCCGACGAGCTGGCGCAGCGGCTCTTGGTGCGCGAGCCCTTCGTCTGCTGCCTGCCCAGCGGCCATGCGCTGGCACGCCGGCGCGAGGTGGCGCTGTCGGCCCTGCGCGAGCAGACGCTGGTGCTCTTCTCGCGCGAAGCCTCGCCCGACTACCACGGGCGCATCCTGGACCTGTGCGTGGCCGCCGGCTTTGTGCCCCAGGTGCGGCACGAGGTGCGCCACTGGCTGGCCGTGCTGGCGCTGGTCGCCGAAGGCCTGGGCGTGGGGCTGGTGCCGGCGGCCATGCAGCGCGCCGGGCTGCGTGGCGTGGTGTTCCGCCCGCTGGCCGAGGCCTCGGGCCAGTCCGAGGCCCACGCCATCTGGCGCCGTGGCTCACCGCATGTGCATGCGCAGCGCCTGCTGGCGCTGATGGAGGACGGAGCGCCGGGTTGAAGGGTTGCTGGACCGCCGAGACGATCAGCGCGACGCGGGTGCGGCCAGCTGCTGGCGGAAGAAGGCCACGACCGCCGCGTTGAAGCGCTGGTGGAAGGCCGCGCGGTCGAAGCCGGGGCCGTCCTTGCAGATCTCGGGCGCCATGCGCGTGAACGCGGCCGAGCATGGCGCCAGAAAGGCAAAGTGCGCCGCGCCCTCGGCCACCTGCCATTGCGGCGGCGTGGGCAGGCCGTCGCGCACGGCGGTCACGCTCTCGGGCGTCACACCGTCGCCGCCGAATTGCGAGGCCCACAGCTGCACCGGCACGCGCACGTTCTTCAGCCCCGCGGCAGCGAACACGCTCAGCGGATCGACCACCACGGCGGCCCGGATGCGGGCGTCCGGCAAGGGCGGCGGCGGCACGTCGCCGCGGGCCGCCTCCTGGCACAGCGGCACCGTCGATCCGGCCGGGCACAGGTCGCGCCGCAGCGTCCAGTCCGGCTGTGCGCCGATGAGCGCCAGGGCGGTGTAGCCGCCGCGCGAGAAGCCGAAGATGCCGATGCGCTGCGGGTCCAGCGCCGCATGCCCGGGCCAGCGCCCGACCATGTGGTCGACGAGCCGCCGCATGTCCACGGGACGCGTGGCAAAGATGGACAGCCGCGCCTGCCGGCTCAGGTCGCGGAAGTTGTCGCCCGGGTGCGCGATGGCGGCCACGACGAAGCCCGCATCGGCCAGTGCGGCAGCCGTGTCGTGGTGGCCCATGGCTGAGCCGCCCGTGCCGTGCGACACCACGACCAGCGGCAGCCGGTCGCCGGCCACCGGGCAGTCGCGCACGCCTTTCACCACGAGCGGGTCGAGCACGATGTCCGCCGCGGGTGTGGCGCACGGCGACCAGACCGTGCCCTGCAAGGCGGGTCCGTCGGCATCGGCAGGCACATTGATGAACGCGAGGCCGGCCGCTTGGCTGCCGGCGCCGGCCAGGGCAAAGAGGAGGGCGAATAGCGCGGGGCGAAGGGGCTTCATCGGTCGTCGGCGGGGCGGATTGGAATGAGCAGGTCGGTGCGCAGTTGGGCCGGAAGGGCGTTGCGCGGCGAATTCAGGTAATGCTCGAGCGCGGGCCGGTCGTCCGGCTCGTAGCCGCTGGCGGGCAGCCAGCGGGCATACAGGGCGTCGAAGGCGGCGCTGATGCGGGTGTAGGGCCCCGCCAGTCGGTGGCGCGCGTAGAGGCCGGCGGGAATGGTGAGTGCTTGCAGTTCGGCGTGGCAGGACGTGCCGTGCATTCCCGGTGCTGCGGCAGCGTGGTAGATCAGCCCCGCCTGCGGACCAGCCGGGTCGTCGCAAACCATGCCCAGCCAGACGGTGTCGGCGGCCTCGCCCAGCAGCAGGTGCAGCCGCCGCTGGGTGTGCGGAATCATGGCGATGGGCCCTTGGTGGCGCAACGCCAGGACCTGCTGGGCCGGCCACTCGACGATCTGGACGATGCCCGATGGCGCGGGGGCATCCTTCGCTTCTGCCGGACCGTCGGACGGTGCCGCCGCTGTGTTTGCGCCGCGCGCCAGGCGCTGCATCGCCTGCTGGAAGGCGCTGGGCGGCTGGCCGGTGAACTGGCTGAAGGCGCGGGAAAAAGCCTGCGGGCTGTCGTAGCCCGTGGCGAGCGCGATGTCGGTGACGCTCTGAGTGCCTTCCTGCAGCAGGCGGGCCGCCTGCGCCAGCCGCAGCCGCCGCACGGTCGCGGCCACGCTCTCGCCGGTGACGCTGGCATAGATGCGGTGGAAGTGCCAGGGCGAGAAGTGCGCCATGGCCGCCAGTTCGTCCAGGCGATGCTCTGCCATCGGATGCGCCACGATGTGGGCCACCACCCGTGCGACCCGCTCCCTGTATCGCGTCTCTGCGCGGCTGGTTGTCATGCCAGCCAGTGTGCCGGCCC
Organism: Pseudacidovorax sp. 1753; assembly: GCF_040544975.1. Lineage (NCBI taxonomy): Bacteria > Pseudomonadati > Pseudomonadota > Betaproteobacteria > Burkholderiales > Comamonadaceae > Pseudacidovorax > Pseudacidovorax sp. 1753. The sequence continues at coordinate 24,210 of NZ_JBEPKY010000023.1, read as the reverse complement.
GGCGACGGCGCTGCTTAGCCGGGTTTGCGCAAATGCGGGCTTTGGCGGCGCATGCCGGGCGAAAAAAAGACGCCACCCGAAGGTGGCGTCTTTCATCGCAAGGCGAGTGCGTCGATCAGGCGATCGACAGCTCGACCTCGACGTTGCCGCGGGTGGCGTTGGAGTACGGGCACACCTCGTGGGCGGCATCGACCAGCTTCTTCTTCTGCTCGGCGTCCAGGCCCGGCAGGGTGATGGCCAGCTTGGCCGCGATGCCGTAGGCGGCGCCGCCCTTGATCGGGCCCAGGGAGACGCTGGCGTCGATGCTCACGTCATCGGGCACCTTCACGCCGACCTTGGGGCCGACGGCCTTCATGGCGCCGATGAAGCAGGCGGAATAGCCGGCGGCGAACAGCTGCTCGGGGTTGGTGCCCGGCTTGCCGGAGCCGGGGGAGCTCAGCGTCACGTCCAGGGCGCCGTCGCTGGTCTTGCTGGCACCGTCGCGGCCACCGGTGGTGTGGGCTTGGGCGGTGTAGAGCACTTTTTCGAGCTTGTGGGTCATGGTCTTTCTCCTGGGTTGGGTGGGAAAACGAAAGGGAGGCAAGGAACGATCAGGCGGCGGACACGCGGTCGCGCAGCGCCTGCAATTGCCGGGTGAGCTGCGAGAGCTCCTCCAGCGAACACTGACTGGCAGCCAGCAGGCACTGCGGCACCTGCACGGCCCGGGCCCGCAGCGCCCGGCCCTCGGCCGTCAGGCGGATCAGCACGCGCCGCTCGTCGGCCACGTCGCGCATGCGGCTGAGGTAGCCGGTCGCTTCGAGGCGCTTGAGCAAGGGGGTGAGCGTGCCGGAGTCCAGTGACAGCCGGGTGCCGAGGTCCGACACGGTGACGCCATCCGCCTCCCACAGTGCCAGCATCACGAGGTACTGCGGGTAGGTCAACGCCAACTCGTCGAGCAGCGGCTTGTACAGCCGCGTCATGGACAGCGACGCCGAATACAGCGCGAAGCACAGCTGGTTGTCCAGGCTGAGCAGTTCGGCGGTGGTGGGCGTCTTGGGCATGGATCGGATTGTGCGCGCAATTAAATTGCACGCAAAACAATTGCGCGCAAGACCATGCCGCGGACAGGGGAGTCGTCCCTGTCCCTGGCGCGCCCTCAGCGGCCGGTGAAGCGCGCCGGCCGCCTTTCGACGAAGGCGCGCACGCCCTCGGCGGCGTCCTCCGTCGTCTGCAGGCGTTGCTGCACCGGGCCGAAGTCGGCCACGGCCGCGGCCTGGCCCAGTTCGATGGCCTTGAGCACGTTCAGGCGCGTGGCGACCACCGCCTGCGGCGCCTGCGCGGCGATGCGGCGAGCGATGCCGACAGCGGCGTCCAGCACCTCGGCCGCCGGCACCACCTTCTGTACGAAATTGCAGCGGTAGGCCTCGGCCGCATCGAACTCGTCGGCGGTGAGCAGGTGCAGCAGCGCATTGCCCACGCCTGCGCGCTCGGGCATGCGCAGCGTGGCGCCGCCGGTGGGCAGGATGCAGCGCTGCACCTCCATCTGCGAGAAGCGGCAGTCGTCGGCCGCCACGGTGATGTCGGCGCCCAGCATCAGTTCGATGCCCACCGTGTAGCAGATGCCCTTGACGGCCGCGACCATGGGCTTGGTGCGGCGGCGGTAGCCGGGCAGGCCGAAGTCGTGCGGCTCGACCAGGCCCATGGGCGCGAGCTTCTCGCCGCGGCGCAGGTGCTCCACCACCTGCGGCAGGTCCAGCCCGGCGGTGAAGTGGTCGCCGAAGGCATGCAGCACGCCCACGCGCAGTTCGGGCTCGTCGTCGAGCCGGGTGTAGGCCTCGGCCAGCTCTCGGAACATGCGCGGCGTCCAGCCGTTGCGCTTGGCCGGACGGTTGATGCCGATGAGCAGGATGTGCGTGTCGACGACTTCGCAGCTGATGCAGCCTTCGGGCGGGGGGGCGGGGGTCTGGATGTCCATGGTGGGCGCGTTTCGGGGGGGTTGTCTGTCTCCAGCCGCGAAACATAGGGCATCGGCGCGCGCATCGGGGTCGCGTAGACGACGGCCGCTGCCACCACGCGCACCGCCCGTAGCCGCCGAGGTCCACGGCCGCCGCACGCCTGAATCGCTTCCCCTAGACTGCCCGCACGCCATGCCTCTCACCATCGACCCCCGCGACATCGAGTTCACCGCCGTCCGCGCCCAGGGGCCGGGCGGGCAGAACGTCAACAAGGTGTCCAGTGCGGTCCACCTGCGTTTCGACATCCGCCGCTCTTCGCTGCCCGAGGCGGTCAAGGAGCGGCTGCTCCAACGTCAGGACCAGCGCATCAGCAAGGATGGGGTGATCGTCATCAAGGCCCAGTCCTCGCGCAGCCGGGACCAGAACAAGGCCGAGGCCCTGGGCCGGCTGGAAGAGATCGTCGCCGCCGCTGCCATCGAGCGCAGGTCGCGCCGGGCGACCAAGCCGACCTTCGCGTCCACCCAGCGCCGGCTCGCCTCGAAGGCCCTGCGCGCCACGATCAAGTCGGGCCGCGGCAAAGGCGCTTCGCGCCTCGATGCCTCCTGAGCTCGGTTTCGGGGGAGGCGCGCGCAAGAGGCTGGCAGACCGCGCCGCGGGCCGACCTCGCAGCCTCAGTAGCCGTACACCCCACGCCCCGTCTTGCGGCCCAGTTGGCCGGCCGCGACCATCTCCTTGAGCAGCGGGCAGGGCCGGTACTTGGAATCGCCGAATTCCTCCAGGTAGACCTCCATCACCGCCAGGCACACGTCCAGGCCGATCATGTCGGCCAGGGCCAGCGGGCCGATGGGGTGGTTGCAGCCCAGCTTCATGCCGGCGTCGATGTCCTCGGGCGTGGCCAGACCCTCGGCGAGCACGAAGAAGGCCTCGTTGATCATCGGCACCAGGATGCGGTTGACCACGAAGCCGGGGGCGTTCTTCACGGTGATGGGCTGCTTGCCCAGCTTGAGGGCCAGCGCCTTCACGGCGTCGTGGGTGGCGTCGCTGGTCAGGTAGCCGCGGATCAGCTCCACCAGCGCCATCATCGGCACCGGGTTGAAGAAGTGCATGCCGATGAAGCGGTCGGCGCGCGAGGTGTCGGCCGCCAGCTGCGTGATCGAGATGGACGAGGTGTTGGACGCGATGATCACCTCGGGCGCCAGCAGCGCATCGACCTGCTTGAGGATCTTGCGCTTGAGTTCGTGGTTCTCGGTGGCGGCCTCGATGACCAGCTGCGCGGCCTTCAGGTCGTCGTAATTGGTCGAGCCCTGGATCAGCTTGAGCGCGTCGGCCTTCTGCGCCTCGGTCAGCTTCTCCTTCTTGATCAGTCGGTCGAGGCTGCCCGAGACGGTGGCCAGTCCCTTGTCCACGGCGGCCTGGCTGATGTCCACCATCACCACCTTGACGCCCGACACGGCACAGGCCTGCGCGATGCCGTTGCCCATGGTGCCGGCGCCGATGATGCCCACGGTCTGGATGTCCATTGATTCGCTCCTCGAAGATTGGAAATGAAGGGAAGGAAAAGAGGCGGAAGGATCAACGGGCAATGCTAACGGCCCATGGGCGGCCGGGCTGTTGCACAGGCGCAGGCCCACGCGCGTGCGGCCCGGCGGGGCCGCACCATGGCGCGGTCAGCGCGCCGGCCGGATGCGGTAGATGCCGTTGTCGCGGTCGGCCGAGTAGTAGATGCTGCCGTCCTCGCCCACGGCCACGCCGGTGGGCACGTAGGGCGGTGGCATGCCCGGCCCGCCCGCCATGCCGATGGGCAGGTTCTCGGCCACGGTGCGCCGGCTGCCGCTCGCCATGTCGATCTCGGTGAGGCGCCGTGCCGCTGTCTCGGCCACCACCAGGCTGCCCCAGGGCGTGAAGGCCAGGCCCTCGGGCATCGCCAGGCCTGACGCCACCGTGACCGGCGCGGCGCCCGGCACCAGCCGCAGTACGCGGCCGGCCGCCTCGCTCACGTACAGCTGGCCGGCGCCATCGCGCGCCAGCTGCAGCGGACCCTGCAGCCCGCTGGCCAGTACCGTGCGCTGCGCGAAGTCGGGGCCGCTGGCACGCGTCACCGTGCCGGCGCCCAGTTCGGTGTAGACCACGCTGCCGTCGTCCAGGGGCAGGGCGTCGTAGGGTGCCTTGAGGCCGTGCAGGGTGTGCAGCGTGCGGCGGCCGGTGCGGTCCACGACCTGCACCGTGCCGGTGAACCACGAGGCCAGCGCGAAGCGGCTGGCCGAGACGCCCACCGCGAAGGGGTACTCCAGCGCCGGGTCGCGCTGCATGCGGAAGACGTCGCGCACCTGGCCGCTGGCCGTGTCGACCTCGCGGAAGCCGAACACGTCGGCCACCCACAGCGTGCGGCCGTCGATGCGCAGGCCGGCCGGCACCGCCACCGGGCTGCCCGTGAGCCTGCGGCGTGTGCCGGTGGCCGGGTCCACCGCGTCGATGGCGTTGTTGGCCATGTTGGAGACGTAGACCGTGCCGTCCGGCGCGATGGCCAGGTTGTCCAGAGAAGGCTCGAGCCGCGCCACGACGGTCTTGCGTCCGTCCGCCAGCGCCACCTTCACCAGCTCGCCGGTGCGCGTGTCCACCACCCACAGGTTGCCCTTGCCGTCCAGGTTGGCCGCGGCCGGGATCTTGAAGCCGTCGGCGATGACGGTGAGCGCGCCGCTGGCCGGATCGATCTTCACCACCTGGCCCTTGAACCACAGCGGGCCGTAGAGCAGGCCGTCCGGCCCCACCTCGAAGCCGTTGAAGCCGCCCAGGTCCTTGCGGATCAGGCGCGGCGGGTTGCGGCCGCTGCGGTCGATCTCCCACAGCGCATCGCCCAGGAAGACCTGCGAGGCATAGAGCTTGCCGTTGCGGCGGTCGAAGTCCAGCGAGTTCAGGCCCGGCAGGTCCTGGGCGAGAACCTGCAGGGGCGCGCCGTCGTGCTCGCGGTAGCGCAGCATGCCCATCAGGTAGTTGGTCCAGGCCAGTTCGCCGCGGGGGCCAACGGCGATGTCGTCGGCCTGGCCTTCGGGCGCATCGATGAAGACGCGCGCCTGGCCGGTGCGGCGGTCGACCTCCCACATCGTGTTGCCGACCACCGAGCCGGCCAGCAGCCGCCCCTTGCCATCCACGGCCAGCCCATGCACGCCGGCGAAGGGCGAGGGCGCCACCAGGGCCTGCGGCGCGGACCAGCCCGCGGGCCGCGTGGGCCCCGAGGCGCAGCCCGCGAGCCCCAGGCCGAGGCCCGCGCCGAGAAGGGTGGCGAACGCGAGCGCGCGTGCGCCCCGCCGCATGCGGAAGAAGGTCATGGTGCGTGTCTCCGTCTTGCTGTGTGAATCGGCGCGCAGTCTGTGCATGGGCCCGGGCTGCCCGCAGTCACGCGAGGGACAAGCGTCCGCTCCCCGGGTCAGTCCCGATGCCCGGGGGCGGCCGGCAGCCAGTTGCCGCAAGCGCCCGGGGCGGGCCGCTGCCTACCCTCGCAGCCACGACCGGGCCTCCAGAGCCCCGGCTTCAAATCTGTTGGAGACATGTCCATGCGCCCTAGGGTAAGTCCCTCGAGCCGCCCGCTTCCAAGCGCCCAGGCACGCCACTACGATGGCGCGCGCTTCCCGTCGAACGGGCTGCCGGGTGCGGCCGCGGCGGGAGCCGCTTCGCACCCTGGCCCCGGCGCCACGGGGCCGCACCTTCTGCCAGGAGGAGACACGGGAATGCACACCAGCAGGGCCGCGCGCGCCGCAGGCGAGCGCGTGATGTGGCTGACGTCGCAGCGCGTCTTTTACGCGGGGCTGCTGGGCGCGACGCGCTCGCGCAGCCTGGGCGGTCATGCGGTGTATGTGTCGCCGCGCGGCCTGCCCAACCGCGTAAGCATCGATGGTGGCCCGTGGCAGTCGGGCGAGCTGCTGGTGGTGCCGCCGCACATGCCCCATCGCGTCGAAAGCCCCGAGCCCCAGGTCTTCAACGTGGTGGTCGAGGCGGAGTCGGTCGAGGCCGATGCCCTGCCGCCGCTGCTGCAGCACAGCGGTGCGGTGCATGACGAGACCATGGTCCGCCGCGTGCGGGTGGCCCATGCGCAGTTGCTGGCCGCCTGCCAGGGCCAGGCCGCGGCGCCCGCCGATTTCGACCAGCTTTTCTTCGGCCAGGCGCTGGTGCCGCGGCGGCTGGATGCGCGCATCGCCCAGGTGATCGCCCGCATCTGCGCCAATCCGGCCGAATCGCTGGCCGCCGAGGCCTGCGCAGAGTCGGTGGGGCTGTCCTTCTCGCGCTTCCTGCACCTGTTCCGCGATCAGGTGGGGGTGCCCTTCCGGGTGTTCCGCGCGTGGAAGCGGGCGCGCAGCCTGCTGCGCTATGTGCACCAGGGCACGAGCCTCACCGACATCGCGCTGGAGGCGGGCTATCCCGATTCCACCCACTTCAGCCATTCGATCCGTCAGGTGTATGGCCTCACGCCCAGCGACATCGTCGCGGGCTCGCGCCGCCTGGCCGTGATGGACGCGCACGGGCCCGCGGCGGCCTGAGCGCGCGCCGCTGCCGCCCCACCCCGCGACGACGGACGCCGCGCGCATACGCACATGCAGGTGCTGCAACTCCTGCTCTCGGGCATCGCCCAGGGCTGCATCTACGGGCTGATCGCCCTGGGCTTCGTGCTCATCTACAAGGCCACCGAGACCGTCAGCTTCGCCCAGGGCGACCTGATGATGCTCGGCGCCTTCGCGGCCTTTGCGGCCATGACGCTGCTGGGCCTGCCCTTCTGGCTGGCGGCGGTGCTGGCCGTGGCGGCGCTGGTGGCCTTCGGCGCCCTGCTGGAGCTGGTGGTGATCCGGCCCATCCTGGGTCAGCCGCAGTTCTCCATCGTCATGCTGACCATCGGCATCGGCTACGTGGCGCGCGGGCTGATCACCATGGTGCCCGGCATCGGCACCGAGACCCACACGCTGCCTGTGCCCTACAAGGACCAGGTCTGGAACCTGGGCGGCCTGGTGGTCAACGTGGAGCAGGCCGTGGTGATCGCGGCCACGGCCGTGCTGTGCGGGCTGCTGTTCGCCATGTTCCGCTACAGCAAGCTGGGCATCGCGATGCAGGCCAGCTCGCAGAACCAGCTGGCGGCCTACTACATGGGCATTCCGGTCAAGCGGCTCAACGGCCTGGTGTGGGGCCTGGCGGCGGCGGTGGCGACGGTGGCCGGCATCCTGCTCGCGCCCATCACCTTCGTGCATGCCAACATGGGCTTCATCGGGCTCAAGGCCTTTCCTGCCGCGGTGGTGGGCGGCTTCGGCAGCCTGCCCGGCGCCATCGTGGGCGGGCTGGTGATCGGCGTCGTGGAGTCGCTGGCGGGCTTCTACCTGCCCGACGGCTTCAAGGACACGGCGCCTTACATCGTGGTGCTGGCCATGCTGATGGTCAAGCCGAATGGTCTGTTCGGCGAGAAGCTGCGCAAGAAGGTCTGAGCCATGCGTTTCATCTTCAAGACCTCCTACGCGCAGGACATCGACCTGGCCAAGCATGGCGGCCATCGTTTCTGGTACTCGCTGCTGGGCGTGGTGCTGCTCGCGGCGCCCTGGCTGCTGGACGAGTACTGGCTGGCGCAGCTCAACTTCGTGCTCATCTACTCGGTGGTGGGCCTGGGGCTGATGCTGCTGGCGGGCTTCACCGGCCAGTTCTCCATCGGCCATGCGGCCTTCCTGGGCACGGGGGCGTACACGCAGGGCGTGCTGGTCAACCTGGGCGTGCCCTTTCCGCTGGCGATGGTGGCGGCGGCGCTTCTGTCCGGGGCGGTGGGCGTGGTGGTGGCCATGCCGGCGCTGCGGGTCAAGGGCATCTACCTGGGCATCGCCACGCTGGCCTTCGGTTTCATCGTGGAGGAAGTGTTCGCGCGCTGGGAGAGCCTGACCGGCGGCAATGCGGGACTGCACGTCAAGTCGCCCAGGCTCTTCGGGTTCGACTTCAGCAGTGCGGAGGCCTTCTACTTCGTCTGCCTGCTGACCACCGTGTTGTGCACGCTGGGCGTGCTCAACCTGCTGCGCGCGCCCACCGGCCGGGCCTTCGTGGCCATCCGCGATTCGGAGATCTCGGCGCAGAGCATGGGCATCCACCTGGCGCGCTACAAGACGCTGGCCTTCGCCCTGTCGGCGGCGCTCGCGGGGCTGGGTGGGGCGCTCTACGCGCACAAGATCAGCTTCCTCTCGCCCGACCAGTTCAGCATCCTGCAGTCCATCGACCTGCTGCTGCTGGTGGTGATCGGCGGGCTGGGCTCGGTGCACGGCGTGTTCCTGGGCGCCATCTTCCTGATCTCGATGCCGCAACTCATCGCGCTGAGCAAGGACTGGTTGCCCGAGGCCATCGGCCAGGCGCCGGGCCTGCAGGGGCTGGTGTACGGCCTGGTGCTGATCGCCTTCGTGCTCTTCGAGCCCATGGGCCTGTACGGCCGCTGGCTCAAGGTGCGCGCCTGGCTGCAGCTTTTTCCCTTCTACCGCCGCGGCATGTTCAAGCGGCAGAAGTCCTTCACCAAGTCCGACAGGTTGAAATGAGCGACGTGCTGCTTTCCGCCCAGGACCTCAGCGTGCGCTTCGGCGGCGTGCTGGCGGTCAACCAGGTGAGCTTCGACGTGCGGCGCGGCGAGGTGTTTACGCTGATCGGCCCCAACGGCGCGGGCAAGACGACGGTGTTCAACCTCATCAGTCGCATCTACCAACCCACGACGGGCCGCATCACCTGGCATGGCGGCGCGGCGCCGCTGACGCTGACCGACCAGCCGCCCCATGCCATCGCGGCGTTGGGCATCGCGCGCACCTTCCAGAACATCGAGCTCTTCGAGCATGCGACGGTGCTGCACAACCTGCTGATCGGGCGGCATGTGCACCGGCGCACCGGCTTCTGGTCGGAGCTGTTCTTCACGCCCGCCACGCGCGCCGCCGAAGTCGCCGCGCGCGAGAAGGCCGAGCAGGTGATCGACCTGCTGGACCTGCAGCACCACCGCGACTCGCTCGTCGCCGGCCTGCCCTACGGCGTGCGCAAGGTGGTCGAGCTGGCCCGCGCCCTGTGCACCGAGCCGCAACTGCTGCTGCTGGACGAGCCCTCGTCCGGCCTGAACGTGGAGGAGACCGCGGACATGGCCTTCTGGATCCAGGACATCCAGCACGAGCTGGGCATCTCCGTGCTGATGGTGGAGCACGACATGACGCTGGTCTCCAAGGTGTCGGACCGCGTGCTGGCCATGGCCCAGGGGGAGGTGCTGGCGTTGGGCAGCGCGCGCGAGGTGCAGGCCGATGCGCGGGTCATCGAGGCCTACCTGGGCACGGCCGAGGACGTGAGCAGCCTGCGGCGGCCGAAGGTGGCGGCATGACGCGGCCGGTCGCATCGCAAGCCCGACGCGCCACGCGTCTTCCATGAGTGCGCCCATGAGTACCGGCATCGCCATCACATCGACCACGTTGCCCCTGCATGCCGGCCTGCCCATGGGTCCGGGCGCCGAGCCGGCCGAGGACGTGCTGCAACTGCTCAACGTCGAAAGCGCCTATGGCCCCATCAAGGCCATCCGCGGCGTCAGCCTCAAGGTACGGCGTGGCGAGATCGCCACCGTGCTGGGCAGCAATGGCGCCGGCAAGACGACCATCCTCAAGACCATCTCCGGCATCATCGATCCGCGCAAGGGCACGGTGCACTTCAAGGGCAACGACATCACCGCGCGCGACCCGGCCTTCATCGTGCAGCAGGGCCTGTCGCATGTGCCGGAAGGCCGCGAGGTGTTCCCGCTGCTGTCGGTGCGCGACAACCTGCTGATGGGCGCCTACACCCGCCGCGACCGCGACGGCGTGGCGCGCGACCTGGAGACGGTGTTCGGCTACTTCCCCATCCTGCGCGAGCGCGCAACGCAGGACGCCGGCCTGCTCTCCGGTGGCCAGCAGCAGATGCTGGCCATTTCGCGCGCACTCATGGCTGCGCCCGAGTTGATCCTGCTGGACGAGCCATCGCTCGGCCTGTCGCCCAAGCTCACCAAGGAGATCTTCGAGATCGTGGTGCGCATCAACCGCGAGCGCGGCACCACGCTGCTGGTGGTGGAGCAGAACGCCAACATGGCGCTCAACGCGGCCGACTACGGCTATGTGCTGGAGAACGGCCGCATCGTCATGGAGGACAGCTGCGAGCGCCTGCGCGAGAAGGAGGACATCAAGGAGTTCTACCTCGGCATGCAGGAGACCGGCGCCCGCGGCGAGCGGCGCTGGAAGAAAAAGAAGACCTGGCGCTGACGACGAAAGGCCCGCACCATGCGCACTCCGCCCTTCCAACTCGCCCGCACCGCGACGGCCTTCCTGCGCGTTGGGCTCGATGCCTCCGCGCCGGCTGCCGCTTCTGCCGTGCCCGCCACCGGCCCCGCCCGCGTGCCCGCGGGACTCTGGGACACGGCCCACATGGCACCGCGCACCGACATTGTGGTGCCTGGCGAGACGCTGCCCGCCGTGTTCTGGAACGCTGCCCGCCTGCGCGGCGAGCGCGTGTGGATGCGCCAGAAGGAGCTGGGCATCTGGCGCGCCTGGACCTGGCAACAGACCGCCGACGCTGTGCGCGAGATCGCGCACGGCCTCATGGCACTGGACTTCGCGCCCGGCGACTGCGCGTCGATCCTGTCCAACACGGTGATCGAATGGGTGCTGGCCGACCTGGCGGTGCTGAGCTGCGCGGGCGTCTCCAACGGCATCTATCCCACCGACGCGGCCAGCCAGGTGCACTACCTGTGCGAGGACTCGTCGACCACGGTGCTCTTCGTCGAGGACGACGAGCAGCTCGACAAGGCGCTGGCCGTGCGTGCGCAGCTGCCGCGGCTGCGCAAGGTGGTGGTCTTCGACATGAAGGGGTTGCGCGACTTTCACGACCCCGACGTGATGTCGCTGCAGGACCTGCGGGCCCTGGGCCGCGAGCACCTGCGGCTGCATCCCCAGGCCATCGATGAGCGCGTGGGCCAGTTGACGCCCGCCGACCTGGCCATCCTGATCTACACCTCGGGCACCACCGGCAAGCCCAAGGGCGCCATGCACAGCCACGGTGGGCTGGTGTATGCCATGCGCGGCTACAACACGCTGATCGCGCAGGACGAGCGCGACGAGCGCATGTGCTTCCTGCCGCTGTGCCATGTGGCCGAGCGCATGGGCGGCGAGTACTTCGCCATGTACACGGGCTCGGTGCTCAACTTCGTCGAGAACCCCGAGACGGTGCCCGAGAACGTGCGCGAGATCGCGCCCACCGTCTTCCTCGCGGTGCCGCGCGTGTGGGAGAAGTTCTACTCCGGCGTGATGATCGCCCTCAAGGAGGCGACGCCCCTGCAGCGCGCCGCCTATGCCTGGGCCATCGGCGTGGGCGAGCGCATCGCCGAGCGCGTGCTGGCCGGCCAGCCGGTCGATGGCGCGCTCAAGCTGCAGTTCCGCCTGGCGCGGGTGCTGGCGCTGGACAACGTGCGCAAGCTCATCGGCATCCACCGCGCACGCTTCCTGGTGACGGGCGCAGCGCCCATCTCGCCGGACCTGGTGCGCTGGTATCTGGCGCTGGGCGTGCCCATGCTGGAGGTCTGGGGCATGACCGAGACCGGTGGCGCCTCCACCGGCATGCCGGCCGACCGCATCAAGCCCGGCTCCATCGGTCCTGCCACGGCCTACAACGAAGTGCGCATCGACGAAGGCACGGGCGAGATCCGCGTGCGCGGCCCCAACGTCTTCATGGGCTACCTCAACCAGCCCGAGAAGACGGCCGAAACCATCGATGCCGAGGGCTGGCTGCACACGGGCGATGTGGGCACGGTGGACGCGGACGGGTTTTTCCGCATCACCGACCGCATGAAGGACATCATCATCACCGCGGGCGGCAAGAACATCACGCCCAGCGAGCTGGAGAACGAGCTCAAGTTCAGCCCGTACATCACCGACGCGGTGGTGATCGGCGATGCGAAGCCCTACCTCACGGTGATCATCATGATCGACCAGGAGAACGTCGAGAAATTCGCGCAGGACCACGACGTGCCCTTCAGCAACTACGCCAGCCTGACGCGTGCCCGCGAGGTGCAGGACCTGATTCAGGGCGAGATCGACCGCGTCAACGCGAAGTTCGCGCGCGTCGAGCAGATCAAGAAGTTCTTCCTGCTCGACACCCAGCTCAGCGCCGAGGACGAGGAGCTCACGCCCACCATGAAGCTCAAGCGCAAGCTGGTGCAGGCCAAGTACGCCGCGCAGATCGATGCGATGTATGCGGCGTGATACCGACCGCCCCGACCACCCAAGGAGACAGCCATGAAGACCTTCCGACCCGCCGCGACCTCGGTCGCCCTTCTCGCGCTCGGCCTCCCGCTGGCCCATGCCCAGCAGCAGGGCGTGAGCAAGGACGAGATCCGCATCGGCACGATCCAGGACCTGTCCGGCCCGCTGGCCGGCTTCGGCAAGCAGGCGCGCAACGGCATGCAGTTGCGCGTGGAGGAGATCAACGAGCAGGGCGGCATCAATGGCCGCAAGCTCAAGCTCTATGTCGAGGACTCGGGCTATGACCCCAAGAAGGCCGTGCTGGCGGCGCAGAAGCTGGTCAACCAGGACAAGATCTTCATCATGGCCGGCCACATCGGCACGGCCCAGAACATGGCGGCGATGCCGGTGCAGTTCGACAAGAACATCATCAACTTCTTCCCGATCACGGCGGCGCGCGAGATGTACGAGCCGCTCAACCGGCTCAAGTATTCCTTCGCCGCGACGTACTACGACCAGATCCGCATGGCGCTGCCGAAGATGGTGAAGGAGAAGAACGCCAAGAAGGTCTGCACCATCTACCAGGATGACGAGTTCGGCCTGGAGGTGAACCGCGGTGCCGAAGCCGGCCTGAAGGCCGTGGGCATGGAGCTGGCCGAGAAGACCAGCTTCAAGCGTGGCGCGACCGATTTCAGCAGCCAGGTGGCCAAGATGAAGGCGGCTGGCTGCGAGGTGGTGGTGCTGGGCACGATCATCCGCGAGACCATCGGCACCATCGGCGAGTCGCGCAAGACCGGCTTCAATCCGGTCTTCCTGGGCTCCAGCGCGGCCTACACCGACCTGATCCACAAGCTGGGCGGCAAGGCGATGGACGGCATGTACGCCACCATGACGGTGCAGAACCCGTACACCGACGAGCAGAACGACAAGATCCGTTTCTGGGCCAACAAGTACAAGACCAAGTTCAACGAAGATCCGACGGTGTTCTCGGTCTACGGCTACTCCATCGTGGACGACTTCGCGCAGGTGGCGCAGAAGGCCGGGGCCAATCTCACGACCGATTCGTTCATCAAGATCATGGACGCGAGCACCTTCGAGCCGGACATGTTCGGCTCGCCCAAGATGACGTTCACGGCGACCAAGCGGCTGGGCAACAACGCGTCGCGGCTGTCGCAGATCGTGGATGGCAAGTGGAAGGTGGTGTCGGACTACGTGGCGGAGTGAGGTTCGAGTTTCGCGGCCGAGGCTCGAACCCGACTTGACTTGACCTGACCTGACCTGACCTGACCCGACCTGAGCTGAGCTGAGCTGAGCTGAGCTGAGCTGAGCGTTGGGGTTGGGGTTGGGGTTGGGGTTGGAGGGCGGTCCGGGGTGCGCGCCGGCGCCGGGCCCAGGGCGCGCGGGCTCATACGGGGTCGGTCGTCCCTGCGGGCCGACTCCGCTGCGGTGCTCGCATGGACGGGCCGCGGCAGAACTCGCTACGCGCTTCGCGCTGCGCTCAGACAACTGCCGCGAGTCAGTTCACGAAGCAGGCCTGTCCTTCGGCAGGCCTGCAGCCCGTCCATCCTGCGCGCCTCGCCGACCCCGAAATCGCCTGCGCGCCCTGGGCCCGGCGCCAGCGCGTGGAGGCGGACGTTGGGCATCCAGGAGGCAGAGCGGGTGCGGAACTCACCGTCGTGGCGCACTGGCCCCCTCCCTGCATTCCCCCAGCGGGGAAGGAGCCCAGCCAGGACGGCAAGTGAGCCTGCCTCGGCGCAGGCATAGGCACAGGTGCAGGTGCAGGACCTAGTGCCGGCCGATCACCCGCAGCGCAGGCCCTCAACGGCGCCAGGGCCGGACCAACGCCCACCCAGCCCAACGGCCAAAAAACGAAAAGGGGCCCGTCAAGGGCCCCCGGAGGACAGCAGGCATGGCAATCATGCCCGCTCGAACCAGCAGCGCGTCACTCCTCCACGAAGGCCTCTTCGCGCTTGGACTTCACCGCTGGCAGCAGCACGATGGTCAGCAGTGCCAGGGCGGCGACCAGCAGGCCGGCCGAGATCGGACGCGTCACCAGCACGCTCCAGCTGCCGCGCGACAGCAGCAGCGCACGGCGCAGGTTCTCTTCCATCATCGGCCCCAGGATGAAGCCCAGCAGCAGCGGCGCCGGTTCCACCCGCAGCTTGATGAACACATAGCCGATGAAGCCGAAGATCGCCACCATCCACACGTCGAAGGTGTTGTTGTTGGTCGAGTACACGCCGATGGCGCAGAACAGCACGATGGCCGGGAACAGCAGGCGGTACGGCACCTTCAGCAGCTTGATCCACATGCCGATCAGCGGCAGGTTCAGGATGATCAGCATCAGGTTGCCCAGCCACATCGAGGCGATCAGGCCCCAGAACAGCTCGGGGTTGCTGGTCATGACCTGCGGGCCGGGCTGGATGTTGTGGATGGTCATGGCACCCACCATCAGCGCCATCACCGGGTTGGGCGGGATGCCCAGCGTCAGCAGCGGGATGAACGAGGTCTGCGCACCGGCGTTGTTGGCCGACTCGGGGCCGGCCACGCCGCGGATGTTGCCGCGGCCGAAGGCCACTTCGCCGGGAGCCATCTTCAGCTTCTTCTCCAGCGCATAGGAGGCGAAGGAGGCCAGCAGCGCGCCGCCGCCCGGCAGGATGCCCAGGGCCGAGCCCAGCGTCGTGCCGCGCAGCACGGCCGGGGCCATGCGTTTGAAGTCGTCGCCGGTGGGCCACAGGCCGGTCACCTTGCTGGTGAAGACCTCGCGCTCCTCTTCGCCCTGCGACAGGTTGCCGATGATCTCGCCGTAGCCGAACACGCCCATCGACACCACGATGAAGCCGATGCCGTCCGTCAGCTCGGGAATGTCGAAGCTGAAGCGCGCCACGCCGGAGTTCACGTCCGTGCCCACCAGGCCCAGCAGCAGGCCCAGCACCACCATGGCGATGGCCTTGAGCAGCGAGCCCGAGGCCAGCACCACGGCACCGATCAGGCCCAGCACCATCAGGCTGAAGTACTCGGCCGGGCCGAATTTGAAGGCCAGCTCGGTCAGCGGCGGCGCAAAGGCGGCCAGGATGATCGTGCCCACGCAACCGGCGAAGAACGAGCCCAGGCCGGCCGCCGCCAGCGCGGGGCCCGCCCGGCCCTGCCGCGCCATCTGGTAGCCGTCGATACAGGTGACCACCGACGACGATTCGCCCGGCAGGTTCACCAGGATGGCGGTGGTCGAGCCGCCGTACTGCGCGCCGTAGTAGATGCCCGCCAGCATGATCAGCGCCGACACCGGTGGCAGCGCATAGGTGGCCGGCAGCAGCATGGCGATGGTCGCGACCGGGCCGATGCCCGGCAGCACGCCGATCAGCGTGCCCAGGATGCAGCCGATCAGGCAGTACAGAAGGTTGGTCCAGGTGACGGCGACGCCGAAGCCCGTGGCCAGGTTGGAGATCAGGTTGAAGTCCATGGTTGTCGTTCTTTCCCGATCAGCCCGAAATGAAGGTGGGCCACACCTGGATCTGCAGTTTGAGGGCCACGATGAAGGCCAGGTAGCTGCCCACGGCCAGCACCACCGCCAGGATCAGCGAGTCGCGCAGATTGAACTGGTTGCCCGCCATGCTGGCGATGATGGTGAGCGCGAAGATGGCGATGATCAGCCCCATGGCCGGCAGCCCGATGCTGGGCAGGCCGCCCAGCAGCACGCCGAAGGCGAGGTTGGCGCCGAGCACGAAAGCCAGTGGCTTCCAGGCCCAGCGGCCGATCTTGCCGCCATCGGTGGTCTCGACCACCATGGCCTGCAGCGAGATCACCGCACCGATGAGCGCGAGCAGCACCCCCAGCATGAGCGGAAAATAACCCGGGCCCATGCGGGCCCCGTCACCGATGGTGTAGTTGGTGGAGCCGACCGCGAACGTTGCGCCCACGGCCATGAACATCACACCGGAAAAAAAGTCAGCCTGGCTTTTGATGGCCATTTCGTTGCTTCTCCACGAGTCCTTGTTGAAACGGGGGCGAGGGTCGTCGCCCGAGGCTGACCATGGGCTGACTTGATGTGTAGGGATAAGCGCGTAAGCAGTCTCCACATCGAGGGGAATCGAACGGAAGACGAGGCATTGTTGAGATTGATTCTTTCGCTATGAAAGTCGTAGCGTTTTTTCGTGCGCCGAGCCGTCAGGTCGGCGCTTTTTTCCTGACTGGAGACAGACTGAGATGACTGCCACCCGCCGCGACTTCGTCGCTTCCTCCCTTGCCGCAGCCGGCTTTGCGCTGGCCGGCGCCCCGGCCTTCGCCCAGTCCGACTGGCCGGCCAAGCCGATCCGGCTGATCGTGCCCTTCCCGCCCGGCGGCGGCACCGACATCCTGTCGCGCCTCGTCGCCAACAAGCTCACCGAGGTCAGCAAGTGGACGGTGGTGCCCGACAACCGCGGCGGCGCGGGCGGCACCATCGGCATCGCCGAGGCGGCGCGGGCCCAGCCCACGGGCTACGACCTGGTGATGGGGCAGAAGGACAACATGGTCGTCGCGCCCTGGCTCTACAAGAACCTGAGCTACGACCCGGTGAAGGACCTCACGGCCGTGGCCCATGTGGCCTACACGCCGGTGGTGATCGTGGTGCGCAGCGAATCGCGCTTCAAGACGCTCAAGGATGTGGTCGAGGCCGCCCGCGCCCAGCCC
Source organism: Pseudacidovorax sp. 1753 (assembly GCF_040544975.1). Lineage (NCBI taxonomy): Bacteria > Pseudomonadati > Pseudomonadota > Betaproteobacteria > Burkholderiales > Comamonadaceae > Pseudacidovorax > Pseudacidovorax sp. 1753. The sequence goes on along the minus strand of NZ_JBEPKY010000023.1, from coordinate 7,373 downwards.
GATGCCGTCACCTTCGGCTCGCCCGGCAATGGCACCACCATCCACCTGGCCGGCGAGATCTTCAAGACCGCCGCCAAGATCCAGATCCGCCACGTGCCCTACAAGGGCAGCAACGCCGCCATGATGGACGTGCTGGCCGGCAACGTGGACCTGCTGGTCTCGTCGCTGCCTTCGGCCATCGCGCAGATCAAGGCCGGCAAGCTGCGCCCGCTGGCCGTGACCTCGGCCAAGCGCAGCACCTCGCTGCCCGACATCCCGACCGTGGCCGAACTCGGCTATGGCAAGGACTTCGACGTCAGCACCTGGTATGGCATCTTTGCGCCGGCCGGCACGCCCAGGCCGGTGGTCGACAAGGTCAATGCCGAGGTCAACAAGCTGCTGGCCCGCCCCGACGTGCAGGCGGCCATCCACGAGCAGGGCGCCGAGTACCAGGCCATGTCCACCACCGAATTCGCCACGCTGGTGAAGGACGACGTGGCCAAGTGGAAGGGCATCGTCCAGGCCTCGGGCGCGCGCATCGAGTAAGCCCGGCGGGCCGGGCCGGGACGGACGCCCGCGCTCCGGCCGCCAGTCGGCCAGGCAGAAGCAGAAGGGGCCGCACTCGTGCGGCCCCTTCTCTTTCGTCGGCGGGGCCGGCGAAGGGCTCGGCCTTCAGCGGCCGGGGCCGTGCATGAAGAAGGGGCCGCGCGGGCCGGGATGGGGGCCGTGCCAGCCGCCGCCGAGCACCAGCCCGACGCTCAGGGCGGTCAGGCCCACCCACCAGGGGTCGACCGCATAGCCGCTGGTCACCAGCACCGGCGCCGGCGCGGCGACCAGCACCGGGGCACTGCTCACCACCACGCCCGGCTCCACCGGCACCGTGGCCGGGACGGTGCTGGCCGTGGCGGCAGGCGCCGCCGTCACCGGCACGCCGGTCGGCGGCTGGGCCATCCAGGTGCTGTAGTCGTGGCCGCCCAGGCGGTAGCTCACGCTGTAGCCGCCTTCGGCCAGGGCCACGCAGGCGGTCACCTGCGCCTGGGCCGGCAGTGCCTGCGCCTGCGCGGGGACACCGGCGGCCAGCAGGGCTGCAAGCGCGGCGCCGCCGGCCCAGCGCCGCAAGGAATGGATTCGTGAACGGGTCATGGGAGGGCTCCTTTCAGAACGATGTGCCGATCTGGAACTGGAAGCGCTGGGTGCGATCGGCCGTGATGCCTGCGGCGGTGTCTTCCTTCTGGTAGAGCACGGGCACCGCATAGGCCAGGCTCAGCGGCCCCAGCGGCGAGAGCCAGCTCACGCCCAGGCCGACCGAGGCGCGCAGCTTCTGCTGCGCCTTCCACTGCGCATCCGTCAGCGACGAGGTGCGGTCGGCGAACACGTTGCCCGCGTCGAAGAAGCCGAACAGCCGCAGCGTGCGGTCGTTGCCCGCACCCGGGAAGGGCGTGCTCAGCTCCGCATTGACGATGGCCTTGCGCAGGCCACCCAGCGCGCCCGCCGTCACGCTGTCGCGCGGGCCGAGCGAGTTGCTCTCGAAGCCGCGCACCGAGCCCAGGCCGCCGGCATAGAAGTTCTTGAACACCGGGTAGGTGTCGCCACCCAGCGCGCGCGCCCAGCCCAGCTCGCCGTTGAGGGCGAAGGTGTACTGCTTGCTGATGGGGAAGTAGCGCTGGTACTGGTAGCTGGTCTTGAGGTAGCGGGCGCCCGAGGCCAGGCCCCATTCGGCGTTGGCGTTCTGCAGGGTGCCGCGCGTGGGCACCAGGGCGCTGTCGCGCGTGTCGCGCGACCAGCCGATGGTCAGCGGCACGCCGGTGATGGCGTCGCGCGCGCACACCACGCTGGGCGCGGTGCCTGAGCATTCGAAGTAGTCCAGGTAGGCCTGCGGCGTCGCCGTGTAGACGTAACTGCCGTCGACCAGCGTATAGGCGCCGTTGGTGCCGGGCTTGAAGGAGTAGCGCTCCAGGCCCAGGCCGAAGTACACCCGGTTGAGTTCGTCGAAGGGCACACCGAACTTCAGTGACACGCCCTGCGTGGTGAGCTTGTAGTTGCCGTCCGCGGCGTACGAGGGGCGCGTGGTGTTCTGGTAGACGCTGATGATGCGCGAGATGCCGTCGGCGGTGAAGTAAGGGTCGATGGCCGAGACCGACACCGAGGTGCTGTACGAGCCGATGCTCGCGTTCAGCCCCAGGTAGTTGCCCGAGCCGAAGACGTTCTCCTGCGTGATGCCGAAGGTCAGCGTCACCTTGTCGGTGCTGGAGTAGCCCGCGCCCAGGTTCAGCGAGCCGGTGGGCTTTTCCTTCACGTCGACCATCAGGTCCACCGTGTCGGGCGAGCCGGGCACCTCCTGCGTCTGGATGTCCACGTCGCTGAAGTAGCCCAGCCGGTCCAGCCTGTCGCGCGAGAGCTTGATCTTGTCGCCCTCGTACCAGGCCGATTCGTACTGCCGCATCTCGCGCCGGATCACCTCGTCGCGGGTGCGCGCGTTGCCGCCCACCAGGATGCGACGCACGAACACACGCTGGCGCGGCAGGCCCTTGAACACCATCGTCACGCGGCCGGTGGTGCGGTCGGCGTCCGGCGCGGCCTCCACCTTGGCGAAGGCGAAGCCGAAGCGCGCGTAATGCTCGGTGAAGGCCCGCGTGGTCGCGGTGACGTCGTCGCCGTTGTAGTAGTCGCCCGGCCGCACCGTCACCAGCGACTTGAAGTCGTCCTCGCGGCCGAGGTAGTCGCCCTCCAGCCGGACGCCGGCCACCACGAAGCGCTCGCCCTCGGTGATGTTGACCGTCACCGTCACCGACTGGCGGTCCGCCGACAGCCCCACCTGCGTGGAGTCGATGCGAAAGTCCATGTAGCCGCGCGTCAGGTAGTACTGGCGCAGCGTCTCCAGGTCGGCGTCGAGCTTGGCGCGCGAATACTGGTTGGACTTGGTGTACCAGCTCATCCAGTTGCCGGCATCCAGGTCGAACAGGCCCAGCAGCGTCTTCTCGCTGAAGGCCTTGGCGCCCACCACCCGCACCTCGGTGATGCGGGCGGATTCGCCCTCGGTCACCGTGAAGCTGATGTTGACGCGGTTGTTCTCCAGCGGCGTGGCGGTGGTCTGCACGCTGGCGCTGTAGTAGCCCTTGCCGATGTACTGGCGCTTGAGCTCCTGCTCGGCGCGGTCGGCCAGCGCCTTGTCGTAGGGCCGGCCCTCGGCGAGGCCCACCTCGCGCAGCGCCTTGGTCATGGCCTGCTTGTCGAATTCCTTGGCGCCCTCGAAGTCCACGCCCGCGATGGTCGGGCGCTCCTCCACGATCACCACCAGCACGTTGCCGGAGATGTCGAGCCGCACGTCCTTGAACATGCCCAGCTCGTACAGCGCCCGGATGGCCGCCGAGCCAAGGTCGTCGGTGTAGGTGTCGCCCACATGCAGGGGCAGGGCATGGAAGATGGTGCCGGGTTCCACCCGCTGCAGGCCTTCCACCCGCAGGTCGCGGATGGTGAAGGGCTCGGCAGCCCACGCGGCATGGCTGCCGGCGAAGAGGGCGAAGGCGCCGAGGGCGGCGTGCAGCGGTCGGCCGCGGAACAGGAAGCGCATGGATCGGGTCGGGGCGCCGGCGCCGGGAGCGCAGGTCGCCAGAGTGGCTTGGCGCGGATCATGGGCGGCCACTTGGGAGGAATCGTGGATGACGCGCCGCCGCGCTCCCGCCTTTGTCCGACAAGGGCGGCGCGACCGCCGCCACGCCCGGCCGCAGCCGTTGTCGTAGAGTGCTTGGCGATGCGGCCCCTGCGCCGCCCACCGCATGGCTGTGCGCCCCGCCGCGCATGCCGACCGCCCGCCCTGCCGTCCCGACCATGAAGCACGACCTGCCCTTCCTCAACCCCTACCGCCACGGCTTCGCCCGCGTGGCCGTGGCCATGCCGCGCAACCGCGTGGCCGACCCGCTCTCCAACGCTGCCGAGACCATCCGCCTCTACCGGGAGGCCGAGGCCCAGGGCGCGGCGGTGGTCGCCTTTCCGGAGCTGGGCCTGTCGGCCTACACCTGCGACGACCTGTTCCATCAGTCTGCACTGCTCGATGGCTGCGAAGCGGCGCTGGCCCAGGTGGTCGAGGCCTCGCGCGACCTGAATGCCGTGGCCGTGGTCGGCCTGCCGCTGCGGGTGGAGCATCGGCTCTTCAACTGTGCCGCGGTGGTGGCCCGGGGCAAGGTGCTGGCCGTGCTGCCCAAGACCTACCTGCCCAACTACGGCGAGTTCTACGAAGCGCGGCAGTTCAATGCCGCCGGCAGCGCCGTGACCGACCATGTGCAGCTCTTCGGCCACCGCGTGCCCTTCGGCACCGACATCGTCGTGCGCGCGCGCGAGCTGCCGCTGCTGGCGCTGCACGTGGAGATCTGCGAGGACCTGTGGACGCCCATTCCGCCGTCGAGCTTCGCGGCGCTGGCAGGCGCGACGGTGCTGGTCAACCTGTCGGCCTCCAACATCATCATCGGCAAGGCGGCTTTCCGGCACCAACTGGTGGGCCAGCAGTCGGCACGCTGCATCGCGGCCTACCTCTACACCTCGGCCGGCATCGGCGAATCGACCACCGACCTGGCCTGGGATGGCCAGTCGCTGATCTACGAATGCGGCGATCTGGTGGCCGAAGGCGCGCGCTTCGCCAACCAGGCGCAGATCGTGATGGCCGACGTGGACCTGGAGCGCCTGGCCCACGAGCGCATGCGCCTGACCAGCTTCGGCGAGACCGCCCGCCGCCACAAGGTCGAGCTCGCGACCTGGCGCACGGTGGAGTTCGACCTGGCCCCGCCCGCGCAGGTGCCCGGCGGCCTGATGCGCACCGTGGAGCGCTTTCCATACGTGCCGGCCGATGCGCGCTCCCTGGACGAGCGCTGCTATGAGGTCTTCAACATCCAGGTGCAGTCGCTGGTGCAGCGGCTGGAGGCCGCGCGCATCGGCAAGGTGGTGATCGGCATCTCGGGCGGACTCGACTCCACCCATGCGCTGCTGGTGGTGGCGCAGGCCATGGACCGGCTGGGCCGGCCGCGCAGCGACATCCTGGCCTACACCATGCCCGGCTTTGCGACCAGCACGCGCACGCTGCAGCAGGCCCATGCGCTGATGCGCGTGGTGGGCTGCACCGCGCAGGAAATCGACATCCGCCCCAGCTGCCGGCAGATGCTGGCCGACCTGGGCCACCCCTTCGGCCGCGGCGAGCCGGTGTACGACGTCACCTTCGAGAACGTGCAGGCCGGCGAGCGCACCAGCCACCTGTTTCGCCTGGCCAACCACCATGGCGGCATCGTGGCCGGCACGGGCGACCTGAGCGAGCTGGCGCTGGGCTGGTGCACCTATGGCGTGGGCGATCACATGTCGCACTACAACGTCAACGCCAGCGTGCCCAAGACGCTCATCAAGCATCTGGTCAACTGGGTGGCGGGCAAGGGCCTGCTGGGCGCGGAGGGCAGCCAGGTGCTGCGGGCCATCCTCTCGACCGAGATCAGCCCCGAGCTGGTGCCGGCGGATGCCGAAAGCCAGGGCGCCGAGCCGGCGCAGAGCACCGAGAGCGTGGTCGGCCCCTACGAGCTGCAGGACTTCCACCTGTACCACACGGTGCGTCACGGCATGCGCCCGTCCAAGGTGGCCTACCTGGCCTGGTGCGCCTGGCACGACCGCGAGAAGGGGCCGTGGCCCGACACGCTGCACGGCGAGCGCAACCAGTACACCCTGGCCGAGATCAAGAAGCACCTGGGCACCTTCCTGTTCCGCTTCTTCCAGATCAGCCAGTTCAAGCGCAGCTGCGTGCCGAACGCCCCCAAGGTGGGCTCCGGCGGCTCGCTCTCGCCCCGCGGCGACTGGCGCGCGCCCAGCGATTCGGAATCGCGGGTGTGGCTGGACGAGCTGAAGACGGTGCCGGACGAGGTGTGAGGGCGCCAGGCTCTCTTTGGTCGACCGTATTCGATTGGATACAATTCCGCGATGCTGGACGTCCAGCTCACCACCACCTTTCAACGCTGGCTTGGCGGCCTCACCGACCTGCGCGCCCGCATTGCCATTGCGCGCCGGCTGGAGCGCTTGGCCGCGGGCAACGCGGGCGACAGCAAGTCCGTCGGCGAGGGTGTGACAGAGATGCGCGTCGACGTCGGGCCCGGCTATCGCGTGTACTACACGCGGCGCGGGCAGCGATCGTGATCGTGCTCGCGGGCGGCGACAAGTCATCGCAGCAGCGCGACATCCAGCGCGCACAGACCATGGCCAAGGAGTATTGAGATGCCCGACACCCTTCACGCTTTCGACATGTCCGAGATGCTCGACAGCGACGAGGCCATTGCCGAGTACCTGTCGCAGGTGATGGCGGACGGCGATGCCGATGAGCTGGTGGCAGCGCTCGGTCACATCGCACGCGCCCGCGGCATGGCGCAGATCGCGCGCGACGCCGGCCTGGGCCGCGAGTCGCTCTACAAGGCGCTTGCGCCCGGGGCCAAGCCCCGCTTCGACACCGTGCTGCGTGTGGTCAGGGCGCTGGGCGTGCGGCTGGAGGCCCGTCCTGCCGGTTGAGCTGGCGCGGGTCAACCGCCTGGCGTGCGCCGGCCGGGCACCCGCTTGAGCGGCGCCAGCAGCGGCCGCAGGCCGTTGTGGTCGATCTCTAGCATCAGCGCGAGCAGCCGGCCGATCTCGCCCTTGGGGAAGCCTTCGCGCGCGAACCACGCCAGGTAATTGCCGGGCAGGTCGGCGATGAGGGTGCCCTTGTGCTTGCCGAAGGGCATGGGCAGTGTGGCCAGGCGTTCGAGGTCTTCGGGCTTCATTCGGTCTTGGTCCAGTTCAGGCCATCTCTGGAGCGGTAGGTGCCGCCGGTGGCGCAGCAGCCGCCTGCGCCGAAGGCCATGCGGCCCAGCTCGGCCGTCACGCCCTGCGCATCGGCCGTCAACGAATGACGCTGGCAGCTGGTGAGGATGTTGCCGGGGTAGTAGGGCTTCGGCGCCAGCACCTGCTCCCATGCCACCTGGGCACCTTGCATCGACACGATGCGATAGACGGCGCAGTCGTGGATCACGAGGTGGACGGGCCGGCCGTTCAGCACGCCCTCGAATATGTCGTCGGGCCCCGCAGCCTGCAGCGCGAGCGCGGCTTCGGTGGGCTGGGGCGGCGGTTCCTTGCACCCCATGGCCAGGCTGGCCGCCATCAGTGCCGCGAGAGCCGGGCGAATGGAGAAAGGCATCCGGCCATTGTGCGGTCGGAGCGCCGACCGCTCGACCCACCACCGTTCGACCCACAACGGATCGACCCAGAACCGTTCGGGCTGAGCTTGTCGAAGCCGGGCGCGGCGCTTCGACAGGCTTGTATGGTTTGGTTTCCATCAACCAAACCGTAAGAAAGGGCGAGGAGCCGGGATGTAGGGACATCGACAGGCATCGGCGGTAGCT
>NZ_JBEPKY010000022.1:0-102244 GCF_040544975.1 Pseudacidovorax sp. 1753 | reverse complement strand
CATGCGCGTGGCCTTCTCGCTGTTCAAGCAACACGCGATGTTCGATGCCCGCCTGGCGGCCACTGTCGCTTGACGAGAACCATAGAACCTCAGCGGGAACGGTCGCGGGAGATCGGCCGCGGGGCGCCATCGTCCCGCTCAGTTCCCAACCACGTTCAGCGCGGCGGGCGCTTCGCGATCCCCAGCGTCTTCGCCAGGATGCCCAGCATCACCTCGTCCGCCCCGCCGCCAATGGACGCCAGCCGCCCGTCGCGATACAGGCGCGAGACGCGGTTCTCCAGCGTGAAGCCCATGCCGCCCCAGAACTGCAGGCAGGTGTCGGCCACCTGCCGCGTGAGCCGGCCGGCCTTGAGCTTGGCCATCGAGGCCAGCGTCAGCACGTCCTCGCCCTGCACATGCAGGTCGCAGGCGCGGTAGGTGAGAGCGCGCAGGGCCTCCACCTCGGTCTGCAGCTCGGCCAGCTTGAACTGCACCCACTGCTGGTCGGCCAGCGTGGCGCCGAACATGCGGCGCTCCTGCGCCCACTGCACCGTCTCGGCGATGCACTCCTCCATGGGCAGCAGCGAGCTGGCGGCGCCCCACAGCCGCTCCTCCTGGAACTGCTGCATCTGGTAGATGAAGCCTTGGCCCTCCTCGCCGATGCGAAAGCGTTGCGGCACCCGCACCTCGTCGAAGTAGATCAGGCCCGTGTCGCTGCTGTGCATGCCGATCTTGCGGATCTTGCGCGCCTTCTCGATGCCCGGCCGGTCCATCGGCACCATCACCAGCGACTTGTTGCGGTGCACGGGGCCGTCGCTGGTGTTGACCAGCATGCACATCCAGTCGGCCTGCAGGCTGTTGGTGATCCACATCTTCTGGCCGGAGATGACGTAGTCGTCGCCGTCCTTGCGCGCCGTGCTGCGGATGGCGGCCACGTCGCTGCCGGCACCGGGCTCGCTCACGCCGATGCAGCCCACCTGCTCGCCCGCGATGGCCGGCGCCAGGAACTCGCGCTTGAGTTCCTCGCTGCCGAAGCGCGCCAGGGCCGGTGTGCACATGTCGGTCTGCACGCCGATGGCCATGGGAATGCCGCCGCAGCGCACATGGCCCAGCTCTTCGGCCATGGCCATGGCATAGCTGTAGTCGAGCCCGCCGCCGCCGTATTCCTCCGGCTTGTTAAGGCCCAGCAGGCCCAGGGCGCCCAGGCCCTTGAAGATCTCGTGCAACGGGGCGATCTCGGCCTCTTCCCAGGCATCGACCTGCGGATTGATGGATTCGTCGATGTAGCGGCGCAGGGTCTTGCGGATCTCCTGGTGCTCGTGCGTGTATTGCATGGCGCGGGTGTCTCCTGTCGGCCTTCTGGCGCGCGCACGGTGGTGCGCGGCGGGCATACCACTCTAGAAGCGGGCCGCCCGGGAGGCTTGTGCCAAGTGGCTGCCCGGGCCGCGCCGACGGGGCCGTGGCTACCATTGCGGCCTTCTGCGTTTCCGCCCCCGAAAGCACGCCCATGACCCGCCTCGGCACTCCTCTGTCCCCCTCCTCCACCCGTGTGATGCTCCTGGGCTCCGGCGAGCTTGGCAAGGAAGTGCTGATCGCGCTGCAGCGTCTGGGCGTGGAGACCATCGCCGTCGACCGCTACGACAACGCCCCCGGCCAGCAGGTGGCGCACCGCGCCCGCACCATCACGATGAGCGACCCCGACCAGCTCGAAGCACTGCTGTCGGCCGAGCGGCCGCATCTGGTGGTGCCCGAGATCGAGGCCATCGCCACCGCCAAGCTCGAAGAGCTGGAAGAAGCCGGCCTGGTGCGCGTGATCCCCACCGCCCGCGCCGCGCGCCTGACCATGGACCGCGAAGGCATCCGCCGCCTGGCCGCCGAGACGCTGGGCCTGCCCACCAGCCCCTACAAGTTCTGCGACTCGCTGGCCGAGCTGCAGGCCGCCATCGATGGGAAGGACGGCAAGGGCATCGGCTACCCCTGCATCGTCAAGCCGGTGATGAGCAGCTCCGGCAAGGGCCAGAGCAAGATCGACGGCCCCGCCGACGTGCAGAAGGCCTGGGACTACGCCATGGCCGGCGGCCGCGTGAGCAAGGGCCGCGTCATCGTCGAAGGCTTCATCGACTTCGACTACGAAATCACGCTGCTCACCGTGCGCGCCCTGGGCGCCGATGGCCAGGTGCAGACGCAGTTCTGCGCACCCATCGGCCACCTGCAGGTCAGCGGCGACTATGTCGAAAGCTGGCAGCCCCACCCCATGCACCCCGAGGCGCTGCGCAAGGCGCAGGACATCGCCGAGCGCGTGACGGCCGACCTGGGCGGCCAGGGCCTGTTCGGCGTGGAACTGTTCGTCAAGGGCGAGGAGGTGTGGTTCAGCGAAGTGAGCCCGCGCCCGCACGACACCGGCCTGGTCACGCTGGCCACGCAATGGCAGAGCGAATTCGAGCTGCACGCCCGCGCCATCCTGGGCCTGCCGGTGGACACCACGCTCAAGAGCCCCGGCGCCAGCGCCGTCATCTACGGCGGCGTGGATGCCACCGGCATCGTCTTCGACGGCGTGGCCGAGGCCCTGGCCGTGCCCGGCACCGACCTGCGCCTCTTCGGCAAGCCGGAGAGCTTCGTCAAGCGCCGCATGGGCGTGGCGCTGGCCCATGCGGAGGATGTGGACACGGCCCGCGCGCGGGCCAAGGAGGCGGCGGGGAAGGTCAAGCCGCGGGTGGCGGACTGATCCTTCTCGCCGCACCGAACGGGCCGCGTGGCTGGCCGGTTCATCGCCAGGTCGTGACGATGGCGCAGGGGCTGCGCCCGTCCTGGCGCTGACGCTCGGCGCGCCTCAGGCCGAATAGCGCAGCCGCACCTCGCCCAGCCCTTCGATGGCACCGACCACGTCGGTGTCCACGGGCGCTGCCAGCAGCCCCGTGCACGAGCCCGTCGTGACGATCTGCCCGGGCGCCAGCGGCACGCCACGCTCGGTGCAATGCCGGGCCAGCCAGCCCACCAGCCGCCACACGTCCTGCGCCGGATTGCCGCCCGTGGTGCGCGCCGCCTCGGCATCGCCGAACTTGAGCGTGGCCTGCAGGGTGCGCAGGTCCAGGGCCGATGGGGCGAGCGGGGCCGCCTCGCCGACGACCAGCGCGCCGTGGCTCTGAAGGTCGGCCAGCCGCAGCGGCGCGGGTGCCTCGCGGCCGGCGGCCAGGCGGCTTTCCACGCATTCGATCGTGGGCACCACGGCGTCGAAGAAGCTGGCGAGTTCGTTGGGCGTGGGCATGTCCTGCCGCACTTCCAGCAGCTTGCCCACGCGCAGGGCGGCCTCCAGCTCGACCCAGCGCGCCGCGAAACGCGCGGCCGGCAGCACGGCGCCGGAGGCGTGCATGCCGGACGCAGGCAGCGGTGCGCAGTTGGGTTCGGCCTCGGCATTGGGCGCGCCGACCTTCCAGCCACCGATGCCGCTGCCCAGGTGGGCGAGGATGGCGTCCTGCACCGCGTAGGCCTCGGCGGCATCGGTTGGTAGCCAGCCCGTGGGTGCAATGCGGCGGGCAGCGGTGAAGGCGGTGGCCAGTTGCTGGCCGAGGTCGGTGATGGCAGTCATGGAAGCAGCGGTGCGATGAATGAACAGGGCAGCCGGCGAGTATGCCGGCCTCTGCAAGCCCAGCCACGTGGGATGGCCGCGCGGGAAAGCCACGTTGCGGCGGCGCTCGACCTCAGCCGGCTGCGTCCTCGGACCATTCCGCCAGCGCCTGGGCCCGGTACTCGCGCGGCGTCAGCCCCTTGTGCTTGCGGAAGAAGCGGCCGAAGTAGGCCTCGTCGCCGAAGCCCAGGCTCACGGCGATCTGCTTGATGCTGTTGGGCGTGTAGATCAGCTCGCGCTGCGCCTCGTGCAGCAGGCGCGCATTGATCACGTCCAGGCTCGACAGCCCCAGCACCTCTCGGCACAGCCGCGTGAGCTGTCCGGCCGTGATGCCCAGCAGCTCGGCATAGGCGGGCACCGGCAGGTGCTCGCGGTAGCGCGCGTCGACCAGGCGGCGGAAGGTCTCGATCTGCTCGGCGCGGCGCGAGCGCGGCCGCGCCAAATGCTCCTTCTTCAACCGGTGCAGCCGCGCCACCTGCACCAGCAGGGCCGTGAGCAGCGACATGCCGGCCGCGGTGTGGCCCGTGTCGGCCAGCCGGTGCTCGGCCTCGATGGCGTGGAAGAGCGGCATCAGCCGCGCCAGCTCGTCGGCCGTCAGCGGCATCAGCTGCGGCGTGCGCAGCGTCTCGCGCAGGGCCGGCATCACCAGGTCGGCCAGCGATTCCAGGGGCCGCTGCGCGGCCGTCACCACCGGGCCGTCGGTGTCGTCGGAGAAGCGGAAGCTGTGCACGGTTTGTGCGGGAACGAGGACCAGGCAGGGCGCCTCGGCCTCCAGCCGCTCGTGGTCCACCAGCACCCGCACGCGGCCCTGCTGCAGCACCAGCAGCTGAAGGAAGGCATCGTGGGTATGGGGCTGGATGTCCCAGTTGTAGGGCTTCGAGCGTTGCGGGATCCACTCGAAGTCGAAGCTCGCGAGCCAGCCGGGACTGGCCTGGTCGCCATAGAGCGAGTAGTTGGGAATCGCGCGCGCCATGCGCCGGAATTGTCCGGGTCTTGGCTGGAATCGTCAAAGCGATGGCCGGTGGCGACGCCCAGAATTCCCTCGGCATCACGACAACAGGAGACATCGCCATGACGGCCCTTTCCACGGCCCATCCGTCCACCGCCTCGCCCGCTGCGGCCGGCGCATCCGCCCACTGGCTGGGGCTCGCGCAGCAGGTCTGCGTGGTCAGCGGCGCGGCCAGCGGCATCGGCGCCGCCATCGCCCGAGCCCTGGCCCAGGCCGGCGCGCGCGTGGCCCTGCTGGACCGCGATGCCGAGGGCTGCGCCGCCATGGCGCACCGGCTGCAGCAGGACTTCGATGCGCAGGCGCTGGCCATTGCCTGCGACATCTCCGACGAGGCCGCCGTGGCAGCCGCCGCCGCGCAGGTGCGCGAGTCGCTGGGGCCGTGCAACGTGCTCGTCAACAACGCCGGCCTGCTGCGTGCCGGCGGCCTGGCCGACGTGGGCCTGGCGCAATGGAACGAGGTGCTGGGCATCAACCTGGGCGGCTACCTGCTGTGCGCGCGGGCCTTCGGCGCGGACATGCGCGCGGCCGGCCGCGGCAGCATCGTGAACGTGGCCTCCATCTCGGGCCGCTTTCCGCAGAGCGGCAGCGGGGCCTACAGCGCCAGCAAGGCTGGCGTGCTGCTGATGTCGCGCCAACTGGCCGTGGAGTGGGGTCCGCACGGGGTGCGCAGCAATGCGGTACTGCCCGGCATGATCCGCACGGCCCTGTCCGCGAAGTTCTACGAAGAGCCCGGCTTCGAGGCCCGACGCGCCGCCATGACGGCCAGCCGCCGCATCGGCGAGCCCGAGGACATCGCCGATGTCGCGCTCTTCCTGGCCAGCCCGCGCTCGGCCTATGTCAACGGCGCGGAGATCCTCGTCGACGGCGGCATGGCCAACATGCTGATGGACATGGTCCCTCGCCCTGGTTTCAACAAGCAATAAGGAGACATTCCATGAGCAAGGATTTCGACCTGCTGGTCGTCGGCTCCGGCGCGGCCGGGCTGACCTGCGCCATCACCGCGAAGAAGCGCGGCCTGACCGTGGCCGTGCTGGAGAAGGAGCCCGTCTTCGGCGGCACCACGGCGCTGTCGGGCGGCGTGCTGTGGATTCCGATGGGCCCGCATGGCCGGCAGCAGAACCCGGCCGACACGCGCGAGGCCGTGCGCACCTACCTCATGCAGGAGAGCGGGCGCTTCTACGACGAGGCCACCGCCCAGGCCTTCATCGAGCACGGCCCGGCCATGGTCGACTTCCTGCAGCGCGAGACGCAGATGCAGTTCGTGCCCACGCTGTACCCCGACTACCACTGCGACGCCCCCGGCGGCGCGCAGGTCGGGCGCTCGATCCTGGCCGCGCCCTACGACATCCGCGGCCTGGGCGAGGACATGGCGCGGCTCAAGCCGCCGCTGGAGACCATCACCTTCATCGGCATGATGTTCAACTCCTCCAACGCGGACCTGAAGCACTTCTTCCGCGCGACGAAGTCGCTGACCTCCGCGCTCTATGTTGCGCGGCGCCTGGCCACGCACATCAAGGAGCTGGCACTCTACCGCCGCGGCGTCCAGGTCACGAGCGGCAACGCGCTGGCCGCACGGCTGGCGCGCTCGGCATTGGATCTGGGCATTCCCATCCTCACCAGCACGCCCGTCCGCGGCCTGCTGGAAGAGGGCGGCCGCATCACCGGCGTTCGCGTGGAGGGCGAGGGTGGCCCGCGCGAGCTGCGCGCCCGCCATGGCGTGGTGCTGGCCTGCGGCGGCTTTCCGCACGACGCCAAACGCATCGCCCAGGCCTATCCGCATGTGCGTCGCGGTGGCGAACACCTGTCGCCCACGCCCGAGAGCAACACGGGCGACGGCGTCAATCTGGCCGAGGCCGCCGGCGGCGTGGCCGACATCCGCTATGCCGACAGCGCGGCGTGGATGCCCGTCTCGCGCGTGCCGCTGGGTGGTGGCCGCTTCGGCGTCTTCCCGCACCTGCTCGACCGCTACAAGCCCGGCGTGATCGCGGTGCTGAAGAACGGCCGGCGCTTCTGCAACGAATCGGAGTCGTACCACGACGTGGGCGCGGCACTCACCCGCGCCTGCGAAGGCCAGACGGAAACGGTCATGTGGCTGGTCTGCGACAAGGCCTGCCTGGCCAAGTACGGGCTGGGCTACGTCAAGCCCGCACCCCTGCCCATCGGCCCGCACCTGCGCAGCGGCTACCTGCTGCAGGGCCGAACGCTGGCCGAACTGGCGGCCGAGGCGGGCATCGACCCGCAGGGCCTGGAAGCCACGGTGCGCGCCTACAACCCGCCGGCCGAACGCGGCGAGGACCCGGCCTTCGGTCGCGGCAAGACCGCCTTCAACCGCTACCTGGCCGATCCCGAACACCGGCCCAACCCCTGCGTCGCACCCGTGGCGCAGGGGCCCTTCTATGCCGTGCGGGTGGTGATGGGCGACCTCGGCACCTTCGATGGTCTGCAGACCAGCCTGGCGGGCGAGGTGTTGCGACGCGACGGTCAGCCGATCCCGGGCCTGTATGCCACCGGCAACGACCGCGCGAGCATGATGGGCGGCGCGTATCCTGGGGCCGGCATCACCCATGGACCCAACATGACCTTCGCTTATCTCACGGCCCACCACATCGCCGACCAGGCCCTGGCGCCGCGCGCGGTGCCTGCCGCCGTCGTGCCGGCGCGGGAAGAGGTGGCCGTATGAACGCTGCCGCCGTGTCCGCACCGCCCGCCATCGCGGCGCCGCCGGGCAAGCCGCTGGTGGACCACCGCATCTACACCATCGCGCTGCGCAAGATGCCCGAGTTCCTGCAGGTCTTCAACGAACTGGCCATGCCGGTGCTGATGCAGACCCTGGGCCATCCGCTGGGCTTCTGGACCAGCCTGGTCGGTCCGCAGAACCAGTTCGTGCATTTCTGGGCCTACGAAGACCTGGCCGACTACGAACGCCGCAGCGCCGCACGGGACGCGCATCCCGACTTCGCGCGCTACCTTGCCGCCTCGGGCCACCTGATCACGGCGCAGGAGACGCGGCTGATCCGGGCGGTGGCGATGCCGGGGTGGGTGGCCGGGGCGTAGGGCCTCATCCGGCCCGGTGCGTTTCGAGCCACTCCTTCAGCGCGTCGTTCATCCGGGTCTGCCAACCGGGGCCACTCGCACGGAAGGCTGCGAGCACCTCATGGTCGATGCGGATGGCCACCTGCTCCTTGGTGGCGGAGCCGGCCGGACGCCCGCGCCGGCGCGCTGCTGCCTGCATGCCCGCCTTCATCTCCTCGCGCGAGAGCGGGCGGTCTACTTCATCCTCGCCGTCCCAGACGAGGTGCCGGTCCTTCGGCAAGGCCCGCACAGCGGCAGCGACTTGCGCGCGGGACATCTCATTCACTTTCGAGCCACTCATCGTAGACCTCGCATTCTTCGCGGCTGGCGGGGCGGAAGCTGATGATCCTGGCCGCGCCGTCGCGGTCGGTGTGAACGACGGTCAGTACCGCCAGGACCTCTAGCACATACGAGAAAGACATGACCCGCAACTCGCCGCCGCGTTGGACGTCGACGTCGAGCCGGTAGCGCGAGTCGAGCACCCGATGGGCGTCGGCGAAGTCCAACCCGTGCTTGCGCAGATTGGCTGCACGCTTGGCTTCGTCCCAGATCAGTCGCCTCCCCATCGAATTATTGTAGATGCGATAAATGGCCGGTGGGCGCCGTGAAGTGACCCCCATCCATCACCCCGATCTCCGCCGCGAGCCGGGGCATGAATTCCATCTGGTCCAGCACGTCGCGCTGCAGATCCACGCCGGGTGCGATCTCGAACAGCTCCACGCCCTCGGGCGTCAGGCGGAAGCTGGCGCGCTCAGTGAGGTAGAGCACCTGCTGGCCGCGCACCACGCCCTGCGGGCCGCTGAAGGTGATCTGGTCCACCCGCTTGACGAGCTTCCTCACCGCGCCCTGCTGCAGCACCCGCAGCCGGCCGTCACCAGTGGCCAGCTTCACGCCCTTGGCCGCCAGCGTGCCGCAGAACACCACCTTGCGTGCGTTCTGCGCGATGTCGATGAAGCCGCCCGGCCCCACGGTCACGCCGCCCAGGCGCGACACGTTCACGCAGCCTTCCTCGTCGAATTCGCCGAAGCCCAGGAAGGCCACGTCCAGGCCGCCGCCGCCATAGAAGTCGAACTGCGTGGCCGCGTCCAGCATGGCCGTGGCATTGCGCGCATAGCCGAAGAGCACGCCGTCCATCAGCGTGCCGCCGTAGGTGCCGTGCTCGATGGTCTGGTAGATGCGATGCTGCTCGTTGCGCGCCGCGATCAGCTTGGCCACCGCGTCGGGTACGCCCACGCCGTAGTTGATGACGGGCCGCGCCTTGTCGGTGTTGAACAGCTCCACGGCGGCGCGGCGCGCCACGGCCTGGCGCTCGCCGAAGACCTCCTGCGCCGCGGCCAGTTCGCGGGCATGGTCGGCGGCCTCGCTCTGCGCGCGGGCGGCGCCGGTGAGCTCACCGCTGAAGGCCGGGTCGAAGGGAATGTCGTAGCTGGTGCGCTGCGCCGGGTCGACCACGATGGCATCGACCCAGGCCGAGGGAATGCGCACCTCGCGCGCCTTGAGCGCGCCGCGCGGCAGCCGCTCGGCCACCTGCACGATCACGCGGCCGCCGCTGTTGCGTGCGGCCAGCGCCAGCGAGGGCGCATCGAGATTGGCGGCCTCGTGCTCGAAGCTGATGTTGCCGTCCTCGTCGGCCGCGCTGGCGCGCACCAGCGCCACATGGATGGGGAAGGGCTTGTAGCGCAGCCATTCGCGGCCATCGAGGGTCAGCACCTCCGCCAGGTCGTCCTGGGCCGCGGCGTTCATGCGGCCGCCGCCGTGACGCGGGTCGCACACGGTGCCCAGGCCCACATGGCTGATCAGGCCGGGCCGGCCGGCGCCGATCTCGCGCAGCAGCTGGCTGCTCACGCCGCCCGGCAGGATGTAGGCCTCGATGCGGTTCTCCAGCGCCAGCTGCTGCATGGCCGGCGACCACACCCAGTGGCCGCCGATCACGCGCCGCACCAGTCCTTCGTGCGCGAAGCAGTTCATGCCCTTGGTCTTCTTGTCGCCGATGCCCAGCGCATGCACCAACGTCAGGTTGCGCGGCGCCTGCGTGGCCAGGAAGCGGGCCTGCACGGCCTCGAACAGGTGCGTGGCCTCCATCAGCCCCCCGCCGCCGCCCATCAGGCCCACGGTGTCGCCATCGCGGATCAGGGCCACCGCCTCGGCGGCCGTCATGAATTTGCCGTCTGCCATCGCGGGCCTCAACGGTGGATGTCGAACAGGGCCGCGCCCTTGCGCAATGCCGACTTGGCGATCACGCCGCGGTGGATCTCGCTGGTGCCGTCGAAGATGCGGTAGATGCGCGCATCGCGGTAGTAGCGCTCGATGGGCAGCTCCTTGCAGAAGCCCATGCCGCCGAAGACCTGCACCGCGCGGTCCACCACGCGGCCCAGCGTCTCGGCCGCATGCACCTTGACCATGGCGATCTGCTCGCGGGCATCGAAGCCCTGGTCCAGCATCCAGGCGGCCTGGTAGACCATCCAGCGCGCGGCGTTGATCTCGATGACGCTGTCGGCCAGCATCTGCTGCACCATCTGGAAGTCGCCGATGCGGGTGTCGAACTGCCGGCGCTCGCCGGCGTACTGCAGCATCAGCTCGCACACATGGCTGGCCTTGCCCACGGCGCGGGCGCCCACCTGGGCCAGGCGCACCACGTTCAGCGCCCCCATCGCCAGCTTGAAGCCCTGGCCCTGCGCGCCCAGCAGGGCGGCGTCTTCCAGCGGCACGTTGTCGAAGAAGAGCTCCACGTGCGGCGTGCCGCGCAGGCCCATCATCTGCTGGTCCTTGCCGACGGTGAAGCCGGGCAGGCCCTTGTCGACCATGAACATGCTGATCTCCTTCTCGCCCGTGCGGGCCGAGACGAGGAAGAAGTCGCTCCATTCGCCGTCGCTGATGAAGTGCTTGCCGCCGTTGAGCACCCAGCCGGCGTCGGTCTTCCTAGCATGGGTCTTGATGCCCGCCGCGTCGGAGCCGGCGCCGGGCTCGGTGATGGCGATGGCGCAGGTGCGCGTGCCTTCCACCGAGGGCTTGAGCCAGCGTTCGACCTGGTCGCCGCGGCAATGCAGCAGCGGCTCGTAGACGTTGCCGAAGGCGCGGCGGATCAGCTGGTCGCTGGTGTGGCCGAACTGCTCCTCGCAGAGCACGCGGTCCAGGTTGGAGAGCCCGCCGCCGCCCAGTTCGGCCGGCATGTTGAGGGCATACAGGCCCAGCGCGCGGGCCTTGTCGTGAATGGCCTGCGCCTGCGCGCGCGGCAGGGCGCCGTGGTCCTCGAGGGTCTGCTCCAGGGGATGCAGTTCCTCGGCGATGAATCGACGGACGGTGTCGATCATCATCTTCTGTTCGTCGTTGAGGGCGAAGTCCATGGTGTCTGGCGATGAATGAATGGGCAAAGGAAGGGCGATGGCCGCTGAAGGAGGCCATGCGCGATGTGTCGGGTTTGCGCCTCTCCCCTCTGGGGAGAGGTGGGGTGAGGGGCCTGGGCGGTGGATGGGCTGCGGGGCAGATAAAGGCCGCGGCCCTCACCCCAACCCTCTCCCAAAGGGAGAGGGAGTCAGGCCACGCTCAAGGCTAGGCACTGCTGAACCAGCGGGCGCCGAAGAAGAAGGGCAGGCGCGAAATGCGGTTGGCGGGGATCAGCATGGCGAGATGTGCAGCGCTGCGGTCAACTCACGAACGGCATCGACGCCCGCAGGCACTGCGCCGCCCACTCGGCCGGCGGCTCCTGCGCCTCGCGCGCATGGTTCGTCACCTCCACGCTCACGGGCAGGTCGGCCGGCAGGGCGGCGAAGAGACCATGCAGTTCGATGCTGCCTTCGCCGGGCAGCAGCCGGGCGCAGCGTGCGGTGTGGATCATCTCGTCGGTGCTGAAGTGCGTGCCGGCCTCGGCATCGCAGATCTGCGCGTAGTGCAGCAGCGCGCGCGGAATGGCGCGGATGTCCGCCAGCGTGCTGCTGCTGCGGCCGAAGTGCAGGGCGTCGACCAGGATGCCCGCATTGCCCGGCGATCCGGCGTTGCGCACCACGCGCAGCGCGGCGGCGGCATCGCGCACGCCGGTCCACGGCATGAACTCCAGGTCGGCCGTCATGCCGAAGGGCTTCATCACCTCGCACAGGCGGGCGTAGTTCTGCGTCAGCCGGGCCTCGTCGCCGTCGTCGCCGGCCACCAGGATGGCGCGGGCGCCCAGCGCGGCGCCGATGTCGTAGAGCGGGTCCCAGCGGTGCGGGTCGAAGTCGGCGTCGATGCGGATGATCTCCAGGTCGAACACGCCCACGCCGGTGTCGCGCAAGGCGGCCTGGGCCTCGCGCAGCGCGGCCGGCTGGCCGATCAGGTGCTGCTGCTGCGCGCCCGGTGCGTTGGGCCAGAGGCGCAGGCCGACGAAGCCGTAGCCGGTCTGCGCGGCCAGGCGCACCGCCTCGGCGGGCGTGCAGCGGTGGCTGCTCAGGTAGGCGAGGGAAAGCGGGCGGACCATGGTCGCTGCGTCACTTCATCGGCGAGACGGCCGTGGGCATCGCGATGGTCGAGACCATCTCGGTGGTCAGGTGGGCCGGCCCGCCCTTGGGCGGCCAGATGCCCTGGGCCACCGCGTCGGCGCGGGCGCGGCTGCGCGCGTCCAGCGTGGGGTAGGCCCAGATGTTGGTGAAGCGCGCGGCGCCGTCCAGCGCCACCATGGCCACCACGCAGGGCGAGAGCTTCTCGCGCGGCGGCAGGTATTCCTGCCACAGGTCGATGGTGGGCTGCGTGCCGCCCGGCTTGATGCCGTAGGTGCGGATCTCGTAGACCGGCCCCTGGATGCCTGACTCGGCACTGGGCCTCGCGGGCTTCATCCAGTCGAAGCCGCGGTAGCTGTGCTGCTCCAGCCGCTGGTAGATCTCGCCGCAGCCGAAGGGGCTGGCGCTGGCCTGCGTGCGGGCGCGCTCGGCCTCCAGCGCGCCCAGGCTGTCGAAGCCGCGCAGCACCAGCATCTGGTTGAGCACGCCGATGTCGGTGAACCAGCAGCCCAGCAGTTGGCCCTGCGCCTCGGGTGCGGTGGCGAAGGCCTGGACGGCGGTGGCGGCCGTGCCGGCGGTGCCCATGGGCAGGGTCAGCGTGGCGAGTTCGTAGTAGTGCATGCGATGGATTCCTCGTGAAGGGAGTGGGGCGCCGTGGCGGCCGAACGCGCAGGCGCCGAAGGTGGCTCCAGCGGCACGCCGGCCGCGTGGTGGCCGGCGATGAAGCCGAAAGTCATGGCCGGGCCCAGCGTGATGCCGCCGCTGGGGTAGTGGCCGCCCATCAGGCTGGCCATGTCGTTGCCGGCGGCATAGAGGCCGGGCACGGGCCGGTCGTGGTCATCGAGCACGCGGGCCTGCGTGTCCACGCGCAGTCCGGCAAAGGTGCCCAGGCTGCCGGCCACCACGCGCACCGCATAGAAGGGGCCGCGCTGCAGCGGGGCCATGCAGGCATTGGGCTGGCCGGGGCGGGCCTCGCCCTGGATGCGGTTGTAGGCCGTCTCGCCCTTGCCGAAGTCGAGGTCGCGGCCGGTGGCGGCCATGGCGTTGTAGCGGGCGACGGTGTCGGCAAGCCCTGCCGCGTCGATGCCGCAGGCGGTGGCCAGCTCAGCCAGCGTGCGGCCGCGGCGCAGGTAGCCGCGCTTGCGCCAGCCGTAGGTGGGCATCGGCCAGGGCTTGGCGGCGCCCAGGCCGAAGCGGCGGAAGAAGTCGCGGTCGCACACCAGCCAGGCCTGCACCGGCTCGCCGGGCGGCGTGGCGGCCAGCAGGCCCTGCATGAAGTCGTGGTACGAGTCGGCTTCGTTGACAAAGCGCCGGCCGTTGGCACGCACGGCGATCAGCCCGGGCTTGGCGCGTTCGATCAGGTGAGGAAAGTGGCCGGTGCTGCCGTCCTTGCGCGGCACCAGCGAGACGGGCGCCAGCGCGGCGGCCTGCAGCAGCCCGGTGGCCATGCGGCCGCCCGCGGCTTCGCCCAGCCGCAGTCCATCGCCCGTATTGCCCGGGCTGGCGGCGGAGTGATGGTCGAGGCCCTCGGGGCCGGCATGCGGCAGCAGGCGGGCCTTGCGCGCCGCGTCGTGCGGGAATCCACCGCAGGCCAGCACCACGCCGCGTGCGGCCTCGATGGCGAGCGGGCCCCGGGGCGACATCACCTCGGCCCCGGCCACACGGCCGTCCTTGTCCAGCAGCCGGCGCGCGGGATGGGCGGTGAGGATCTGCACGCCAGCCTCCAGCGCCGAGGCGGCCAGCGCCGCAACCAGCGCATTGCCGTTGACCAGGCACCGCCCACGGCCATGCAGCAGCCGGTCGCGCGCATGGGCCAATACGCGCCGCGTCACGTACAGGAAGGACGCGGGCGAGGTCGTCGCGTCCAGAAAGTGCCGCAGCTCCCGGCCCGAGGCGATGCCCATGCCCCACAGCGTGGTCTCGGGCAGCGGCGGCTTCAGGTCGCGCAGCCGCGCACCCAGGCGCCGGCCGTCGAAGGGTGCGGCGCAGACCGATCGGCCGCCCGTGCCCGCATGCGGGCTGCGGCCATGGAAGTCGGGAATCGCATTGCCGTCGATGAACTGCAGGGCGGTGCGGCGGCGGAAGAACTCCACCATGCGAGGCGCCTGCGTGAGGAAGGTGCGGGCGCGGGCCTCGTCGAACTGCGCACCCAGCTCGTGGCGCAGGTAGGCCAGTGGTTCCTCCAGCGGCTCGTCGATGCCCGCCGCACGCGCCAGCGGATTGCGCGGCACCCACATCCAGCCACCGCTCCAGGCCGTGGTGCCGCCGAACTGCGGCTCCTTCTCGACCACCACCACCTTCAGCCCCAATTGCGCCGCCGTCACCGCGGTGGCCAGGCCGCCCGCGCCCGAGCCGATGACCAGCAGGTCGCAGGTCAGGGTGCGTGCAGAGGTGGCGGCGGGGGCGTCGGTCGGGCGGGCAGGCATGAAGGGTGCCGTCAGGCGGCGTAAATCGGAAGACGGCCTGGCGGACCGGCCGGTGCCGTCTTCTGGAAGAAGGGCGAGGTGCCGCTGGCGGCCGCCATCTGCGCGGCCGTCTCCAGCAGTTCGGGGGCGAGGGCGCGCATGCGCTCCTCGGTGAAGCGCACGGTGGGCCCGGCGACGGTGATGGCGCCGATGGGCGGCCGGCCGACGGGCTGCACCACGGCGCCGATGGTGCTCAGGCCCGGCGTGTAGGTGTCGATGGTGAGGGCATAGCCGCGCTCGCGCGTGGCGTGCACCATGGCCATCATCTCCTGCACCGTGCGCGGCGCATTGGGGCCGTACTCTTCGGGCCGGCCCAGGCCCTGCCGGGTGGCCAGGGCGATGGCTTCGTCGTCGCTCAGCGCCGCCATCCAGGCCAGGCCTGAAGACGAGCACGACAGCCGCGCATCGCTGCCCATGTCGGGGTCGTAGCGCAGGCCCTGGCGGGCGCCCTGGGCGCGGGCCACCCAGGTCAGGCGCTCGCCGTCGATCACCGACAGCCGCGCCAGCTCGCCCGACAGCTGCGCCAGCCGATCCAGCAGCGGCTGCGAGAAGTCGACGATGCCGCTGTGGCTGAGGAAGGACAGGCCCAGCGATGACAGCTTGGTGGTCAGCATGTACGAGCCCAGCTCGCGCGTCTGGCGCACGTAGCCGGTGCGCGTCAGGTCGGCCAGCAGGCGGTGGGCGGCGCTGCGCGGCATGTTCAGCGTGTCGGCGATGGCGGCCAGCTCCAGCCCTTCGCCGTGGCGCGCCAGCAGTTCGAGGATGCCCAGGGTTCGATCGAGTACGCCGCTCATCGGAGATGTCCTTCTCGTGGTCTTGGAATGAGGCGGGCAGCGTACAGGATGCGCACAGCCGGATCAGCCCAGCGCCACGGTGGCGCCGCGCACGGCGGCGTCATGGAGGGCCAGCGTGGCGGCCAGGGTGCGCAGGCCGTCCGCGGCGCTGCACAGCGGCACCGTGGCGCGGCCTTCGATCAGGTCGACGAAGTGGTCGAGCTGGCGGGTATAGGGGTCGGCGGCATGCACGGCGGTCTGGGTGCGCGTCATCTCGGCATGCCAGCTGCGATCGCCCGCGTAATGCCACAGCGACAGATCGGGCAGCGACAGCGAGCCCTGCGTGCCCGCGATGAAGTGCGAGTTGACGGCCTGCCGCGGGTACTGCGGCTGCTCGCCGGCGCAGAAGTCCCAGCACCAGGGCGCGGTGGCGGTGTCCGACACCATCACCGTGCCCAGCGCGCCGCTGGCGAACTGCAGGCTGGCCACAGCCGTGTCCTCCACGTCGAAGCCGCGCGTCGCCCGGCTGGCGAAGGCCTGCACCGATGCCACCTCGCCCAGCAGGAAGCACAGCATGTCGATGTCGTGGATCAGGTTGATCAGCACCGGCCCGCCGCCGCTCTGGCGCCGCCAGGCGGCCTCGAAGTAGGAATCAGGCTTGAGGAAGGTGGCCATGGCCTGCGCGGCCACCACGCGGCCCAGCCGGCCCTCCTGCAGCAGCTGGCGGGCACGTTGCAGGATGGGGTTGTGCCGCCGGTGGTGGCCCACCAGCACCGGCACGCCGCGCGCGGCCTGGGCCTCGGCCAGGTGGCGGGCGTCTTCCACCGTGCCGGCCACCGGCTTCTCGACCAGCACCGGCACGCCCGCGGCCAGGAAGTCCAGCGCCACCGGCACGTGCGTGGCGTTGGGCGTGGCCACGATGGCGCCCGCGGGCCGGTGGGCGGCCAGCAGCTCGGCATGGCTGGCGAAGCAGGGCACGCCCGCCGCTTCGGCCAGCGCCCGTCCGGCCTCGGTGGGATCGGCAATGGCGCACAGCCGCGCCCGGCTGCTTTGCTGCAGGCGGTCGATGTGCGTGCGGCCGATGACGCCGGCGCCGATGAGCGCGATGGGGGCCTTCTGGGGCATGGGCGGGATGTCTCCTTGGCCGCGACTGTAGGTGGATTTGAAATGAAGTTCAATAGTTGAACATAATTCCATTTATCGATAGGATCGCCGCCAACGCTGCCGCCACCTTCGCCGGCAGACCCGAACATCCAGGAGACAGCCAATGTCCGAGCCCCAGCTCAGCGGCGCCACGCGCGTCCACTTCATCGTGGGAGATCCCATCGCGCAGGTGAAATCGCCCGCGGGCGTCACGCAGGCCTTTGCCGAGCGCGGCATGGACTCCATGGTCATGCCCGCCCATGTGGCGCCGGCCGACCTGGACACCTGGCTGGCCGGCGTCTCGCTGGCCAAGAACGTGGACGGCGTCATCGTCACCGTGCCCCACAAGTTCGCCTGCGCGGCGCTGTGCGCCACGCTGTCGGAGCGCGCGGCCTTCCTCGGCGCCACCAACACGATGCGCCGCACTGCCGACGGCCGCTGGCATGGCGACATGTTCGACGGCCTGGCCATGGTGGCCGCGCTGCGCGACCGCGGCGGCGAGCCCGAGGGCCGCCGCGCGCTGCTGGTGGGCGCGGGCGGCGCCGGCTCGGCCATCGCCCATGCGCTGGTGATGGCCGGCGTTGCGTCGCTGGACATCCACGACGGCGACATCGCCCGCCGTGACGCGCTGGTGGCACGACTGGCGGGGTTGGGCCGCTGCCCCGTCGGCGTCGGCTCGGCCGATCCGGCCGGCTACCAGCTGGTGGTCAACGCCTCGCCCGCCGGCATGCGCGACGACGACCCGCTGCCCGTGGACGTGCAGCGGCTGGCGCCCGACGCCTTCGTGGGTTGCGTGGTCACGCAGCCGGCCGTCACGCCCCTGATCGCCGCCGCCCGTGCGCGTGGGCTGGGCACCGCCACCGGCACCGACATGTTTGCCCGCGTGCGCGACCTGATGGTCGACTTCCTGGCGGAGCCCCAGTCGTGAAGCGGCTGCAGACGCTGGCCGATCTGCCCGAAGGCGCGGCCTTCGACCTGGTGGTCATCGGCGCGGGCGGCGCCGGCATGGCCGCGGCCCTGTTCGCGGCCCTCGACGGTCAGCAGGTGCTGCTGGTGGAGCGCACCGCGCATGTGGGCGGCACCACCGCGCTGTCGGCCGGCACCTGTTGGGTGCCCGGCACGCGCGAAGGCGCCGCGGTCAACCCGGCCGACACGCTGGCCGAGGCCGCGCGCTACCTCGACAACGCCATCGGCGAGCACTCGCCGCGCGCCTTGCGCCAGGCCTTCCTGGACCACGGCGCCGAAGCCATCGCCCAACTGGCGTCACGCACCGAGGTCAAGCTCCGCGCCTACCCCCGGCACCCCGACTACATCTCCGACCTCGAAGGCTCGACCGTCGCCGGCCGTGCGCTGGAGCCGCTGCCCTTCGACGGCCGGCTGCTGGGCGAGTGGTTCGCGCTGCTGCGTCCGCCCATCCCCGAGTTCACCGTGCTGGGCGGCATGATGGTCGACCGCACCGACATCAACCACCTGCTGGGCATGACGAAGTCCTTCGCCTCGCTGCGGCATTCGGTGCGCCTCCTGGCGCGCCATGGCCGCGACCGCCTGCGCCATGCGCGCGGCACGCGGCTGGTCATGGGCAATGCGCTGGTGGGGCGGCTGCTGTATTCGCTCTCGCGCCTGCCCAACGTCACGCTCGCCATGGAGACCGAGCTGATGCGGCTGCAGCGCAGCGACACCGGCGTCGACGGCGTGGTGCTGGCCCAGCGCGGCCAGCGCCGCAGCGTGGCCGCACGCGCTGGCGTGGTGCTGGCCAGCGGCGGCTTCAACCGCCACCCCGAGCGACGGCAG
The DNA here is from genome assembly GCF_040544975.1 of Pseudacidovorax sp. 1753. Lineage (NCBI taxonomy): Bacteria > Pseudomonadati > Pseudomonadota > Betaproteobacteria > Burkholderiales > Comamonadaceae > Pseudacidovorax > Pseudacidovorax sp. 1753. The sequence continues at coordinate 83,918 of NZ_JBEPKY010000022.1, read as the reverse complement.
GCCCTGCTGCCCGGTGCCGACATCGGCTGGTGCCCCGGCGCGCCCGGCCACACCGGCGAGGCCCACACGCTGGCCGAGGCCGTGGGCGCGCGTTACGGCAGCGGTGCGATGAGCACGGCCTTCTGGGCCCCGGTCTCGCGCCGCATGCGCAGCGATGGCAGCACCGCCCTGTTCCCGCATTTCGTCATGGACCGCGCCAAGCCGGGCGTGCTCACGGTCAATGCCGCGGGGGAGCGCTTCGTCAACGAAAGCACCTCGTACCACCTCTTCGGCCTGGCCATGCAGCAGCCCGGTGCCGACGGGCAGCCCTCCGTCCCCGCCTTCCTCATCTGCGATGCCGCGGCCCTGCGCAAGTACGGCCTGGGCATGGTGCGCCCGGGTGGCAAGGGCCTCGCGCCCTTCCTGGCCGATGGCTACCTCACGCAGGCTGACACGCTGGCCGGCCTGGCGCAGGCCCTGGGCATCGATGCGCAGCGTCTGCAGGCCACGGTCGAGCGCTTCAACACCCTGGCGCGCAGCGGCGTGGACAGCGACTTCCACCGCGGCGAGACCGCCTACCAGCGCAACCTGGGCGACCCGGCATGGCCCGGACCCAACTCCTGCCTCGGTCCGCTGGAAGAAGGGCCCTTCTATGCCGTGCGCCTCTATCCGGGCGACATCGGCGCGGCCCAAGGCTTTGCCACCGACGCCGACGCGCGCGTGCTCGACGCGCAGGGCCAGCCCATCGCGGGCCTCTATGCGGTGGGCAACGACATGCACTCGATCATGGGCGGCGTCTACACGGCGCCGGGCATCACCCTCGGCCCGGGCCTCGTCTTCGCGCACCTGGCGGCGCGGCATGCGGGCTCGCGCCTGCGCGAGGCCGTCACCCCCTAGCCGCCACGCGCCACACGTGCATGACAGACCGGGCAAACCCCAGTCCCTCATGCACGAAAAGTCCGGCGAATGGCCGGAAATGTCGAAGCAGCCCCAGGGCAGGGATCGAAGAATCCACCCCCACACGCAGCCATGACCGGCGGCCTCGAAAGTCCGGTTGGCGCGGGCCCCGCCCGCAGCCTTGCCACCAGAGCAACGACGACAGGAGACAGACATGCCGACCCTCGGCCAACCCCATTCAACAGCCGGCACGGCGCTGATCACCGGCGCCGCGGACGGCATCGGCTGGGCCACTGCGCAGTGCCTTGCGCAGCGGGGCTGGCGCGTGGCCCTGCTGGACCTGCGCACCGAGGCCGCGCAGGCCCGCGCCGCCGAGCTGGGCCCGCAGCACCTGGGCCTGGGCTGCGACGTGAGCGATGCCGGTTCCGTCCAGGTGGCGGTGGCCGCCGCGCAGACCGCGCTCGGCCGCATCGACGCCCTGGTCAACAACGCCGGCATCGGCGAGCAGGCCGCGCCCACACTGGCGCAGACGGCCGAGGGCTTCGACCGCGTGCTGGCCGTGCACCTGCGCGGCAGCTTCCTCATGACGCAGGCCGTGCTGGGCTTCATGCGCGAGCAGCCGCGCGATGCCCGTGGCAACCGCGGCGCCATCGTCAACATCGGCTCCATCGCCAGCTTCGGCGGCATCCCGGGCCGCAATGCCTACAGCGCCGCCAAGGCCGGCGTGCTGGGCATGACGCGCGCACTGGCCTGCGAGTGGGCCCGCGAAGGCATCCGCGTGAATGCGGTGGCGCCCGGCTATGTGCGCACCGCGCTGGTCGCGGCTCTGGCCGAGCGCGGCGATGTGGATGCCTGCGCGGTGGCCGAGCGCACGCCGCTGGGCCGCATGGCCGAGCCCGAAGAGATCGCCGAAGCCATCGCCTTTCTGGCCTCGCCTGCCGCCAGCTATGTGACCGGCGCCACGCTCAGCGCCGACGGCGGCTGGAGCGTGCTGGGCGCGCCCGCCCAGGCCCTGGCGCCGCTGTGAGCGGGCCGCACCCGGCCGCCACCTTTCCCACCGCACACGCATCACGGAGACGACCTTCATGCTGACCATCAACCTCTTCAACGGGCTGGTCTACGGCGCCCTGCTGATCATCATGTGCTCGGGCCTGGCGCTCATCTACGGCCTGCGCCGGGTGGTGAACTTCGCGCACGGCTCGCTGTACATGCTGGGCGCGTACATCGGCTACTCGGTGGCGCTGCGCTACAACTTCTGGGCCGCGCTGGTGGCGGCGCCGGCCATCATGGCGCTGCTGGGCGTGCTGCTCGACCGCTACGGCTTCCGGCTGCTGCAGGACCGCGATCCGCTCACCGTGGTGCTGGTCACCTTCGGCCTGCTGCTGGTGATCGAGGACTTCGTGCAGACCACCTGGGGCAAGAGCAACCTGTCGGTGGAGGCACCCGCCGTGCTGGCCACCTCCATCGACTTCTTCGGCACGCCGCTGCCGGCCTACCGCGTGGCGGTGATCGGCGTCGGCGCGCTGGTGGCGCTGGGCCTCACCGGCTGGCTGCGCTTCTCGAAGGCGGGCCTGTTCGTGCGGGCCGCCAGCACCGACCCGACCACCACCGCCATGCAGGGCGTGAACACCGATGCGCTGTCGGCCGGCGTGGTGGGCCTGGGCACCGCCCTCGCGGGCCTGGCCGGCGTGGTGGCGGCGCCCTTCCTGTCGCTGTCGCCGTCGATGAGCAGCGACGTGATCATCGATTCCTTCGTGGTGGTGGTCGTGGGCGGCCTGGGCTCGCTGGCCGGCGCCTTCGTCGCCGCCATGGTGCTGGGCATGGTTCAGTCGCTGGGCGCGGTGTACCTGCCCGACCTCTCGGCCATCCTGCCCTTCGTGATCATGGTCGCGGTGCTGATCTGGCGACCCGCCGGCTTTGCCGGTAGCCGGACGTGAACGCCACGCAGAAGACATCAGGGAACCAGAGGAGCGCATTCATGACAAGCAATGTTCGTATCGGCCTGGCCGGCGCCGTGGCGCTGGCGTTGGGGGGCGCGGTGGCGCTGGGCGTGGGCTCGGGCACGCTGCTGTCGCTGTTCACGCAGGCGGTGATCTATGGTGTCTTCGCCTCGGGCGTGGGCTTGCTGCTGCGGCAGAACGGCATGGTCAGCTTCGGCCATGCGGTGTTCTTCGGGCTGTCGGGCTACACCGTGGGCATCGTGATGGAGCTGGGCTGGATGCCGGCCGAGCTGGCCATCGTGGCCACGCTGGCGGCGCTGATGCTCTTCGCGCTGCTGGTGGGCCTGGTGATCGTGCGCGTGCCCGGCGTGGCCTTCAGCATGATGACGCTGGCCATCGGGCAGATGTTCTTCCTGACCGCCTCGCGCTCGCGCGGGCTCACCGGCGGCGCCGACGGCATGAACATCAACTGGCCTTCCACGCTCTTCGGCGTGCCGCAGTCGCAGCTGCTGCAGCCGGCCGTGCTCTTCATGGTGTGCTGGACGGTGCTGGTGCTCACGCTGCTGGTCCTGGCGCTGCTGCTGCGCGGACGCTTCGGCAGCGTGACCGAGGCGGTGCGCGACAACGAGGAACGTGCCCGCTTCATCGGCCTGCGCACGCTGCTGCCGCGCGCCGCCATCTATGCGCTGTCGGCCGGCGTGGTGGCCGTGGCCGGCCTGCTGTCGGCGCTCAACACCGGCTTCGTCTCGCCCGAGGCGCTGCACTGGAGCGTCTCCGGCGTGGCGCTGATGATGGTCGTGGTCGGTGGCTACAAGGCCCTGTGGGGCCCGCCGCTCGGCGCCATCGTCTACTTCATGTTCAAGGACGTGCTGGGCGACTGGGCCACGCACTGGATGGCCATCTTCGGCGTGGCGCTGATCACCGTGATCGTGTTCTCGCCCACCGGCATCGCCGGAGCGCTGCAGAAGCTGTGGAACCCCAGGCGGCGCGACGCGGCATCGCCCGCCACCGCGAGTGCCGGCCACACGGCCGCACCCGCCACGCCCGTGGCGCGCCCCGCCACCTCGGCCCGCTGAGCCGCATCGCAACCAGGAGACAACAGGCATGAGCGACTACGTGCTGCAGGCCCGCGACGTGGCCATCCACTACGGCGGCGTGAAAGCGGTGGACGGCGTGGAGCTGACGCTGGAACGCGGCCAGATCCGCGGCCTGATCGGCCCCAACGGCGCCGGCAAGTCCACCGTCATCGACGCCATCACTGGCCGCCGCCGGCTCACCCGCGGTCAGGTCTTCCTGCGCGGCGAAGACGTGAGCGCCCTCGGCCCCGTGCAGCGGCGCCAGCGGGGGCTCTCGCGCAGCTTCCAGCGCACCAGCGTCTTCGGCCAGATGCGCGTGCGCCGGCAGGTGGCGCTGGCCTCGCACTGCATGAACCCGAAGGACAGCGAGGCCGACGCGCAGGCCGTGCTCGAAGAGTTGAACCTGGCCCACCGTGCCGATGACGTGGCCGAAGACCTCGGCTACGGCGAGCAGCGCCGCCTCGACCTGGCCCTGGCCCTCGTCGGCCGGCCCACCGTGCTGCTGCTGGACGAGCCCATGGCCGGCCTGTCGGTGCAGGAATCGCACGACCTGGCGCGCCACCTCAAGGCGCTGACCTCGCGCTGGAACGTGTCGGTGCTGCTGGTGGAGCACGACATGGACGTGGTGTTCGGCATCAGCGACGCCGTCACCGTCTTCGAACTCGGCCGCGTGATCGCCAGCGGCGAGCCTGCCGCCGTGCGCGCCAATCCGCGCGTGCGCGAGGCCTACCTGGGGAGCGCCGCATGAGCACGACCAAACACCGCAACGCCATGAACGACGGCGTCCTGCTCGAACTCGACCGCGTCGATGCCTTCTATGGCGCGGCCCACATCCTGCACGGCCTGTCGCTGCAGGTGCGCGCGGGCGAGCGCGTGGCCCTGGTGGGACGCAACGGCGTGGGCAAGACCACGGTGGTCAACACCATCCTGGGCCTGGCCAGCCTGCGCGGCGGCCAGGTGCGCGTGGGCAGCCAGATCCTGCTGCGCCCGCGGCCCTACAACGCGGCGCAGAACGGCGTGGTGGTGGTGCCGCAGGGCCGGCGCATCGTGGCCAACCTCACGGTCGAAGAGAACCTGCTGCTGGGCGCCGCCACCGGCCGCCCCGGCCACTGGACGGTGCCGCGCATCTACGAGCTCTTTCCCATCCTGCAGGAGCGCGCCCACACGCCGGGCACCGCGCTCTCGGGCGGCCAGCAGCAGATGCTGGCCGTGGGCCGCGCCCTCATGGCCAACCCCTCGCTCATCCTGCTGGACGAGCCCACCGAAGGGCTGGCGCCCGTCATCGTCGACCAGCTCGCGGTCATCTTCAACCAGGTGGCGGCGCAGGGTACGGCGCTGCTGCTCATCGAGCAGAACATGAGCCTGGTGGTGCGCGTGGCCGAGCGCTACTACGCCATGGCCAAGGGCGCCGTCATCGCGCAGGGCGCGGTGCACGACAGCCGCGAAAGCCTGCAGGACCTGGAGGCGCACGTCATGGTCTAGCGCCATTGACTGCCCCTGAGAACGCCGCTCATACGCCACTCACACGCCGCGCGCGCATCGCCCGCACGCGCAGGCCGCACGCAGCAACCCCGCAAACACGGCTGCCGGACCGTCTTCCGGCGCACATCTTCATCCACCCGAGGAGACACAACCATGCACAGCTCGAACCCATCCATCTCGCGCCGCGCCGCCACCGCCGTGGCCGCGGCCCTCGTCGCCACCGGCGCCGCCATGCCCCTGGCCGCCTGGGCCCAGGGCAAGGAGCCGGTCAAGGTCGGCCTGGTGTCCTCCAAGTCCGGCGTGTTCGCGCAGCAGGGCGAGGAGGTGATGCGCGCCGTCAAGTTCGCGGCCGACGAGGCCAATGCCAAAGGCGGTGTGGACGGCCGCAAGGTCGAGGTGGCCGAGGCCGACGACGAGGGCACGCCCGACGCCGGCCGCCGCGTGGCCGAGAAGCTGGCGCGCGAGGGCAACAACCTGCTCATCGGCTCGATCCCTTCGTCCATCTCGCTGGCCATCGCGCAGAACCTGGACCGCTGGGACGCCGCCTACTTCGTGGTGGCCAGCAAGTCCGACAAGCTCACCGGCGACACCTGCAAGCCGCGCAGCTTCCGCACCAACCACTCGGACGCGATGGACATCGCCATGATCAACGAGTGGGCCAAGGACCTGAAGGAAAGCACCTTCGCCGTGCTGGCCGCCGACTACGTGTGGGGCCGCGACTCGGGCGAATCGTTCAAGAAGGCCGTCGAGGCCAACGGCAAGAAGGTGCCGCTCTCGCTGTATGTGCCGCTGGGCACCAAGGACTTCTCGCCCTACATCGCGCAGCTCAAGAGCAGCGGCGTCGAGGCCATCTGGGTGGCCGAGACCGGCCGCGATGCCATCGCCTTCGTCAAGCAGGCCGAGGAGTTCGGGCTCATCCCCAAGACCAAGCTCATCGGCCATGCGCTGATCCAGAACTTCATGATCAACGCCACCGGCAAGGCGCTGGAAGGCACGCCCGGCAACACGGCCTACACCGCCACCATCGACAACCCGCGCAACAAGGCCTTCGTGACCGCGTGGAAGGCCAAGTTCAACCGCGTGCCCACCGACAACGAAGGCCAGGCCTACAACGGCATGCAGGTGATGTTCGACGGCGTGAAGAAGGCCGGCAGCGTCAAGCCCGCCGATGTGTCGAAGGCGCTGCGCGGCGCGCAGCTCGACACCATCTACGGCACCGTGACCATGCGCGCCGCCGACAACCAGCTGCTGCTGCCCAACTACGTGGCCCGCGCCAAGACGGTGGACGGCGCCATCGTGCCGGTGATCGAGCACGTCTTCCCGCCGTCGATCGTTCCCGCACCGTCGCCCGCCTGCAAGATGTGAGCGGCGCCGTCATGCCTTCCGCCACGGCCGACGACGCCCCCCGCCTGCCCACGCATGTACTCGTCACCGGCGCGGCCGGCGGCATCGGCCGCGGCATCTGCCTGGCGCTGGCCCGGCAGGCCCGGCGCGCCGGCAGCACCCTGCACATCAGCGCGGCGGCCAGCCAGCCCGGCGACAAGCTGGAGCGGCTGCTGGATGAGCTGCGCGCCGAGGGCATCACCGCCGGCGGCGTCACCGGCGACCTGACCCAGCCCGACGCCTGCCGCGCCCTCGTGGCCCAGGCGCAGGACGCGGCCGGCGACCTGGGCGCGCTGGTCTGCAACGCCGGTGCCTCCGGCCCGGGCCGGCTGGCCGACCTGACGGTCGAGCAGTGGGACCACACCTTCCACCTCAACGCCCGCAGCGCGTGGCTGCTGGCCCAGGCCGCCCGGCCGCAACTGGCGCGCACCCGCGGCAGCATCACCGCCATCGCCTCCATGTCGGGGCTGATGCCGCACCCGGGCTATGGGGCCTATTCCCCGGCCAAGGCCGCCCTCGTCATGCTGTGCCGCCAGCTGGCGCAGGAATGGGCGTCCGACGGCATCCGCGTCAACGCCGTCTGCCCCGGCATGATCCGCACCCCGCTGACCGAGGCCGTCTACCAGGACGACGCCACCCACCAAGCCCGCCGCGCCCTGGTGCCCCTGGGCCGCATCGGCACGGCCGACGACGTGGGCGAGGTGGTGGCCTTCCTCACCAGCCCCGGCGCCGCCTATGTGACCGGCCAGGCGCTGACGGTGGACGGGGGCGTGGCGGAACACATGCTGGGGATGATTCCGGGAAGGCCGGGGAAGGGGGCGTAGTGCGGCGGCCGAGCAGGGGTTGCGAATGCCGTGGCGTTACGCGACCGCGTTGTTTTTGATGTCAAAGCTGCCGACGACGGTCCCTGCGCTGCCTCCGGATGCGTTTTGCATCAGGTATTCCTGCTTGATCTTGGCAAAGGACAGGTGGATTTCTTCGAAATGACCGCCACCGCCGCCGCATGGGCTCACCTTCGTGATCAGCACGTCGGAAAGCGTGATTTTCATGAAGTCGAGCGGAAGGCCCCCTGCCTTTCTCAACGTCAAGACAGCCTGGGCGAAGCGCCTGCCAGCAAAGCAGGCCGTCATCAGCCCAGGGGACGCTCGATCAATGTTGTGGATCAGCTCCATGTCATGGGCCGTCGCTTTCGGAGCGCCGCCGCCCGAGCCGCTCATCATTCGTCCCTCCTGATGAACCGCCCAGCTCCACGACGTGATGTCTATTTCTCCGAGATGCTTGGAGTCCTGCGATTCACCGGTGATGCCGTCTATTTTTAGAAAGATATCCGAGGCCATTGATTTCCCTTGAGTTTAGCGAATTATTTTGAGCCAGCCGTAAAACCGGAATGCGAGGTACACGGCAATAGGAAACCAAAGAATGACCAACGAATTGATCGCCGTGAATTCCATCTCTTCCACGCCGATATAGTTCATCAGTCCGAAAATGTCCAGCCATCCTACGATTCGCAGCCAACCATAAAAGGTGCTGTCTGAGCTATAAATCAGCCATGCGCTGGCGAGCACGCCCGCTGGCCATGTGCAAATAAACAGCAGAGTGGCCAACGACGCGCGTACTGCCCTCGAGGTCAAGACCTTCATTCGGTCACCTCGACGACGCCGTATGCGAAGCCCGTTCCGTCGGGTATCGGCATGCGGACGGTCCCAAGCAGCCTCTTGCGCAGCCTGCTGAAGGCGGCTTTGTCGGAAAGTGTGATGCACCCCTCGCTGATATTCAGACGGCCATGCGGATGCAGCCGGAAGTTTCCCCTGCGGACGCCATTCACGAAAGTTTCGTCGTCGACCTTTCCATCGTCTCGGTACAGGGCGAACCATGTGGAATGATCGTTGTCGTTGACCCAGTCGACGGCGGATGTGTAAAGCCTGGAGAAGAATCCCCCGCTGCCTCTGTCAACGATGTAATACCTTCCCACAGGGAGAGGCCCCACGCCCGGCTTGTCAGAATAGTCGGCGTTGTTTTTGGAGCTTCCGTCCCTGCCCGAAAATGCGGCGAACTCGCCGACGCCTTCGCATCGCAGCGAAGACAGTTCACGTTTGTCCAATTTGAATTTGCAGTTGATAGGCATGCTGGGGCCTATTTTCTGCATTGCTTTTCATCAGAAAGGGCATGCCAAAAATGCTAGAGAGTTTGGGCGTTAAATATTTCCGGAAAAAACTGGAGTGATGCTGTCGAATTCGGTGCTGTAGGGGCGCGAGGGCACCGAGCGGCTGCGCCGACACTTGGCAGCGCGCGCTGAGGCCCGTCCAGCGCGACGGCACCGGCGAAGGCGCGCCGCGTTTATCGGGCGTAGGCGAGCCCTTCTTCCCAAGCCTGCGCCAGTTGCTCGCGCAGCGCCGCCGTCACGCGCGTGTCGCCTTTGGCCTCTTCCAGCGTCGCGCGCATGGCCTCTGCGATCCGGACCAACACTTCGGCGGGCTGCGCAACACCGCATACCCGGCGGCCAAAGTCCACCAACTCATCGGTCGTCGGATACGCCTTGGTCTGGTGCTTGCCCGCGAACAGCTTCAGCGCAAGGGTGCGGTCCTCCAACTCAGGTCCGCCCGGCGAGCGGGCGTACCTGTAGATGGAGGTCGTGACGACATCGAACATGGGCGCCAGCCACATCTCTTCGCGGGAGCGATAGAGCAATCCGAAGTTCTTGAGGTGCGCATCGCCGTTGTGGACCATGACGGAAAAGGCCACCTGCTCGAAGAAGCGATGCAGGTTGCTGCTGTGAAGCTGGAACTGACGCAGCAACTCGGCGACCCGCTGGTAGCTGCCCTGGTACTTGCGGTCCGACAGAACGTCGCGCACGCGCAGCCCCGCCAGCGCCGCAATGTCCTCGAAGCCAAGCCGCTCCACGGGGCCCTCCGCGTGGACGACCAGGTCGAAGCGGTCCAGAACCAGCATCTGCCCGTCGTCGGACAAAGCAAACGTCGGCACGTCGATGCCGGCGCGCCGCGCGGCGGTCAGGCACAGATATTCATTGGCCGCCAGTCCGGGGTAGGCAGGACTCGCCGCCTTGACGATGAGCGATGGGATGGGCACGGTCGGGCGGTCCGGCACCATGATCTTGGGCTGCATGCCTGCGATGCCCGCACCCGTGCTCAGGTAGGCCGCCACCAGCTCGCTGAACACCTCTGGCGTGTACGGGGTGCGCAGCAGTTCTTGCTTGCTCAGCGTGCGTGGCAAAGCGGGCGCGGCATGTTCCGGCAGGCTGTACCCGAGCCGCCCAATTCCGTTGCGCCCGACCAGCGCCAGCATGTGCATGGGCGTCATTGGCTGCTTGGGAAACAGCGCGCGGATCCTCATGAACAGGTCGCCTTCGGGAAGGTTCTGATCCATGGGCGGAAACAGGTCGCCGTCCTGCCAGGTCAGGCGCTCGCTGGGCGGCATCAGCAGGGCCACGGTGGGCTGCTCCGGCTCCGGCGACAGGTAGCGAAACTCGTACGTCGACGTCCGCAGCAACTGTCCCGCGTAGACAGCTTCTCCGATGGAGACGTCCAGCAGGCGAATCTTTTCAGGGAGCATCGTCGTCGTCCTGGAACCGCGCTGCGACTTCGCTGGCAGAGGGCAGCCCGGACCGTTCCAGCCGCAGTGCCAGGCCGAGTGCGCCCAACACGGCCAGAAGGGAGGACACGGTGGAGTCTTCGCCCGCTTCGAGCCGGTAGACCACTTCGCGAACCTTGCCCGCCTTCTCGGCGAGTTCGGACTTGTTCATGCCGAGCGCTTCGCGGTGTGCGCGCAACTGACGGCCAAGTTCGTCTGGTAGCCTGATTTTGTCAGTCATGGCTGACATCATAGGCTCGAACGCCGATTTCGTCAGTTATAGCTGACGCCATACGCTAATGTTGAGATAGGGAACTTCCTGTGCCGCTAGCTGGCGCAGGAATGGGCGGCCGACGGCATCCGCGTCAACGCCGTCTGCCCCGGCATGATCCGCACCCCGCTGACCGAGGCCGTCTACGAGGACGCCGCCACTCACCAGGCCCGCCGCGCCCTGGTGCCCTGGGCCGCATCGGCACCGCCGATGACGTGGGCGAGGCGGTGGCCTTCCTCACCAGTTCCGGCGCTGCGTATATGACCGGGCAGGCGCTGACGGTGGACGGGGGCGTGGCGGAGCACATGCTGGGGATGATTCCGGCGAGGCCGGAGAGGTCTTAAGAATGTTGGATATCCGGCAGATTCGATAGTGCTTCCTCTATGTAGGGAAGCAATGCTTTTATATTCAAGGAGCTAATTTTTCCCGCGCGCTGAATCATTTCTGCTTTTAGCAACTTGTTGATTGCTGAAAGCCAATCCTTTTCTATGGTCAGGTCCGAGTTGAACATGTCGTGAGCGTAGCGCTCCTTCAAAGCAAACCCTATCTGATTCCTGTCATCCGAAGACCCATTCATGAACTTGTTGATAAAATCTTCGGGCGCAATGAGATGCAAGATTGGAGTCCGATAATAGATATTTTCTTCGCTATTACTGTGTAAAATTCTCTGACAAAAAAGACGCGTGTCTGTTGTCATGAGCTGTAGAAGTTCTGCTGCTTGTGCTGGGAGGTGGCCTTTGAACGTCCGGCTTCGGCTTTCCTCTATATATCTCAAAAAGCCTCTGAAATCATCATCATCACTACTTGCAAATCCGAGGCCTGCGTACGCGTCGACTTCCAAACCAGTGGATCGAGCACCAGGATAGAACTCCGAGATATCCAGCTTACTCCAAAAATCGTCGATATATCCTTGTGCTTCCGAAATTATATTGGAAACGCTTTTTTGATATATTCCATTCTTGGAAAATTTAATAAAAAGTCCGACCACATGGGCTATTTCTCCGGCTGAACAAAATACACGGGAGTCCCAGTCACCTTGAACTTCAATCAAGACTTTTTCGAAGTCAACATCTGAAAGCCCCATCCCGTGCCAAAGCTTAACCCAAGACGGTTGTTGTTCTTTTTGAAAATATTTGCTATTGCGGATGGACTCATTGATTTCCGAAGAAGGGACGGATCCTGTTGAGAAGAACTTCTCCCATGTTGAAGTCTTTATAAGCTCTGGGTAAAGGTTAAGTCCGGAGTATTTTTTATATATGTCATGGAAAGGCTTGTTAGGATCCACTTCTCGTTGCTTACTGTAAATGTGCGAGAAGATATCGGGAATCAGTCTTCTCAGATCTTGCGGGGCCACCGTGTTCGTGCGCACTTCAAAAGAGTAAACCATGAAAATTGCAAGCAAATCTCTTGTTAGCTGCTTTAGCTGTAAAGCTTCGAAATGCAATTCCTGCAAAAGCCTAGCAAAATCCCACAATGTATGGCGAAGTACTCTAAGGTTCTTATAGTTGGAGTGTTCGTAAGCCTGAATGATTAATGCTCGATTTTCTTCAATTATTGATTTAAGTGGGGTGGTTTCTAACTCCGCGGAAAAAGCCTCTAAAGCGGATTCCAACTCTGGAACTACCTCGAAACTCCGACCTATGGTCTTTTCCTTGATTCTATTGCAGCTTAAATTAAGATCCTCTTGACTTTTCGCCAATTCTTTTTCGTTGGCAATAACTATTGATTTTAAGCCAGCTTGTTCAGTGAATTGGTTTATATAGCCTAGAATGTCAGTGGTAGCTATTGAGCTCCGTTCGAGGTCGTCGAAGATGAGTATTTTCTCTGCGGCAAGAGATACTCTGTCTAAAATACGATCATTAGGAATTCCGCCCGTAACGCTACCATCGTTTTTTCCGTCTGAGTCCAGATCGAAATTTATGGTTGTCTTAAGTGCTCCCCGTAATAAACGGTTTAAAATTCGTACTGGCTTCGATCCAAGCACTGGATGCAGTAGTCGGAAGAATTCGGATTCGATGTCGTCGAATGATTGAACCCCATAGAGACTTACATATAAGGCATGCTTTTCTATCTCGGGATGCATGCCAAGAAAATTCTTAATAAACCAAGTCTTGCCGCTACCCCAAGAGCCACTCAGAAGAACGGCATATCCAGGGGATTTCGGCAAATTACAGTAATATTTGAGAAATTCTCTTATATGATCGTTTTCCTTCATTCTGCTTTTCCCAAATGAGGTGTGTTGTACAAGACCAAATATGCGTATAGGATGCCCGAAGCTACGCGCAAAGGCAATGACGAAAAAAAAGCGCCTGGAGGCGCTTTTTTGAGTGTTGACGCGGATTAAACCAACAACGCATTCACCCTTCGCACATAAGCCGCCGGATCCTCCGGCAGCCCCCCCTCGGCCAGCAGCGCTTGGTCGAACAGGATGTTCGCCAGGTCATCGAAGTGCGCCTCGTCGCGCTCCAGCTTCTTGACCAGCGGGTGCTCGGCGTTCACTTCCAGCACCGGCTTGACCTCGGGGGCCTTCTGGCCGGCCTGCTTGAGCATGCGGGCCAATTGCGTGCTCATGCCGTGCTCCTGCACCACCAGGCAGGCGGGCGAGTCGACCAGGCGGGTCGTCACGCGCACGTCCTCGGCCTTGTCCTTGAGCGAGGCCTTCAGCTTTTCCAGCACCGGCTTGAAGGCTTCGGCGGCCTCTTCGGCGGCCTTCTTCTCGGTCTCGTCCTGCAGCTTGCCCAGGTCCACCGCGCCCTTCGCCACGCTCTGCAGCGGCGTGCCGTCGAACTCGGTCAGGTACGACAGCGCCCATTCGTCCACGCGGTCGGTCATCAGCAGCACCTCGATGCCCTTCTTCTTGAAGACCTCGAGCTGCGGGCTGTTCTTGGCGGCGGCCAGGGTGTCGGCGGTGATGTAGTAGATGGCCTCCTGGCCGTCCTTCATGCGCGCCTTGTAGTCGGCCAGCGAGACGGTGGCGGCGTCGCTGGTGGTCGAGGCAAAGCGCAGCAGCTTGGCGATGCGGTCGCGGTTGGCAAAGTCCTCGCCCAGGCCTTCCTTCAGCACCGAGCCGAACTCGGCATAGAACTTGGCGTATTTGCCCGCGTCCTCGCTGGCCTTGGCGGCGTCAGCGTCGGCCTGCTCGCCTTCCTTCTTGTCGACCACGTCGGTCACGCCGTCGGCGGCCGGCGATTCAGCGGGCGTGGCGGCGGCGGCCTTCTTGGCCAGGTCTTCCAGCATCGACAGCACGCGCTTGGTGCTGCCGTCGCGAATCGCCTTCACGTCGCGGCTTTCCTGCAGCAGCTCGCGGCTGACGTTCAGCGGCAGGTCGGCCGAATCGATCACGCCCTTCACGAAGCGCAGGTACGAGGGCAGTAGCGCCTCGGCCTCGTCCATGATGAACACGCGCTTGACGTACAGCTTGAGGCCGCCCTTGTGGTCGCGGTTCCACAGGTCCATGGGCGCCTTGGCCGGGATGTACAGCAGCTGCGTGTACTCGGTGCTGCCTTCCACGCGGTTGTGGCTCCAGGCCAGCGGCGCTTCGTAGTCGTGGCTGATGCTCTTGTAGAACTCGACGTACTGCTCTTCGGTCACGTCCTTCTTGGCGCGCGTCCACAGGGCGCTGGCCTTGTTGACGGGCTCCCACTCGCCGGTGGCGACCATCTCGCCGCCCTTGTCGTCCTCGCCTTCCTTCCACTCCTCCTTCTCCATCAGGATGGGCAGGGAGATGTGGTCCGAATACTTGCCGATGACCTGCTTGAGCTTCCAGCCGTTGAGGAATTCGTCGGCGTCCTCGCGCAGATGAAGGATGACGCTGGTGCCGCGCTTGTCGCGGGTGATGGTCTCGACCTCGAAGTCGCCGGTGCCGGTGCTGCTCCAGCGCACGCCCTGGTCGGCCGGCAGGCCGGCGCGGCGCGACTCGACCACGATGCGGTCGGCCACGATGAAGCCCGAATAGAAGCCCACGCCGAACTGGCCGATGAGCTGCGCGTCGGCCTTCTGGTCGCCCGACAGGCGGCTCATGAACTCGCGCGTGCCGCTCTTGGCGATGGTGCCCAGGTGGTCGATGGCCTCCTGCTGCGACAGGCCGATGCCGTTGTCGGTGATGCTCAGGGTGCGGGCCTTCTTGTCGAAGGCGACGCGCACTTCGAGGTTGGGCGCGTCTTCGTACAGGGCCGCGTTGTCCAGGGCCTCGAAGCGCAGCTTGTCGCAGGCGTCGGAGGCGTTGGAGATCAGCTCGCGAAGAAAGATCTCCTTGTTGGAGTAGAGCGAGTGGGTGACCAGGTGCAGGAGCTGGGCCACTTCGGCCTGGAAGGAATGGGTGTTCTTGCTCATGTCGTGCTGCTAAGTGGTTGAAATGCCGCCCAAAAACGGAAACGCCCCCAAAGCTTGGGGGCGGTGGGCGGATTATCAACCCCCCTGTCGCGGCCCGAATCGGCCGGACGGGGCAGGCGGTCCGACCGGCGCCAGGGCACCGGCGGAGCGCGCAGCGGCGCTCAGTTGAGCGGCAGCGAGGTCGACTGGCCGATGGCCTCGGTGCCGGCCGGGTGCGCGGCGGCGATGGCGTCGGCCTGGGCGCGGCTGCCGTCGCCCGGTTGCAGCAGGGCGGGCATCACGGTCGATTGGCCGACGGCCTCGGTGCCCACGGGATGGGCGGCGGCCATGGCGCCGGTGTTGACCTCGTCGCGCGACATCGTCGAGTTGAGCGGGGCCATGCCGGTGGACTGGCCAATGGCCTCGCTGCCGCCGCCGTTCCAGGCGGATTGGGCCCAGGCGCCCACGGTGCCGGTGGCCAGAACAGTGCCCAGTGCCAGGCCGGCGGCCAGGCGGAAGGTTGCAGGTGCGCGCATGTCGATCTCCTCGTTCACAACAACAGGGTGGGTCGCGCGCCGGCTGCGCCATGCTGGCCGGCGGACCCGCCTTGGGCCACTCTAGGTGGCGTTTCTGAGTTGGAAATGAGACGGCGACGGCATGTCGCCCAGGTGCACGCGGGCGCGCAGGCCGCTGCGGTGCTCCGGGCCGCGGCGGTTGATCAGTGCGATGCGCAGGCCGTGGCGGCGCGCCACGCTGGCCGCGATGGCCAGACCCAGCCCGCTGCCGCCGACGGCAGCGCCCGGCGCGCGGTAGAAGCGGTCGAACACGCGGGGCAGCACGTCCTCGGCGATGCCCGGGCCTTCGTCCACCACGTCGACGACCGGCTCGCCGGTGGGCAGGGCATGCAGCACGAGGTCCACGCAGCCGCCCGGCAGGCTGTGGCGCACGGCATTGTCGAGCAGGTTGTCGAACAGGCTGCGCAGCTCCACCGGCGAGCCTGGCCGCTGCAGCGACTGCAGCTCGGGCGCGGTGCGAAAGCCCAGGTCCACATGGCGCTGCTCGGCCATCTCGGAGAACTGGGCGACGGCGTCGCGCAGCAGCGGCACCAGGGGCACGGCCTCGGGTTGCAGCGGCTCGGCCGCCTCCTGCCGCGACAGGCGCAGCAGCTGGGCCTGCAGCCGCTGGGCGCGGGAGACGCCGGCCTCCAGCTGCGCAAAGCTCTGCCGGGCCGGGCCGTCGGGAATGTGCGGCCGCAGGTTGTCCAGCTGCAGGCCGATGGCGGTGAAGGGCGTGCGCAGCTCGTGCGCCGCATCGGCCACGAATCGCTGCTGCGCCTGCAGCGCCGCCCGCAGCCGGCCGAGCACGGCGTTGAAGGCCTGCACCAGCGGCCGGATCTCGGCCGGCACCCGCTCGGGCGGCATGCCGCGCGGGCTGCGCTCGTCCTGCGCGGCCACCTCGCGCGCCACGGCCCGCAGTGCCCGCGAGCCGCGCCACACCACCAGCCATTGCAGCAGCAGCGTGGCGGGCAGCAGCGCCAGGATCGGCAGGCCTTCGGCCAGCGCCCGCTTGAGCGAGCGTTGCTGGCGGAAGGCGCGGCTTTGCAGCACCTGCACCCGCAGCCGGTCGACACCGTCGGCCGGTGCGGTGTAGACGCGCCATCGCTGCTCGGGCAGCGGGCCGGTGCGCAGCTCCACGAAGCCCGGCTGGGCCTGCAGCGGCACGGCCAGTTCGGCGGAGGCGGCTTCCTGCTGCCGGCCATCGGGCGTCCACAGCTGCACGACGAGGGCGCCGCGGCGCGCAATGGCCTCGGCGTCGACGGTGGGCAGCTCGCGCACATGCCGGCGGCCGGCGTAGGACTCGGCCAGCGAGCGCATCTGGTCGTCGCGCAGGCCTTCGATGATGCGGCCGTAGACCGCGTAGGCGCCCCAGGTCGTCAGCAGGCCGGCCACCAGGTGCAGCATCACCAGCCAGCCCAGCAGCCGCCGGCCGAGCGAGGACGCGGGCCGGGCGCGCGTCGCGCTTTCAGTCGCGACCATGGCCAGGGGACGGGGGCGCGGCATCGGCCGGGGCGGCGCCCGGTGCTGCCGCCGCCGCGGCGCTCACGCGCCAGCCCAGGCCGCGCATGTTGCGGATCACGTCCGCGCCCAGGCGGCGGCGCAGGCCGTAGATGAGCACGTCCAGCGCGTTGCTGTTCACCTCGTCGTCCCAGCCGTAGAGGCGCTGCTCCAGCTGGGCCCGCGAGAGCACCGCGCCGGGGCGCTCCAGCAGGGCGTGCATCAGCGCGAACTCGCGCGCGCTCAAGGGCTCGTGCCGGCCGTCCGGCAGATGCAGCTCGCGCGTGGCCAGGTCGAGCTGCAGTTGCGGCGTGCCGATGCGGGGCTGCGCGGCGCCGCCATGGCGTCGGACCACGGCGCGCATGCGGGCGAGCAGCTCGCGCAGGGCGAAGGGCTTGGGCAGGTAGTCGTCGGCGCCGAGGTCCAGGCCGGCCACGCGGTCGTCCAGGCCGTCGCGGGCGGTGAGCACCACCACCGGCGTGCGGTCGCCGCGAGCGCGGGCACGGCGCAGCAGGGCGGTGCCTTCCTGCCCGGGCAGGCCCAGGTCGAGCAGCACGCAGGCATAGGCGCCATCGGCCAGGGCACGCTCGCCGCTGAGCCCGTCGGCCGCCCAGTCCAGCGACCAGCCCTCGCGCGCCAGGCCCTGGCGCAGGCTGGCCGCGATCATCTCGTCGTCTTCCACCAGCAGGGCGCGCATGGGGTGTCTCCGGGTCGTGCTCGGCCCGGGACGCTAGGCGCCGACGCTTAAGGCAAGCTGATCGACCCCATCGGCCTGCTGGCGCTCAGAACCGCTCGTCCGCCCCCAGGTAGCGCCACTGCCCCTGCGGCAGCTGCCCCAGCACCACGTTGCCGATGCGGATGCGCTTGAGGCCCACCACGCGCAGGCCCACGGCCTCGCACATGCGGCGGATCTGGCGCTTCTTGCCTTCCTTGAGCACGAAGCGCAGCTGTTCGGGGTTCTGCCAGTCCACGCGCGCCGGCCTGAGCGGCTGGCCATCGAGCGACAGGCCGTGGCGCAGGCGCGCGATCTGCTCGCGCGGAAAGACGGACTGCACGTCGATCGTGCGCTCCTGGCCGCCCATGGGCCAGCTCACGCGCACGAGGTATTCCTTCTCGATGTCCGAGTCCTCGCCGATCAGCTGGCGGGCGACGCGGCCGTCCTGCGTCAGCACCAGCAGGCCGACGGAGTCGATGTCGAGCCGGCCGGCGGGCGCCAGGCCGCGCAACTGGTCGGGCGCAAAGCGCTGGCGGCTGCCGTCGCCGCGCCAGTGGTTGCGTGGCTGCACCAGCGTGACGGCGGGCTGGTGGCCGTCCTCGGCCTGGCCGCTCACGTAACCGACCGGCTTGTGCAGCAGGATGGTGACGCGCTGCTCCTGCTGGCCCTGGGCGCGCTTGTCGACCTCGATGCGGTCGGCCGGCCCCACCTTGACGCCCATGGCGGCGACCTGGCCGTTGACCTTGACCCAGCCGCGCTCGATCCACGCATCGGCCTCGCGCCGCGAGCACAGGCCCAGGTCGGCCATGCGCTTGTTGAGTCGGATCGGGTCGGGCGTGTCGGTCATCGGGAGGGCGGACGAGGGCAGGGATGGCGGGCGGGCCGCCATTCTCCCCTCACACGAAGCCCAGCACCCCCAGCACGGCGCCGACGCCCAGCAGCCACAGCAGGTGCACCCGCGTGCGCCACACGATCAGCCCGGCCACGGCGGCCAGCAGCCAGACGGGCCAGCGCGCATGGCCCGCGACCTCGTTGCTGCGCGCCAGCACCCAGCCGGTGGCCACCAGCAGCCCGACGGCCACCGGCGCCAGGCCTTGCTTGAAGGCCCGCACGCCACGGTGCGTGCGATTGCGGTGCGCCCAGCGCGTCGCCAGCAGGGTCAGCACGCTGCTGGGCAGCAGGATGCCCGTCATGGTGGTGGCCACGCCCAGCAGGCCGAGCAGCCAGGCATGCAGGCCGGCCCCGATGCCGCCGCCGGCGTTCAGGCCCACGTTCCAGCCCATCAGCGCCACGAACAGGATGTTGGGCCCCGGGGCGGCCTGGGCGATGGCCACCGAGGCGTTGAACTGCATCGGGTCCAGCCAGCCCTTCTGCGCCACCAGGTAGCGCTGCATGTCGGGCAGGGTGGTGATGGCGCCGCTCACGGCCATCATCGACAGCAGCATGTATTGGCCGAGCAGGTTCAGCCAGTCGTGCCAGTGCAGGGTGATGCTCATGGGCGACCGCCTTTCAGGGCTTGAGCCGCGTGAAGGTCCACACGCAAGCGGCCCCGCCGACGAGCAGCAGTACCCAGCCCAGCGGCACGCGCGCCAGCGCGATCAGCACGAACACCAGCGCCGCGATGCCCACGCCGGCTGCGAAGCCCAGCGGATGCGCACGCAGCGAAGGAATCAGCTTGACGCCCGTGGCGGCGATGACGCCGCCGGCCACGCTGCTCATGCCGCGCAGCGCACCGGCCACGCGTGGGTCGTTGGCATAGTGGGCATGCAGCACGGCCAGCACCAGGATCACCGCCAGCGGCAGCACCAGCATGCCGGCCAGCCCCGCCAGTGCGCCGCGCAGGCCGAAGTGCCGGTCGCCCAGCATCAGCGCCAGGTTGATGACGTTGGGACCGGGCAGCACCTGGGCCACGGCCCAGTCCTCGATGAACTGTTCCTTGGTGAGCCAGCGCTTGCGCTCCACCAGTTCGCGCTGCACCACGGCCAGTACGCCGCCGAAGCCCTGCAGCGCGAGGATGGTGAAGGAGAGGAAGAGGTCGGCGAGGGATTCGGGTCGTGCGGGCGCCTGGTGCGGGGCGGCGTCGGCATCGGCCACGGAGGGCGGCACTGGCATGGCGGCGGATTATGCGGGCGGGCCTGCGGCGCCCGGGGGGCGGGGTCAGCGGCAACTCAGTTCAGTCGCCCAGGCGACCTGCCTGCTGCCGGTCAGTCGCTCAATTGACTGAGGCGCGGCGCGGCCTGCTCCGACACTGCGTGCGGTCCGGTCTCGCCGGGCCGAAATCCAAGGAGACAAGTGCATGTTCAAGACCACGGCAGCGGGCCTCGCGCTCGCCTGCGCCCTCGGCGCCCACGCGCAGCAGCAGACCCTCAAGATCGCCCTCATCGACCCGCTGAGCGGCCCGATGGCCGACGTCGGCAAGATCTTCGAGAACCATCTGCGCTTCGCGGCCGACACCATCAACGCCGCCGGCGGCATCGATGGCGTCAAGCTGGAGGTGCTGGCCTTCGACAACAAGCTGTCCACGCAGGAAAGCCAGGCCGCGCTGCAGGCCGCGGTGGGCGCGGGGGTCAAGGCCGTGTTCATCGGGGGCGGCTCGGCCACCGTCTCTGCCGTCATCACGGCCGCCAACCGCAACAACGAGCGCAACCCGGACAAGTCGGTGCTGGTGTTCAACTTCGGCGGCATCGATCCTGACCTGGTCGGCAAGAACTGCTCCTTCTGGCACTTCATGACCGAGGCGCAGGTGACGATGCGGATGAAGGCCTATGCCGACTTCGTCAAGAAGACGCCGGAGATCAAGAAGGTCTACTTCCTCAACCCCGACTACAGCTTCGGCCGGCAGTGGACGGCCTTCGGCAAGACCCTGCTGGCCGAGGCACGGCCCGACATCCAGATCGTGGGCGAGGACTTCTTCCCCACGGGCACGGTGAAGGACTTCGCGCCCTACATCGCCAAGATGCGTGCCGCAGGCGCCGACACCGTGGTGTCGGGCAACTGGGGCAACGACATGGCGCTGATGATCCGCGCCGCCGGCGACTCGGGCTACAAGCTGCGCATCCTGACGCACAGCAGCGCCAACAAGTCGACCATGATCGCGCTGGACGCGGCACCGACGGTGCGGCTCAACATGATCGGCGAGTGGTTCCCCGGCGCCGACAACCCAACGGCCGCCAAGCTCGAGAGCGCGTTCGAGGCCAAGTACAAAGAGGCCTTCTATCTGGTGCGCCTGTCCACCGCGACCGAACTGCTGGCCCAGGGCGTGCGCAAGGCCCGTTCCACCGATCCGAAGCAGATCGCGTCGGCGCTCGAAGGCATCTCTTACAAGTCCATCCTCGGCGACGTCAGCGTGCGCAAGGAAGACCATCAGTTCATGGCGCCGCAGTACGTCTATGCCAATCACCCCGTCGATGGCAAGACGGTGAAGAAGGGTTTCGACGGGACGAAGCAGGGCTTCGTCGCTGAATCGCTCACGCCGGTGAGCGCGCTTGCCGTGCCCAACCAGTGCGACATGAAGCGACCGGCGGGGCTCTGACGCCATGACGTCCAGACCCTGGCTGGGAAGCTATCCCGAAGGCGCGAGCTGGAGCGCGCCCCTGCGTCTGACGGCGCTCACGGCGCTGCTGGGCGACGCCGAGCGCCGCTGGCCGCAGCGTGTCGCCGTGCGCCAAGGCGACACGGTGCTCGACTATTCCACGCTGGCGCAGCATGCGCGGCGCGTGGCCGGCGGGCTGCGCGAACTCGGCGTGCGGCCTGGCGTGCATGTCGGCCTGTACCTGCCCAACGTGCCGCAGTACATCGTGGCCTTCTTCGCGGTGCTGCAGGCCGGCGGCACGGTGGTGAACTACTCGCCGCTCGATGCCGGCCAGACGCTGCGGCACAAGGTGGAGGACAGCCGCACCCGGCTGATGATCACCTTCGACGCGCCGGAGCTGCTGCAGAAGATGGCGCCCATCGCTCAAGACGGGCTGCTGCAGACGCTGGTCGTGGCGCGCGCGGACGACTTCGCGCACGCCGCAGCGCCGACGCCATTGCAACCCGGCCCGCGCGTCGCCTTCGCGGCCTTGCTGGCCGCCGAGGCCCTGGCCGCGCCCCATGTGCCGGCGGACCTTGCGCAGGCCATCGCCGTGCTGCAGTACACCGGCGGCACCACGGGGCAGCCCAAGGGCGCCATGCTGAGCCACGCCAACCTGAGCGCCGCGGTGTCGCAGGTGTGGCACACGCTCGTGGGTTCCGGCACGCTGGCGGAGGGCGAGGAGCGCTTTCTGGCCGTGCTGCCGCTGTTCCACATCTACGCGCTGGTGGTCAACCTGCTGTTCGGGCTGTCCATCGGTGCCGAGCTGTCGCTGCACCAGCGCTTCGACCTGGAGGCGACGCTGCGCGAGTTCGTCGAGCGCAAGACCACGGTCTTCCTCGGCGTGCCGACCATGTACGTGGCCTTCGTGGGCCATCCCGACATCGGCCGGCTCGACCTGTCCTCGCTCAAGTTCTGCAACTCGGGGGGCGCGCCGATCGCGGCCGAGGTCTACCAGGCCTTCGTGCGCATGGCCCAGTGCCGCCTGCAGGAGGGCTGGGGCATGACCGAGACCTGCACCATGGCCACCGCCTCGCCCGGCTTCAGCCACTACCGGCCCGGCTCGTGCGGCATTCCCGTGCCCGGGGTGGACGTCAAGGTGATCGACCTGCAGGATCAACATGACCTGCCCGAGGGCGAGCACGGCGAGTTGTGCATCCGCGGCCCCAACGTGATGGCCGGCTACTGGAACCGGCCGGACGCCACCGCCGAGGCCTTCACGCCCGACGGCTATCTGCGCACGGGCGACATCGGCTACATGACGCCCGATGGCTTCGTCTACATCGTGGACCGCACCAAGGACATGCTGATCTGCGGTGGCTTCAACGTCTACCCGCGCAACATCGAGGAGGCGATCTACCGGCATCCATCGGTGGAGGAGGTGATCGTGATCGGCGTCCCCGATGCCTACCGCGGCCAGTCGCCCAAGGCCTTCATCAAGTTCAGGCGGGGCGCGCCGCGGCCCACGCTCGAAGCCCTGAAGGCCTTCCTGGCCGACTACCTCGGCAAGCACGAGATGCTGCAGGCCATGGAAGCCCGTGACGAGCTGCCCAAGACGGCGGTGGGCAAGCTGTCGAAGAAGGATCTGCAGGCCGAAGTGGCTGCACGCGCCTGAGCGCGCCGCGCGGCGGACGCGTCAGGCCCGGCCAGGGGCGGGCGGGGCGTGGCGTCTCAACGTCCGCGCCTGGCCAGCCTCAGGTGCAGCACCCCCATGCCCACCGCCAGCGCCGCGCCCCACCAGTAGTCCACCGGCAAGCCCAGCAGCCAGTGCGGATGCCAGTGCGCATGCACCGGGTCGAGCCGCGCCCAGCCATAGGCCGGGTTGACCACGAACCACAGGCAGTCCTCGCTGACCCAGAAGGTGGCCAGGCCGCCCAGGGCCAGCACGAAGTCGCTCCAGCGCCAGCGGCCGTTGAAGGCCAACGGCATGAAGAAGACCAGCAGCATGAAGCTGAACACCCAGGCGTGGTAGCCGGTCATGGCACGTCCGCCCCAGAAGATGTCGAGCAGCCAGTGGTGCTCGATGCGCCACGTGGGCAGCGAGGTGGCCCAGCCCGCGCCGCCTTCGATCTGGATCTCGGCATTGGCGAAGAAGAAGCCCATCAGCAGCGCCCAGGCGTAGTAGCCGAGCACGCGGCGCAGGCTGCTGGCGTGTCCTTGGGCCAGGGGTGTGGCGATGGTCCAGGTCAGCGGTGCCGTGGAAGCGCGGCCCTCGGTGCGCGTGCCGCGCGGCGGTCGGATGGCGCTCATCGGCCGGCTCCTTCGATCACTTGCGTCAACACGGCGCGCGCGGCGCCCGGCTTGCCCAGCGCGCGGCTGCGCTCGGCCATGGCCCGCAGTCGCGGCGCGTCGGCCATCAGCCGGGCGATCTTGTAGTCCAGGCCGATGGCGTCGTCGGTGAGCCAGGCGGCGCCTTCCTCCAGCAGGTGGATGGCGTTGTGCTCCTCCTGCCCCGGGATGGGCGAGGTCAGCAGCATGGGCCGGCCCAGCGCCATGCATTCGGAGATGGTCAGCCCGCCGGGCTTGGTCACCACCAGGTCGGCGGCGGTCATCAGCCGGTCCATCTCGGTGGTGAAGCCGATGGGCAGCAACCGGCCGGCGTGCTGCGCGGCCAGCGCCTGCAACTGCGCATGGGCCTCGGCATTACGGCCGGCCACGGCGACGAGCTGGAAGTCCTGTCCCGGCAGTGCGAGCACGCGCCGCGCCATGCTGGGCAGGTCCCCCACGCCGGCGCCGCCCGAGACCATCAGCACCACGCCGCGCGCGGTGTCCAAGCCCAGGCTGCGTACGGCCGCCTCGCGCTCGGCGGTGGCCACGTCGAAGGCCGGCATCACCGGGATGCCCGTGACATGGATGCGTGCCGCCGGAAGGCCGCGGGCGCGCATGCGGAAAGCCACCTCTTCATTGGCCGCGAAGTAGCCGGCCAGGCCCGGCACGATCCACATGTTGTGCAAGTCGTAGTCGGTCACCTGCAGCCACAGCGAGGCCGCGAGGCGCGCGCGTTGCTGCTCGCGCGCCAGCAGCTCCGCTGGCAGGAAGTGGGTGCAGACGATGGCATCGGGCCGCTCACGGGCGATCTGGCGCAGCAGGTCGCGGGCGCTCAGCCGCTCGATGCCGCGGCGCAGGCGCTGCGAGGCGGCGCTGTGCGGCGTGGCGTCGGCCTTGCCGTGCAGGTACGACCACACGTCGGGCGCGCGATTGACGAGCCTGATGTACCAGTCGGTGTAGACCTTGCGGAAGCCCGCGGCCACATGCGCCATCGCGTCGATGTGCACGCATTGCCAGCCGGGCCAGTGCAGCTGCGCCGTGGCCGCGAGGGCCTGCGCGGCACGGACATGGCCGTTGCCTGCGCTGACGCTGAGGATGAGAAGCTTGCCGGGTTGCTGAGGTGTCATGGTTCGGTGTTCTGGCGGCGCGCCGCGCGCCGTCCCTGTGGGGCGCGTCCTCCCTGCCGCAGCGCGGGCAGGTCGAGCACCCGCAGTCCACCGTACTCTACGTGTATGACACCTTGTGACGAGAGCGCCATCAGCGACTCGTTGACCCGCTGGCGTGACAAACCCACGAGATACGCGAGTTCCTGCTGCGTGATACGCAGCATCTCGCCCACGCGCGGGAACAGCACCGGGTTGAACAGCGCCGCCAGGTTGCGCGCCACGCGGGCGTCGGTGTTGTTGAGGCGGTCGATCTCCACCGCCGCGATGAACTGGCCCAGCCGCTCGTTGAGCTGGTTCATGACGAAGCGGTTGAAGCCGATGGAATGGTCGAGCAGCCAGTGGAAGCTGTCCAGCGGCAGGCCGGCCACCACGCTGCGCCGCAGCGCGCTCACGTTGTAGCGGTAGGGTTCGCGCTTGATGGCCGTGCCCTCGCCGAACCAGCCGCCCGGCGACAGGCCGCTGTAGGTGACCTGGCTGCCATCGGCGCGGTCGTTGCTCATCTTGAGCAGGCCCTCGATCACGCCGAACCAGTAGGTGGGCGCGCGGCCCACGCGGCAGACCTGCTCGCCCACCTCGGCCTCGCCCACCACCAGCGCGGACTCGGCCCGGCGGCGTTCCGCGGGCGCCAGCGCGTCGAGCCAGGGAATCGCCTGCAGTTCGGCCTCGGTGGCGGGCCGCACCCGGTCGCGGATCCCACGGACAGTGGCCTTGGCGCTGCGTTGGCTTCGTTCGCCCATGGGGAAAGTCCCGAGAGTGGAGTCCCTAGGATTGTCGTCACAACGACACCAGGACGTCAAAGTGACGCCTAAATTGCGCGGCGTGGAACCTCAAGCCAACACCTTCCCCCGCCTGCTGATGGCGCATGCGCGCCAGCGTCCGGATGCGCCCGCCGTGCGCGAGAAGGACCTGGGCATCTGGCAGACCTGGAACTGGTCGCAGGCCGCGACCGAAGTGCGCGAGCTGGCCTGCGGCCTGGCCAGCCTGGGCTTTGCGGCCGGCGCCAACCTGGCCATCGTGGGCGCCAACCGGCCGCACCTGTACTTCGCGGTGGTGGCGGCCCAGAGCGTGGGCGGCGTGCCGGTGCCGCTCTACCAGGACGCGGCCGCCGCAGAGATGGTGTTCATGCTGGACGACGCCGGCATCGAGTTCGTCTTCGCCGAGGACCAGGAGCAGGTCGACAAGCTGCTCGAATGCCGCGAGCTGCAGCAGGCCGCCAAGCCGGGCAGCGCCGGCCTGCGCACCATCGTCTACGACGATCCGCGCGGCCTGCGCCACTACGACCAGCCCGGCCTGATGAGCTACGAGCATCTGCGCGCGCTGGGCCGGGCCTTCGATGCCGCCACGCCCGGTTTCTTCGACCGCGCGGTGGCGGCCGGCCAGCCCGACGACGTGGCCGTGATCCTCTACACCTCGGGCACCACCGGCCGGCCCAAGGGCGTGTGCCAGACGCATGCCAGCTTCATGTCCGCGGGCCGCGGCGGCGTCGAGACCGACCGCCTGGGCCCCGGCGACGACATCATGAGCTACCTGCCCATGGCCTGGGTGGGCGACCACCTGTTCTCGGTGGCGCAATGGCTGGTGGGCGGCTTCACGCTCAACTGCCCCGAGTCCGCCGCCACCGTGATGAACGACATGCGCGAGATCGGGCCCAGCTACTACTTCGGCCCGCCACGCACCTTCGAGGGCCTGCTCACGGCCGTGTCGATCCGCATGGAGGACGCCGCCGCCCCCAAGCGCTGGATGTATGCGAAGTTCATGGCCCTGGCCCGCCGCGTGGGCGCCGACATCCTGGCCGGCCGGCCGGTGGGCTTGGCCGACCGGCTGATGTATGGGCTGGGCAACCTGATGGTCTACGGCCCGTTGCGCAACGTGCTGGGCATGAGCCGCATCCGCGTGGCCTACACCGCCGGCGCGGCCATCGGGCCCGACCTGTTTCGCTTCTACCGCTCCATCGGCGTCAACCTCAAGCAGTTCTACGGCCAGACCGAGACCTGTGCCTATGTGTGCCTGCAGCGCGACGGCGACGTCAAGCTCACCAGCGTGGGCACGGCCGCGCCGGGCATGGAGCTCAAGATCGCCGACAGCGGCGAGGTGCTGGTGCGTGGCGTCTCCGTGCTCAAGGAGTACTACAAGCGCCCCGATGCCACGGCCGAGGTGCTCGATGCCGAGGGTTACTTCCACACCGGCGATGCCGGCGTGATCGACCACGAGGGCCACCTGCGCATCATCGACCGCGCCAAGGACGTGGGCCGCCTGGCGGGCGGCGCGATGTTTGCGCCGAACTACATCGAGAACAAGCTCAAGTTCTTCCCGCAGATCAAGGAGGCCGTGTGCTTCGGCCATGCGCGCGAGGAGGTCTGCGCCTTCATCAACATCGACTACGAGGCCGTGGGCAACTGGGCCGAGCGCCGCGCGCTGCCCTACGGGGGCTATGTGGACCTGGCGGGCAAGGCCGAGGTGCTGCAGCTGGTGCGCGAATGTATCGAGCAGGTCAATGCCGATCTGGCCGCGGAGGAGGGCATGGAAGCCACGCAGATCGCGCGCTTCCTGGTGCTGCACAAGGAGCTGGACCCGGACGACGACGAGCTCACCCGCACCCGCAAAGTCCGCCGCGGCTTCATCGCCGACAAGTACGCCGTGCTGGTCGAGGCGCTCTACGCCGGCAAGACAGAGCAGTTCATCGAGACGCAGGTCAAATTCGAGGACGGCCGCACCGGCAGCGTGAGCGCCACGCTCAAGATCGTGGAAGCGCGCTGCTTCCCGCCCGTGAAGGCCGCCGCATGAACGCCCGTACCTCCGTCCGAAACGGCGCTTGCACCGAAGGTCATCCATGAATGCCACCACCGCCCAGGAGCTGGCCATGGCCGCCAGCGCGCCCGTCACCGGGCGCCGCATCGGGGACGTGATCCTCGACGTGCAGAACATCACCCTGCGCTTCGGCGGCGTCAAGGCGCTCACCGACATCAGCTTCGATGTGCGCGAGCACGAGGTGCGCTCGATCATCGGCCCCAACGGTGCCGGCAAGAGCTCGATGCTCAACTGCATCAACGGCGTCTACCAGCCGCAGGAAGGGCAGATCACCTTCCGCGGTCAGACCTTCCGCCACATGAACTCGCGACAGGTGGCCGAGATGGGCGTGGCCCGTACCTTCCAGAACCTGGCCCTGTTCAAGGGCATGAGCGTGCTGGACAACATCATGACGGGCCGCAACCTCAAGATGAAGTGCGGCCTGCTCGCCCAGGCCTTCCGCCTGGGCCCGGCCGAGCGCGAGGAGATCCGCCACCGCGAGTTCGTCGAACGCATCATCGACTTCCTGGAGATCCAGGCTTGGCGCAAGACGCCGGTGGGCCGCCTGCCCTACGGCCTGCAGAAGCGCGTGGACCTGGGCCGCGCCCTGGCCATGGAGCCGCAGGTGCTGCTGCTGGACGAGCCCATGGCCGGCATGAACGTCGAGGAGAAGCAGGACATGAGCCGCTTCATCCTGGACGTGAACGACGAGTTCGGCACCACCATCGTGCTGATCGAGCACGACATGGGCGTGGTGATGGACATCAGCGACCGCGTCGTGGTGCTGGACTACGGCAAGAAGATCGGCGACGGCGCGCCCGACGAGGTGCGCAACAACCCGGAGGTGATCCGGGCCTACCTGGGTGCGGAGCACTGACATGGGCTTTTTTCTAGAAACCCTCTTCGGCGGCCTCATGGTGGGCATGCTGTATTCGCTGATCGCGCTGGGCTTCGTGCTCATCTATAAGGCCAGCGGCGTCTTCAACTTCGCGCAGGGTGCCATGGTGCTGTTCGCGGCGCTGGCCATGGCACGCTTCGCGGAGTGGTTCCCGAAGCTGCTGGGCTTCGAGAGCCTGCTGCTGGCCAACCTGCTGGCCTTCGTCGCGGCCATGGGCGTGATGGTGATCGTGGCCTGGCTGATCGAGCGGCTGGCGCTGTCGAAGCTGGTCAACCAGGAGCACATCACGCTGCTCATGGCCACGCTGGGCATCACCTACTTCCTCGACGGCCTGGGCCAGACGCTGTTCGGCAACGACATCTACAAGATCGATGTCGGCATGCCCAAGGACCCGATGATGCTGTTCGAGGGCACCTTCGAAGGCGGCCTCCTGGTCAGCAAGGAAGACCTCATTGCCGCATTGGTGGCCGCCGCGCTGGTGCTGGCGCTGAGCCTGTTCTTCCAGAAGACCTCCACCGGCCGCGCGCTGCGCGCCGTGGCCGACGACCACCAGGCGGCGCAGTCCATCGGCATTCCGCTCAACCGCATCTGGGTGATCGTGTGGTCGGTGGCCGGCTTCGCGGCGCTGGTGGCCGGGATCATCTGGGGCTCCAAGCTGGGCGTGCAGTTCTCGCTGTCGCTGGTCGCGCTCAAGGCATTGCCGGTGGTGATCCTCGGCGGCCTCACCTCGGTGCCCGGCGCCATCATCGGCGGCCTGCTGATCGGCGTGGGCGAGAAGCTGTCCGAGATCTACCTCGGGCCCATGCTGGGCGGCGGCATCGAGATCTGGTTCGCCTACGTGCTCGCGCTTGTCTTCCTGCTCGTGCGGCCCCAGGGCCTGTTCGGCGAAAAGATCATCGACCGCGTCTGAAGGACTGCCATGCTGTACAGAGAGAACGGACAGTTCAAGTCGAGCTATAGGGCGGACCAGCAGATCTTCCCGATCCTGCAGGACCGCGTTGCCATCCTCGCGCTGCTGGTGGTGGCCTTCGCCGCGGTGCCCGCGCTGGCGTCGGAATACTGGCTGCGCGCCATCCTCACGCCCTTCCTCATCCTCTCGCTGGCCGCGCTGGGGCTGAACATCCTGGTGGGCTACTGCGGGCAGATCTCGCTGGGCACCGGCGCCTTCATGGCGGTGGGCGCCTATGCGGCCTACAACTTCCATGTGCGCATCGAAGGCATGCCGCTGATCGCCTCGCTGCTGCTGGGCGGGCTGTGCGCCACCGGCGTGGGCGTGCTCTTCGGCATCCCCAGCCTGCGCATCAAGGGCCTGTACCTGGCGGTGGCCACGCTGGCCGCGCAGTTCTTCACCGACTGGGCCTTCCTGCGCATCCAGTGGTTCACCAACAACTCGGCGTCAGGCTCGGTGAGCGTGGCGGGGCTGAACGTGTTCGGCCTGCCCGTGGAGACGCCGGCGCAGAAGTACCTGCTGTGCCTGGCCTTCGTCAGCGTGTTCGCGCTGCTGGCCAAGAACCTCACGCGCAGCAGCATCGGCCGTGAGTGGATGGCCATGCGGGACATGGACGTGGCCGCCGCCGTCATCGGCATCCGGCCGGTCTACGCCAAGCTCACGGCCTTTGCGGTCAGCAGCTTCATCGTGGGTGTGGCGGGCGCGCTGTGGGGCTTCGTGCACCTGGGCGCCTGGGAGCCGGCGGCCTTCAGCATCGACCGCTCCTTCCAGCTGCTGTTCATGGTGATCATCGGCGGCCTCGGCTCGATCATGGGCAGCTTCTTCGGCGCGGCCTTCATCGTGCTGCTGCCCATCTTTTTGAACCAGCTGCCGGGCTGGTTCGGCCTGTCGATGTCGACGGCGCTGGCCTCGCACCTCGAATTCATGATCTTCGGCGCGCTGATCGTGTTCTTCCTGATCGTGGAGCCGCATGGGCTCGCACGGCTCTGGTCCACGTTCAAGGAAAAACTGCGCCTGTGGCCCTTCCCGCATTGAGTTCCCGTCGTTCATGCCCAACCAGAAGGAGACAACCATGAAGCTGAAATCCCTCGTCCTGGCCGCAGCGGCCTTCGCTGCCCTGGCGGGCACGGCCGGCCAGGCCCTGGCGCAGGCCAAGGAGCAGTTCTTCCCGCTGCTGGTCTACCGCACGGGGCCCTATGCGCCGAACGGCACGCCCTGGGCCAATGGCAAGCAGGACTACATCAAGCTGGTCAACGCCCAGGGTGGCATCAACGGCGTGAAGATCGCGTACGAAGAGTGCGAGACGGGTTACGCCACCGACAAGGGCGTGGAATGCTATGAGCGCCTCAAGGGCCGTCCGGGTGTGGCGGTGTTCGATCCGCAGGCCACCGGCATCACCTTCGCGCTGACCGACAAGGTGCCGCAGGACAAGATCCCGCTCATCACGCTGGGCTACGGCCTGGGCGCGTCGCAGGACGGCAATGTCTTCAAGTGGAACTTCCCGCTCATGGGCAGCTACTGGACCGCGGCCGACATCCTCATCCAGCACCTGGGCAAGAAGGAAGGCGGGCTGGACAAGCTCAAGGGCAAGAAGATCGCCCTCGTCTACCACGACTCGCCCTTCGGCAAGGAGCCGATCCCGCTGCTGCAGGAGCGCGCCAAGCTGCATGGCTTCGACCTGTCGCTGATCCCGGTGACGGCACCGGGCGTGGAGCAGAAGTCGGCCTGGCTGCAGGTGCGCCAGCAGCGGCCCGACTTCGTGCTGCTGTGGGGCTGGGGCGTGATGAACTCCACCGCGCTCAAGGAGGCCGTGGCCACGGGCTATCCGCGCGAAAAGATGTACGGCGTGTGGTGGGCCGGCGCCGAGCCCGATGTGCGCGACGTGGGCGCCAATGCCAAGGGCTACAACGCGCTGGCGCTCAACACCTCGGGCACCGAGCCCAAGGTGATCCAGGACATCCTCAAGACCGTGCACGACAAGGGCCAGGGCACCGGCCCGCGCGACGAGGTGGGCTCGGTGCTCTACACCCGCGGCGTGATCATCCAGATGCTGACTGTCGAGGCCGTCAAGCGCGCGCAGGAGCGCTTCGGCAAGGGCAAGGTCATGACCGGCGAGCAGGTGCGCTGGGGTCTGGAGAACCTGGCGCTCGACCAGAAGAAGCTGGACGCGCTGGGCTTTGCGGGCGTGATGCGGCCCATCAGCACCAGCTGCCAGGACCACATGGGCTCCAGCTGGGCCCGCGTGCACACCTGGGACGGCGCCAAGTGGGGCGGCATGTCCGACTGGTACCAGGCGGACGAGGCCATCCTGAAGCCGCTGGTCAAGGCGACGGCGGACAAGTACGCGACCGAGAAGAAGCTCACGCGACGTGACGCCGCGGACTGCCAAAGCTGACCCACCCCCGGGCGCCTTCGGCGCTCCCCCTCCAGGGGGCGACACCTGCGGCCCGGCCAGGCCGGCTCCGCGGTGTCTCCCGCCTGGCGCTGCAAGCGTCCGACCCGCCCGTCCCGTACCGACCATGAGCGACACACCACGCAACATCCTTCTCGACGTCAACGGCATCGAGGTCATCTACAACCACGTGATCCTGGTGCTCAAGGGCGTCTCGCTGCAGGTGCCCGAGGGCGGGATCGTGGCGCTGCTGGGCGGCAACGGCGCGGGCAAGACGACCACGCTGCGCGCCGTCTCCAACCTGCTGGCCGGCGAGCGCGGGGCGGTGACCAAGGGCAGCATCACGCTGCGCGGCGAGCGCATCGAGGCGCTGTCGCCGGCGGCGCTGGTCAAGCGCGGGCTGGTGCAGGTGATGGAAGGGCGCCACTGCTTCGCGCACCTGAGCATCGAGGACAACCTGATGACCGGCGCCTACACCCGCACCGACGGCAAGGCCGCGGTGGCCGAGACGCTGGAGAAGGTCTATGCCTACTTCCCGCGGCTCAAGACGCGCCGCACCAGCCAGGCGGCCTACACCTCGGGCGGCGAGCAGCAGATGTGCGCCATCGGTCGCGCGCTGATGGCCAACCCCAGCATGGTGCTGCTGGACGAACCCTCGATGGGCCTGGCGCCGCAGATCGTCGAAGAGGTCTTCGCCATCGTGAAGGACCTCAACGAGAAGGAGCGCGTCACCTTCCTGCTGGCGGAGCAGAACACGCGCATGGCGCTGCGCTTCGCCAACTACGGCTACATCATGGAAAGCGGGCGCATCGTGATGGACGGTCCGGCCGAGAGCCTGCGCGAGAACGAGGACGTGAAGGAGTTCTACCTCGGCATGGGCGGCGCCGACCGCAAGAGCTTCCGCGACGTCAAGAGCTACAAGCGCCGCAAGCGCTGGCTGGCCTGAGAAGGTGTGAACGGACCCGTCATGCCCGCTCGGCCATGCCGGATCCATTCACACCTTCTGAGACCCGACGCCACCCCCGACCTTGCCGCCAGCCTGTCATGACCGACTTCTACGACGACCTCGAAACCCGTGCGCCTGAAGTGCGCGAAGCCGCCCTGCTGGCCGCGTTGCCGGCACAGATCCGCCACGCGCAGCAGAAGGCGCCCGCCTTCGGCCGCATCCTGCAAGCGGTGGATGCGGCCGCGGTCGACAGCCGCGCCGCCCTGGCCCGCTTGCCCGTGACGCGCAAGAGTGAGCTGCTCGCGCTGCAGCAGGCAGGGCGGGCGGAAGACGCCTTCGGCGGCTTTTCCGCCGTGGCGCGTGGCCCGGCCATGCCGCGCGTCTTTGCCAGCCCCGGGCCCATCTACGAACCGCAGGGGGCCCATGGCGACCATTGGCGCGTGGGGCGGGCACTCTTCGCGGCCGGCTTCCGTTCGGGCGAGCTGGTGCACAACAGCTTCAGCTACCACATGACCCCGGCAGGCGCCATGATGGAGAGCGGCGCCCAAGCGCTGGGTTGCAGCGTCTTCCCCGGTGGCACCGGCCAGACCGAGCAGCAGCTGGAGGCGATGGCCGACCTGCGCCCCGATGGCTATGCGGGCACGCCCAGCTTCCTCAAGATCCTGCTGGAGAAGGCGGCCGAAAAGGGCCTGCGGCTGCCATCGCTGACCAAGGCACTCGTGTCGGGCGAGGCCTTTCCACCGAGTCTGCGCGCACATCTCGCAGGCCTGGGGGTGCAGGGCCTGCAGTGCTACGCCACGGCCGACCTGGGCCTGATCGCCTACGAGACGCAGGCCCGCGAAGGGCTCGTGGTGGACGAGGGCGTTCTGGTCGAGATCGTGCGGCCGGGCACCGGCGACCCGGTGCCCGACGGCGAGGTGGGTGAGGTGGTCGTGACCACCTTCAATGCCGACTATCCGTTGGTGCGCTTTGGCACTGGCGATCTGTCGGCGGTCATGGCCGGACCCTGCCCGACGGGTCGTACCAACCAACGCATCAAGGGCTGGATGGGCCGCGCCGACCAGACCACCAAGATCCGTGGCATGTTCGTGCACCCGGGGCAGGTGGCCGACATCGCGCGGCGCTTTCCTGAGATCGGACGCGCACGGCTGGTGGTCGAGGGCGCCACGGGCGACGACCGCATGACGCTCAAGGTCGAATGCGGCGATGCACCCGAAGGGTTGCAGGAGCGGGTGGCCGCTGCCATCCGCGACGTGACCAAGCTGCGTGGCGACGTACTCGTCCAGCCGCCCGGCAGCCTGCCCAATGACGGCAAGGTCATCGAGGACGCGCGCAGCTACAAATGAACGCACAAAGGCCGCCTGGTGCTTGCCAGGCGGCCTTGCTGAGGGTGGATGTGCCGTCGAGCAGGAACCCGTCTTTCTACGCGCGGGCGTCAGGCGTCTGCCAAGGCGGCGGCGAACAGCTTCACCATCTCCCGGTTGAAGGCCGGAATGTCCTTGGGATTGCGGCTGGTCAGCAACTGGCCGTCGACGATGGCCTCCTGGTCGACCCAGCGCGCGCCGGCATTGGACAGATCATTCTTCAGCGATGGCCAGGACGTCATCTGCTTGCCCTTGACGACTCCCGCATCGATGAGCGTCCAGGGGCCGTGGCAGATGGCGGCAATGGGCTTACCGGCGTCGGCGAAGGCCTTGATCAGCGCGATGGCCTTCGGCTCCAGCCGCAGGGCGTCGGGATTCACCACGCCGCCGGGCAGCAGCAGCGCGTCGAAGTCATCGGCCTTGGCGCCATCGAGCGCCACATCGACCGGGAACTTGTCGGCCTTGTCGTGGTGATTCCATCCCTGCACTTGGCCCTTCATCGGCGAGACGATCTGCGTCTTCGCGCCCGCCTGGTCCAGCGCCTTGCGAGGCTCGGTCATCTCGACCTGTTCGAAGCCGTCGGCGACGAGGATGGCGACCTTGAGGTCCTTGAGGGAATCGGTCATGGGGTGTTCCTTTCGTGTGTGGGTGGGAGTACGAAGGGTTCACCCTAGGTGCCTGCGCGCCGGGCCCCATCGGCCGGAGGCCGCAACCCATGTCGGACAGGTCGACGGGCGTGGGGGCCCGCAGATCAGTAACGCATCTCGATCAGCCGCTCGCGCATGGCCTGCAGCGCCGCGCGCATCCGATCCACCTCGGCTGGCGCGCAGACCGAGAGGATCTCGTCGGTGAGGGCGCTCACCGCCTTTTCC
This sequence comes from Pseudacidovorax sp. 1753, assembly GCF_040544975.1. Lineage (NCBI taxonomy): Bacteria > Pseudomonadati > Pseudomonadota > Betaproteobacteria > Burkholderiales > Comamonadaceae > Pseudacidovorax > Pseudacidovorax sp. 1753. Next base: position 49,009 of record NZ_JBEPKY010000022.1, on the reverse strand, counting down.
GCCCGTGCGTAGAGGCGCCTTCCCTTGGCTGAGATGGCCACCATCACCGCCCGGCCGTCGTGCTCGGCACCTCCCCGCGTCACCAGGCTGCGCTCCTCCAGCCCGTGCAGCATGCGCGTCAGCCGGGTGCGCTCGTAGGCTGTCCACTGGGCCAGTTCCTGCATGGCCATGGGCCCGCGGCTGTGCAGCGTGCCCAGCGTGCGCCATTCGGTGGTCAGCAGGCCGTAGGGGCGCAGCACGTCCTGCAGGGCGCGGTCGCGCCGGTACACCACCTGGGTGCAGAGAAAGAAGATGTGGTCTTCGAGTTCCATGGGGCCGTGCCTCCGGTCGCGGCCTCGCCAATGTAGCCGCGACGGCGGCGCCCGCCATCCCCTTTTGTGTGCATATGCACGCAGTGGCACGCTCTTTGCTCGAATTGACCTGACGACGTGTCCAGCCCAGGGTCCGTGCGCCAGATCCGTGCATCCGCACGCAGATGGTGGCCGGCGACTTGAACCGCCCCGCAGCGACGGCGCCACAACCTCAACCGACTGTTTGTGGAGAAGCCACGCATGCATGACACCGCCGCCTTCCTGGCCGCGCTGGGCGATGTGCCCGCCATTTCCGATCCCGACGTCGTCCGGCGCAAGAGCCGCGACATGACGGCCAACTTCAGCCCCGTGATGAAGGACGACGCCCTGCGCCACGTGGCCGACGTGCTGGTGCAGCCGCGCGACCGGGCAGACGTGCTGCGCGTGGCCTCGGCTGCGGCGCGCACCCGCATGCCGCTGGTGATGCGCGGGGCCGGCACCTGCAACTTCGGCCAGGGCATTCCGCTCGCCGGTGGCGCCATGGTCGACATGACGGCGCTCGACCGCGTGCTGGGCACCGACGGTCCGCGCGTGCGGGCCGAGCCCGGCGCGCGCATGGCCGCCATCGACGAGGCCACGCGGCCCGGCGGCTGGGAGCTGCGCATCCATCCTTCCACCAAACGGGTGGCCACGCTGGGTGGCTTCGTCGGCGGCGGCCATGCCGGCGTGGGCAGCTGCGCCTGGGGCATCCTGCGCGACCGCGGCAACATCCTCGGTCTCGAAGTGGTGAGCGTGGAGGACGAGCCGCGCACCGTGCAGCTGCGCGGCGATGCGGTCAACCGCGTGCACCATGCCTACGGCAGCAACGGCATCATCACCGCCATCGAGATGCCGCTGGCGCCCGCCTGGGCCTGGCGCGAGGCGGTGGTGGTGTTCCCCGAGTTCATGACGGCGGTGGAGTTCGCGCATGCGCTCTCCACCTCCGACGGCATCGTCAAGAAGCTGGTCAGCGTGCTGGGCGGGCCCATCTGGCGCATGATGCGCATGCTCAAGGACCTGGGCGGCGCGGACCACGACGGCATGGTGCTGGCCATGGTGGCCGAGCCCTTCATGGAGGGCTTCGATGCCCTGGTGGCCGAATTCGGCGGCCATCTCGCCAGTGTGGCGGCCGAGGGCCAGGGCCCTTACCGCGTGCCCATCTACGAGCTGGCCTGGGGCCACACCCGCCTGCATGTGAACCGTGACCATCCCGAGGTGGTCAGCAATGTGGGCCTGTACCTCGACCCGGACCTGGTGGGTGCCATCCGCCGCAGCCACCGCCGTTTCGGCCATCTGCTGGGCATGCATTTCGAGGCCAAGCGCTTCGACGGCAAGCTGAGCTTCCAGGGCTCGCCCTTCTTCCGCTACGAAGGCGACGAGCACCTGGCCGAGATCATGCGCGGCATGGCCGAAGACGGCGCCATGGTGGCCAACAACCACACCTTCCTGGTCAAGGAAGGGGGCATGAAGTCGGTCGACGCCGAGGACCGTGCCTTCAAGCAGGCCATGGATCCGCACGGCCTGATGAACCCCGGCAAGCTGCGCTTCGACGAGGCCGCCGCGCGCGAGAGCACCGGAGGCGATCTGCCCAGCGCCGGCTGGCGTTTCCGTGGCGCCCAGGCCGCCGAGCCCGCCGACGCCTGATGCGCGCGCCTCTCCCATCCATCATCCCCGTCCGAGGACTTCTGCCATGAACGCCCCCCACACCCTCACCCGCCGCAAGACTCTGGCCGCCCTCGGCGGCGCGGCGCTCGTCTCCGGCATGCCCGCCTTCCTGCCGCGCGCCAATGCGCAGGGCCTGACCAAGGTGAGCTTCCAGACCGGCTGGCTGGCCCAGGCCGAGCACGGCGGCATGTACCAGGCCGCCGCCACCGGCATCTACAAGGAGCATGGCCTGGAGGTGGAGATCCGCCCCGGCGGTCCGCAGGTCAACACGGTGCAGCTGTTCATGGCCGGCAGCTCCGACTTCGCCGAGGCCGACGGTTTCCGCGCCTTCGCCTATGCCAAGGACAAGCTGCCGGCCGTGGCCATCGCCGCCTTCTTCCAGAAGGACCCGCGGGTGCTGATGTCGCACCCGGGCACCGGCAGCGACACGCTGGCCAGCCTGAAGGGCAAGCCGCTGTTCGTCGCCACCACCGGCCGCCAGACCTACTGGCTGTGGCTCAAGGCCAAATACGGCCTGACCGACGACCAGCTCAAGCCCTATGCCTTCAGCCTCGCGCCCTGGCTGGTCGACAAGCAATCGACCGTGCAGGGCTACCTGACCAGCGAGCCCTTCAACGCCCGCAAGTCCGGCGTGGAGCCCGTGGTGCACCTGCTGGCCGACCAGGGCTTCGACAACTACGCCAGCGTGGCCATGGCCACGCCCAAGATGGTCAAGGAGCAGCCGGAGTTGGTGCAGCGCTTCGTCGATGCCACGGCCAAGGGCTGGAAGAGTTACCTCAATGGCGACCCGGCGCCGGGCAACGCCCTGATCAAGAAGCACAACCCGCAGATGGGCGACGACGTGATCGCCTATGCCATCGGCGCTATGCGCCAGTACGGCATCGTCGAGACGCCCGAGGCACAGGCCGCCGGGGGCATCGGCGCGATGAGTGCGGCGCGCTGGCAACGCTTCTACGATGCGATGGTGGCCGCCGGTGCGCTGGCGCCCGGCCTGGATGTGAAGTCCGCTTACACGATGCAGTTCGTGGGCGGAAAGCGGGCGTGAAACACCCCCATGCCGCTTCGCGGCTCCCCCTCTCTTGCGCCTTCGGCTTGGAGGGGGCGCACCCCGCGGCCTGGCATAGCCAGTTCCGCGGGTGCACGGGCATGGCCTGCTCCGCGGCCCTTCGATCCTTGCGGCCATGCTGACAGCAACGGAGACTCGATCGACATGACCCACGCCTTCTTCCAGCCGCCCGAGGGCGGCACCTACGCCCTGCGCCAGGTGCGCGCGCCGCGCTGCCTGATCGACGATCCGGCGGCGGACCGCCTCGCGCCCGCCGGCGATGGCGATCTCGTCGCACTGGACCTCGCCATTGAGGCCGGCCGCATCGCCGCCATCGCGCCCGCCGGCAGCCTCGCGCCCGAGCGCGGGCCGCACCTGGACGACTCGCTGGCGCTGCCCTGCTTCGTCGACCTGCACACCCACCTGGACAAGGGCCACATCTGGCCGCGCCAGGCCAACCCCACCGGCGACGGTGCGGGCGCCTCGCGCGCGACCATGGCGGACCGCACGAAGAACTGGCATGCCGAGGACGTGCGACGGCGCATGGACTTCGCGCTGCGCACCGCCTATGCAAAGGGGGTGTCGGCCATCCGCACGCACCTCGATTCGCTGGCGCCGCAGGCCGACATCTCCTTTCCCGTCTTCCGCGAGATGCGCGAGCGTTGGGCGGGGCGCATCGCGCTGCAGGTGTCGTCCATCGCGCCGGTGGACATCTTCCTGGGCGAAGAGGGCGTGCACTTGGCGAACGTGGTGGCCGAAAGCGGCGGCAACCTGGGCTGCGTGACCCGCTCGCAGCGCCACCCGGCCGAGGCCACGCCGCCCGAGATCGACGAGGGCATCGCGCGCCTTCTGACGCTGGCCACCGAGCGTGGCCTGGACGTGGACCTGCACGTGGACGAATCCACCGACCCGCGCGCCCGCTCGCTGATCCGCATCGCCAGGGTCGCCATCGCGCAGGGCTTCAAGGGCCGCATCCTGTGCGGCCACTGCACTGCGCTGGCGCTGCAGACCGACGAATTCATCGCCGAGACCATTGCCGCCTGCCGCGAGGCCGGCATCGCCATCGTGAGCCTGCCCACGGTCAACATGTACCTGCAGGACCGCAGCGTCGATGCCATGCGCACGCCGCGCTGGCGGGGCGTGACGGTGCTGCACGAACTCAAGGCGGCCGGCGTGCCGGTGGCCGTGGCCGGCGACAACTGCCGCGACCCCTTCTACGCCTACGGCGACCACGACATGCTGGACACCTACACCCAGGCGGTGAAGATCCTGCACCTGGACCATCCCTTCTCGGACTGGATCCGCGCCGCCAGCGCCACCCCTGCGCAGATCATGGGCCTCGATGGCTTCGGCCTGCTGCGTGTGGGCAACCCGGCCGACCTGACGGTGCTGCGCGCCCGCAGCTATTCCGAGCTGCTGGCCCGCGCGCCCTTCGACCGCGCGGTGATCCGCGCCGGCCGCGCCATCGACACCACGCTGCCCGACTACCGCGAGCTGGACGACCTCGTCATGCCGCGCTGAGCGGCGTCGATGGGGGCGCCGGTGCGCCGGCATCGCGCACGCCCGGCAGGCCGCGCAGATGGGCGGCGATGGCCTCGATGGCATGCCGCACCTTGGCCGGCTGGCCATCGCGCTGCGGCGTCACGGCCCACACGGGCAGGGCGGGCGGCTGCCACTGCGGCAGCACGGGCACCAGGCGGCCGGCCTGCAGGTCGTCTTCCACGTCCGCCCGAACCGCCAGCACCAGACCCAGACCGCTGGTGGCCATCTGGTGCAGGCTGAGCTGGTTGTTGCTGGTCACGCGCACGGGCAGGGTGTGCTCGGCCAGAGCCCCGGCCGGGCCGGTGAGCGAAAGCGCCAGCGTGCGGCCGTCGCGCGGGGCGCCCACCCATTGATGAGCGGGCAGGTCCGCCGGCGTGTGCGGCACGCCGGCCGCGGCCAGGTAGCCCGGCGCGGCGCAGATCAGGCTCTGGAAGTCGCACAGCCGCCGTGCCGCCCAGCCCGAATCGGGCAGCCGGCCGGCGCGCAGGGCGAGGTCTATGCGCGCGTCCACCAGGTCGATCATGGCGTCGTCCACCTGCAGCCGCAGCTGCAGCGCGGCATGGGCCGCCAGCAGCGGCGTCAGCGCGGGCGCCAGATGCCGGGCAAAGCCCACGGGCGCCGACACGCGCAGCTCGCCTTCCGGCGCCTCGCGCGCCAGTGCCAGCTGGGCGCGGGCCAGTTCGGCCGCCTCGACCATGCGCTGGCAGTGGGCGGCAAAGCGCGCGCCGGCATCGGTGAGCGCCAGCTTGCGCGTGGTGCGGTGGAGCAGGGTGACGCCGTGGGCCTGCTCCAGCGCGCGCAGCTGCTGGCTCACGGCCGAGGTGCTCACGCCCAGGCGGCGGGCGGCGGCGCTGAAAGAGCCGCTGCGCACCACCTCGGCGAAGAGCGCGAGGCGCTTGAGGTCGTCCATTGTGAAGCTGGGCTAAATGAAATTGTCTGGATTCTCAGACTTCTGGCTTGATCGTGAAGTCCATAACCTACGGGGCATCGTCATCACACACGGTGCGGACTCCGCCCCAGGAAAGGAACAACCATGAACGTCGCCCTGATCGGCGCCACCGGCTTCGTCGGTGCCGCCCTGCTCGAAGAACTGCTCGCCCGCGGTCACCAGGTGCGCGCGCTGGCACGCACGCCGTCCAAGCTGGCCGCGCGTGCTGGGCTGACGGTGCTCCAGGCCGATGTGCTGGATGCCGCTCAGGTCGCCAAGGCCGTGACCGGCGCCGACGCCGTTGTCAGCGCGTTCAACCCGGGCTGGGAGCACCCCGACCTGTATAACCAGTTCCTCGCCGGCAGCCAGGCCATCGCCGAGGGTGCGAAACAAGCTGGCGTGAAGCGCCTGATCGCCGTGGGTGGCGCGGGCAGTCTTTTCGTGGCGCCCGGCGTGCAACTGGTGGACACACCCGAGTTCAAGAACCATGTGCCGGCCAACGTGGTGCCGGGCGCCCAGGCCGCGCGCGACGAACTCACGCGGCTGCAGAAGGAAGAGACCGCGCTGGACTGGACCTTCGTCTCGCCCGCGCCCATGCTGGCGCCGGGCGAGCGCACGGGCCGCTACCAGTTCGGCGGCGACGCCGTGCCGATGAAGGACGGCCAGCTGGCCGGCATCACCGCCGCCGACCTGGCCGCCGCCATCGTGGACGTGCTGGAGCAGGGCCGCTACCTGCGCGAGCGCTTCGTCGCGTTCTCCTGACCCGGTTGCGGTGCCTCAGCGCACCAGCGGATTGGGCGTGGGCGCCTCCACGCGGCGCAGCAGGTTGCGGTCGGTGTGGTGGAAGGGCTCCGTCTGACCCGCGATCTGCAGCACCGTGTCCTCCTCGTAGCCCCAGGTGCCGTCGTCGTTGATCGTCACCTTGATGCGGAATTCGGTGGTGCGGAAGGCCTCCTGCAGGAAGGGCGCGGAGCAGATGCCCCAGGTCTCCAGCCCCTGCGTGGCGACCAGCTCGAAGCTGCGCGCATCGGCCGCCACGGTGCCGGCGGCCATCGCCACCTGGCCGCGCGGGATGGTCAGGGTGTGCATCACGCAGCCGGTGGCCGGCTCCCACAGCCAGTAGCCCACCTGCTCGTGGTAGGTCTTGACCTGGTCGGGCTTGGTGATGTGGGTGTGGTAGCGCAGGCCATAGAGCAGCTGGGGCCCGTTGGTCACCGGGTCGATGGGCTGCAGGCTGATGCGCTCGACGAAGGCCTGCTTCTTCGGCCCTTCGGCCTTGGGCTTGACGTCGAGCCCGCGGGTGCCCTCCCACACGCCGGCCATGGGCCCGAGCGGGCCCAGGTTGGCCAGGGTGTGCAGGTCGACGTCGCGGGGTTCGGTGTAGATGTCGCGGGCGGGAGCGTTCATGGCGTTTGTCGTGTTGCGGACGGAAAAGCGGCCGGGACTGTAGCGTGAGCACGCCCCGTGCCCGCCGCGACCTGCCCACGTCCTGTGATCGAGCGGCCGCGGAGCAGGCCATGCGCGAACATCCGCGGAACCGGCTCCGCCGGGCCGCAGGATGTGCCCCCTCGAAGGGGGGAGGCGGAGTGCGAAGCGCGCAGCCTGGGGGGGGGCTCAGCTTTGTTTCCAGGGCAGGCCACGCTTGCGCCAGCCGCCCTTGTTTCCACGGTGGCCGTCCGTGTCCGCGTCGCCCTCGAAGCCTTCGAGGATGTTGTAGGCCTCGATGCCCAGCTCGGTGGCGCGCCGGGCCGCGGCCACGGAGCGCACGCCGCTGCGGCACAGCAGCACCACCTTGCCGCCCGGCGGCACGGCCGCGCGCAGGGCCTCGTCGAAGCCGGCGTTCATCGCCATGCCGGGCCACTGCTTCCAGGCCACAGCCACGGCGCCGGGGACGAAGCCCACCCATTCGCGCTCGGCGTCGGTGCGCACGTCCACCAGCACGGCCTGGCCGGTGGTCATCCAGTGGGCGGCCAGTTCGGGCGTCACGTCGCCCGCGTAGCCCTCGGCGGGGCGGGGCTGGTTGTCATCGTGGGAGGCAGGGGCTTGGGTCATGGTCGGCAGTCCGGAAAAAGGGCGGCTGCTATTGTTCCTCCAAGCCCGCCGACCGCGCCGCCGCGGTCCTTTCCCGCCAACGCCTTGCGCCTGCCGCGCGTTGAAAGCCCACCATGCCGAACCGTCCCTGCCGACCTCTCATGCCTGCGCTACTGGCCGTCCTCATGGCCGGAGGCGCCACGCTCGCCACGGCGCAGAGCACCGACACCCGCAAGCCCGGGCCCTTCGAGCGCGCCCAGCAGCAGCGTTACGCCAACACGCCGTCGATGCGGGCGATCCAGCAGGGGGCGGACTTCAACACCCAGCAGCCGCCACCGCCGGTGGTGCCGTCTCCGCCGCCGCGCTGGCACCCGCACCGGCCGCCCGTGGTGATCTACGAGGACAGCCGCTACGCCCCCTGGGGCAATGCGCCCGAGGCTGCACCGCAGCGCCCCGCCAGCCGGCAGGACACGCCGCAGATCTGGTACGGCGGGCCGCTGCAGCAATAGCCAACGCCCGCCTTGGCTACAGTGGCGCCTCCTGCAACCCTGGAGACGCGCCGCATGGCCTCGTCCACCCCTTCCTTCGACTTCGACCTCTTCGTCATCGGCGGCGGCAGCGCCGGCGTGCGCGCAGCCCGCATGGCCGGCCAGCGGGGCGCCCGTGTGGCCCTGGCCGAATGTGCCGAGCTGGGCGGCACCTGCGTCAACGTCGGCTGCATTCCCAAGAAGCTCTACAGCTACGCGGCCGGCTATGCCGAGGCCTTCGAGGAGGCGCCGGGCTATGGCTGGCACATCGACAGCGCGCCGCGCTTCGACTGGAGCCGGCTCAAGACCGCGCGTGCCAAGGAGATCCACCGGCTCAACGGCGTCTACCAGGGCCTGCTCGACGGCGCCCGGGTCACGCTGCTGCGCGGCTGGGCGCAGCTGGTGGACGGCCACACGGTGCAGATCGAGGGCCAGCGCCACACCGCGCGCCATGTGCTGATCGCCACCGGCGGCGCGCCCTTCCTGCCCGACGTGCCTGGCAAGGAACTGGTGAAGATCTCCGACGCCATGTTCGACCTGCCGGCCTTTCCACGCCGGCTGATGGTGATCGGCGGCGGCTACATCGGCTGCGAGTTCGCCTCCATCTTCCGCGGCCTGGGCGCGGAGGTGACGCTGCTGCACCGCGGCGCCCACATCCTCAACGGCTTCGACCACGACGTGCGCGAGTTCCTGGCCCGCGAGATGGGCCGCGCCGGCATCGACCTGCGCATGAACCAGGAGGCCGCTTCCTTCACCAAGGGCGAGGGCGGCGAGATCGTCGCCACGCTGGCGCGCGGCCAGCGGGTGGCGGCCGATGTGGTGCTGGTGGCCACGGGCCGCCGGCCGCTCACGGCGGGCATGGGCCTGGAGGAAGCGGGCGTCAAGCTCGACGAACGCGGCGCCGTGGTGGTCGATGCCGAATACCGCAGCAGCGTGCCCTCGGTGCTGGCCATCGGCGACGTCTCCACGCGTCTGCAGCTCACGCCGGTGGCGCTGGCCGAGGCCATGGTGGTGGTGGACCGCCTGTTCGGCGAAGGTCGCCGCACCCTGGACTACGAGTACATCCCGACCGCCGTCTTCACCCACCCCAACGTGGGCACCTGCGGCCACACCGAGATGGAGGCGCGCACCAGGTTCGGCGAAGTGCGCATCTTCAACAGCGAGTTCAAGCCGCTGCGCCACACGCTCTCCGGCCGCGGCGAGCGCTGCTTCATGAAGCTGGTGGTGGATGCGAAGAGCGACCGTGTGGTCGGGCTGCACATGGTGGGCGCGGACGCGGGCGAGATCGTGCAGGGCTTCGCGGTGGCCATGCGCGCCGGTGCCACCAAGGCCGACTTCGACCGCACCATCGGCATCCATCCGACGGCGGCAGAAGAGTTCGTGACGATGCGCGAGCCCACGGTCGGCTGAGGGTGCGCCGGGCCGCGCGCCGGACGTCGGCGACCGCAGGCCACGGAAGCGTCATGAGGCGCTGGCATGTGCATTGCAAAATGCCCGCATGCCCTACATGCCGCCATTCATCGCCCCCACCCGCTTCACCGATCCCGACGCGGCGCTGGCCCAGGTGCAGCGCATCTACCAGGAGGGCCTGGCGCACCTGCGCGAGTCGATGCAGCGCTTCGTGGCCGGCGAGACACTGCCCGGCCGGGTGCGGGCCTGCTACCCCTTCGTGCGGGTGCACACCCACACCAACACGCGCTATGCCACGCCTGCCACCTCGGGCCTGAGCTACGGCTTCGTGGCCGGTCCTGGTCGCTACGAAACCACGCTGAGCCGGCCCGACCTGTTCGCCCGCTACTACCGCGAGCAGTTCCGGCTGATCCTCGCCAACCACCAGATCGAGCTGGAGATCGGCACCGGCAGCGAGCCGATCCCGATCCACTTCTCCTTCGCCGAGAACGAGCACATCGAGGGCAACCTGAGCGCCGAGCGACGCGCCCTGATGCGCGATGTGTTCGACCTGCCCGACCTGGGCGCGATGGACGACGGCATCGCCAACGGCACGCACATCACGCGGCCGGGCGAGGCCGAGCCGCTGTCGCTGTTCACCGCCGCGCGGGTGGACTATTCGCTGCAGCGCCTGCGCCACTACACGGGCACGGCGCCGGAGTGGTTCCAGAACTTCGTGCTCTTCACCAACTACCAGTTCTACATCGACGAGTTCGTGCGCCTGGGCCACGAGGCGATGGACGACGAGAAGAGCGAATACATCGCCTTCGTCGAGCCCGGCAACGTGGTCACGCGCCGTCGCGGCCTCACGCCCGAGCAGTCGGGCGACCTCGCCGAGCGCATCGGCGCCATGCAGGGCACGCCGCCCGGGCGGCTGCCGCAGATGCCGGCCTACCACCTGGTGCGCGCCGACCGCAGCGGCATCACCATGGTCAACATCGGCGTCGGTCCGGCCAATGCCAAGAACATCACCGACCACATTGCCGTGCTGCGTCCGCACGCCTGGATGATGCTGGGCCACTGCGCCGGCCTGCGCAACACGCAGCAGCTGGGCGACTACGTGCTGGCCCATGCCTACGTGCGCGAGGACCATGTGCTGGACGAGGAACTGCCGCTGTGGGTGCCCATTCCTGCGCTGTCCGAGATCCAGCTGGCGCTGGAGCAGGCCGTGGCCGAGGTCACCGGCTGCAGCGGTGCCGAGCTCAAGGCCATCATGCGCACCGGCACCGTGGCCACCACCGACAACCGCAACTGGGAGCTGCTGCCGGGCAACGAGCCCCAGCGCCGCTTCAGCCAGAGCCGCGCCGTGGCGCTGGACATGGAAAGCGCCACCATCGCCGCCAACGGCTTCCGCTTCCGCGTGCCCTACGGCACCCTCCTGTGCGTCAGCGACAAGCCGCTGCACGGCGAGATCAAGCTGCCCGGCATGGCCAACCACTTCTACCGCGAGCGGGTGGAGCAGCATCTGCGCATCGGCATGAAGGCCATCGACATCCTGCGAGTGGAAGGCACCACGCGCCTGCACAGCCGCAAGCTGCGCAGCTTTGCGGAGGTGGCGTTCCAGTAGCAGCCCGCCGGTTCAGGCCGCTGGCGTGAGCCAGTGGCCCGTGCCTTCCAGGTACGGCGAAGGCCGGGCGCTGCTCCAGCGCAGCGGCAGCGCCCCGCGTCGGCGCCAGCCGCCTTCCACCTGCAGGCGCAGCACGCGCGTGACGCCCTCGAAGCCCAGTGCCTCGGGCGTGCCCGTCAGTACCTCTGCGCGCGCGGACAGCTGCAGCAGGTCGCCCCGCTCGAAGTCCACGAAGAGCAGTCCTGCCCACGGGTGCAGCAGCAGGTTGCCCAGGGTGTTGAAGAAGCGGTTGCCGTGGAAGTCCGGCACCGCCAGGCTGCCATCCGCCGCCACCTGCACGAAGCCCTGCCGGCCGCCGCGGTGGGACACATCCACGCCCTCGGCCGGCCGGGCCGGGTCGGTGGCATGCGGATGCGCGCTGGCGATGAACAGGGTGTCGGCCTGGGCGATCAGCGCGCGGGCGGACGCATCGAGGCCGGTCAGCGCCTCGGCCGCGGGCGGCGCGTGCGCAACTGTGTGCGGCGATGCTTCACGGGCCTGGATGTAGCGCGGGCAATTGCCGAAGCTCTGGCCCATGGCCAGCTCGAAGCCCGCGCCATCGACGGCAGTCACCCGGCCGTTGAGCCGGTTGCGCCGCCGCGTGTGCGGCTCGATGCCGAGCAGGCCCACTGGCGCGTCCGGCCGCAGTGCCGTCGCCATCGGGTCGGCGCCATCGGGCAGGGCGTCGATGCGCAGTCGGCGCGGATCGGGTGACTGCATGAAGCCCGGCGCGCCGGTCAGCAGGCTGGCCCACGGGCGCTGACGTTCGTCCAGGCTGCCCACCACCACGAACGGCAATTGCGCGAAGAAGTCGCGGTGCTGCTGCGGCATGTGGTCGCGGATCACGCGCGGCCCCAGGGCGGCGAGCTGGGCATCCACGCCCTCCTGGCGTTGCAGGGCGATCTCGCCGTCGTGGAAGGTCATGGTGTGTCCCTCCGGGTGCTCAGGCCAGCAGGCCGATGCGCGAGCGCGGCATGGGCAGGAAGCCCGGCAGGGCCTCGATGCGGGCCAGCCAGGCCCGCACCTGCGGATAGGCGTCCAGCGCCACATGGCCTTCCGGCGCATGGGCCACGTAGGCGTAGTGGGCAATGTCCGCCAGGGTGGGGCGGGCGGCGGCCAGGAAGTTCTGCGTGGCCAGATGGGCGTCCATCACCTGCAGCAGGGCGTGGGCCCGGGCCACCGCGGCCTCGTCCGTGGGACGGCCCATCAGCAGGGCGATGCGCGCGGCGGCCGGGCCGAACGCCAGGGGCCCCGCTGCCAGCGACAGCCAGCGTTGCACCCGGGCGGCGCCCACCGGGTCGGCCGGCAGCCACAGGGTCGGATCGGGCGCATACCGGGCGTTGAGGTAAACGAGGATGGCGTTGGAGTCGGCCAGCACCACGTCGCCGTCCTGCAGCACGGGCACCTGGCCGAAGCGGTTCATCGCCAGGAAGGCCGGACGCTTGTGCTCGCCGGCCTTCAGGTCCACGACCTGGCTGCGCCAGGGCAGGCCCAGCAGCGACAGGAACAGGCGCACGCGATGCGCATGGCCCGACAGCGGGGCATCGTGGAGCACGAGGGCAGGGGCGGCCGGGGCCGGCTCGGAGGCGGGGGTGTGTTCAGGCATGCGCCCATTGTTTTTTGATACGGCCGACGGATCAATGCGAATCCATGGAAGACATTGCTCCGCTTTCCGGTGTAATCGCCGCATGGATCGACTCAAGGCCATGCAGGTGTTCGTGCGCATCGCGGAGCAGGGCAGCCTGACGCGGGCGGCGGATGTGCTGGGCAGCTCCCTGCCCGCGGTGGTGCGCACGCTGGCCGCGCTGGAGGCGCACCTGGGGGTGCGGCTCTTCCAGCGCAGCACGCGGCGTGTCGCGCTGACCGAGGACGGCCGCCGTTACCTCGACAGCGCGCGCGAGGTACTGGCCGTCGCCGACGCCGCCGACCGCGCACTGACGCAGGAGGCGGGCGAAGCAGCCGGCCAGCTCATGGTCACGGCGCCGGTGCTGTTCGGCCACATGTACGTCGCGCCCGCGATCGTGGGCTTCATGCGCGCGCATCCGCAGGTGCGCTGCCGGGTTCTGCTGCACGACCGGCCGGTGAACCTGGTGGAAGAGGGCATCGACGTCGGCATCCGCATCAGCCGGCTGGAGGATTCGTCACTGGTCGCACAGCAGCTTGGCAGCATCCGGCGCGTGGTGGCCGCCAGCCCGGCGTTGCTGCGCGAGCGCGGCCTGCCGCTGCACCCGCGCGATCTGGCGAACGCGCCGGCGGTGCTCGGCCAGCTCGACGGTGCGCCCCACTGGTCCTTCGACGTGCCGGACCGGCGCGTGCCGATGCAGGTCCCGCTCGACGTGCGGCTGGCCTTCAACCACATCGCACCGGCCGTGGAGGCCTGCGCCGCGGGCATGGGCTTCGGCCGCTTCTTCTCCTACCAGGTCCTGGGTCATGTGCGGGAGGGGCGCCTGCAGCTGGTGCTGGAAGACTTCGAGCCTGCGCCGCGGCCCGTGAACGTGATCTACCCGCATGCGCGCCACCTTCCGGCGCGCACCCGTGCGTTCGTCGCATGGATGAAGAAGGCCTTCGACGGGCTTCGGCTGTGAGCGCCGCAGGCGCCATCGCCGCCAGGCGGCCGCCTTCTCAGTTCACCGCTTCGCCGAACTCGGCGATGAAGGCTTCTGCAAAGGCCGCACTGCCCGTGATCGACAGGTGGAAGCTGCGCAGCGCCGGGCCCTCCTGCCGCTCCTCCAGGTCGGCGTCCCAGTCGCCGCCTTCCTCCACGGGGCCGCGCCGGCCGCGGAAGCGGCGTGCGGCCCAGCCCATCACCGTCTCGATCTCGGCGCGCACGGCGGCCTCGCGCTCGGGGCCGACGGTGGCCAGGGCTTCGAACAGGCTGCTGTCGTCGCCGCCGTCGCTGTGGTCGAAGAGCAGGTAGTCCAGCGTCATGGCTGCGGGTCCTCGGACGCAGAGGGCGCCGAGGGCGCAGCGGTGGCTGCCGCTGCAGCCGCGGGAGAGCCGCCGGCCGACTTGGCTGCCGCGGCGCGCAGCTTGTCCTTCTTGTTCGGCCGCCTGCCCTTGATGCCGCCGCCGGCCGCCGGCGCATCGGCCGGCGCCGTCTCCTGCGGCTCGAAGCCCGCGATCTGCTCGCGCGGCACGCGCAGGCCCTGGCGCTTCTCGATCAGGCGGAAGTGCGCCTCGGCCGCGGCCGGCACGAAGCTCACGGCCACGCCGCTGGCACCCGCGCGGCCGGTGCGGCCGATGCGGTGCACATGGTCGGTGGGCGAGCGGGCCAGGTCGTGGTTGACCACCGCCGGCAGCTGCGCGATGTCGATGCCGCGCGCCGCCAGGTCGGTGGCCACCAGCACCTGCAGCCGGCCGGCCTTGAAATCGGCCAGCACCTGCGTGCGCTTGCCCTGGCCCAGCATGCCGTGCAGCGGCTCTGCCGCGAGCCCGCCCTTGCGCAGCTTGTCGGCCACGGTCTCGCAGGCGTGCTTGGTGGCGACGAACACCAGCACCTGTGGCCAGCCCTCGGTGGCGATCAGATGGCGCAGCAGGGCGGTGCGGCGGCCCTCGTCCACCGCGATGGCGCGCTGCGCGATCTGCGGCAGCTCGGCCACCGGCGCGGGCGCCGTCACGGCCACGGGGTCGTGCAGCAATGCGTCAGCCAGCTGCACGGTGCGCGGCGCGAAGGTGGCGGAGAAGAGCAGGTTCTGACGCTGCGCCGGCAGCTCGTCCAGGATGGCCTGCAACTCTTCGGCGAAGCCCAGGTCCAGCAGGCGGTCGGCCTCGTCCAGCACCAGCACGGCGCAGTCCTGCAGGCGCAGCGCGTTGTGGCGCGCCAGGTCGAGCACGCGGCCCGGTGTGCCGATCACCAGGTCCGCGCCACCGCGCAGGGCCATCAGCTGCGGGTTGATCGAGACGCCGCCGATGGCGCGCACCACCTTCGGCCGCTCGGGCAGTGGCGCCGCCAGTTCGGCTACGGTGTCGGCCACCTGCGCCGCCAGCTCGCGCGTGGGGACCAGCACCAGGGCGTGCAGCGCGCGGCGCGAGCGGTGGCGCGGCGCCTCGTGCCAGCGCTGCAGCAGCGGCAGCACGAAGGCGGCGGTCTTGCCCGAGCCGGTGTGGGCCAGGGCGCGCAGGTCGCGGCCCTGCAGTACCACCGGAATGGACAGGGCCTGGATGGGCGTGGGCGCGGCATAGCCTTGCTCGGCCGCGGCCTGCAGGAGTTCGGGGCGCAGGCCCAGGTCGGCGTAGGTGGGAGAGGTGGACACGATGCGAAAGGCCGGAAGAGCGCCGAAGAAGGGCTGCGGATTGTCCGCCTTCAGGCCCGGCCTGCGGGCGTGTCGGTCAAGGCGCCGTATGCGCGATGACGGCACGGGCCTTTGCCACAATGCCGCGTGCCTGCCGATCCGACCCCCTCCACCGCCGCCTCGACCGCGCCGCTGCTGCAGGCCCGCCACCTGCGCAAGCGCTATGGCGAGGCCACCGTCGTCGACGACCTGAGCTTCGAGATCGCGCCCGGCGAATGCCTGGGCGTCATCGGGCCCAACGGCGCCGGCAAGACCACCACCATCCGCATGTGCCTGGGCCTCACCGCGCCCGATGCCGGCGAGATCGAGGCGCTGGGCGGCCTGCACATGCCGCGCGATGCGCGCGCCATCAAGGCGCAGTTGGGCGTGGTGGCGCAGTACGACTCGCTGGACCCGGACTTCAGCTGCGCCGAAAACCTGGTGGTCTATGCGCGCTACTTCGGCTTCTCGCGCCGCGAGATCGCACCGCGCGTGCCTGCGCTGCTGGACTTTGCAGCGCTGTCGCACAAGGCCGACGCCAAGCCGGGCGAGCTTTCGGGCGGCATGCGCCGGCGGCTGTCGCTGGCGCGCGCGCTGGTCAACGACCCGAAGCTGCTGATCCTGGACGAGCCCACGACCGGCCTCGACCCGCAGGCCCGTCACCTGATGTGGGAGCGGCTGCAGACCTTGCTTCAGCAGGGCAAGTCCATCCTGCTGACCACCCACTTCATGGACGAGGTCGAGCGCCTGTGCCACCGCCTGCTGGTGGTGGACCATGGGCGCAAGATCGCCGAGGGCCGCCCGCGCGAGCTGATCGCCGAGCACCTGGAGCCGCATGTGGTCGAGGTCTACGGCCAGGGCAGCGCCGGGTCGGCCCAGGCGCTCGCCGAATCGCCCGCCTTGCGTGCACTGGCGCAGCGCACAGAGCTGAGCGGCGAGACCGTCTTCTTCTACACGCGCGATGCGCGACCGCTGCTGGAGGCCCTGGGTACGCACGAGGGCCTGCGCACCTTCCACCGGCCCGCGAACCTGGAGGACCTGTTCCTCAAGCTCACGGGTCGGCAGATCCGGGAAGGCGGCTGATCCCATGAACGAGAACACGAACATGCCCTCTGTCTGGTCGCCGCCGGCCGTCACGCGCCGCTGGTGGCCCGTCTTCCTGCGCAATCTGCTGGTGTGGCGCAAGCTGGCCGTGCCCAGCCTGATCGGCAACATCGCCGAGCCGCTGATCTGGCTGGTGGCCTTCGGCTACGGCATGGGCGCGCTGGTGGGGCAGGTGAAGGTAGGGAGCGAGTCGGTGCCCTACATCCTGTTCCTGGCCAGCGGCTCGATCTGCATGAGCGCGATGAATGCGGCCAGCTTCGAGGCGCTGTATTCGTCCTTCTCGCGCATGCATGTGCAGAAGACCTGGGACGGCATCATGAATGCGCCGGTGGGTCTGGACGACGTGGTCTTCGCCGAGCTGCTGTGGGCCGGCTTCAAGTCGCTGTTCACCGTCACGGCCATCCTGCTGGTGATGCTGGGCCTGGGCATCAGCCACAGTCCCAAGCTGCTGGTGGCCTGGGTGATCCTGGCAGGGGCGGGCATCGTGTTCTCGTCCATCGCGCTGATCTTCAATGCGCTGGCCAAGGGCTACGACTTCTTCACCTACTACTTCACACTGTTCATGACGCCCATGATGTTCCTCTCGGGCGTGTTCTTTCCGCTGGAGCAGTTGCCGGAGGTGGTGCGGGCGGTGGCGGCCTGGCTGCCGCTGGCCAATGTGGTGGCGCTGGTGCGGCCGCTCTTCATGGACCAGTGGCCCGCGCAGCCGCTATTGCACCTGGGCGTGCTGGCCGCCTATGGCATCGCGGCCTTCTGGCTGGCGCTGGGGCTCACGCGTCGCCGCTTCCGCAGCTGAGCCTCGCGCCCCGCCCACCCCATCAGCGGCTGCTGCCGCCCGAGGTTCCGCCGCTTCCCGAGGCGCCGCCCGAACCCGAGCCGGCGCCCATGCTGCCCGAGCCAGAGGTGCCGGAGCTTCCGGAGCCCATGCCACTCGTGCCCGCGCCGGTACCTGCGCTGCCCGACCCCGAGCCGCTGCCCAGACCGCCGGGGCCGCCTGTGCCCGTGCCGGTCGGCCCCTTGCCCCCGCGGTTCCCCATGTCGCCGCTGCTGTTGCCCGATCCGCCGGTGGTGCCGGCATGGGCGCCCGAAGCACCGCTGCCACTGCTGCTGCCCTTGCGCCGGTCATCGTCGCGGTTGCCCATGCGCCCGGTGCTGGAACTGCCGCTCGCGCCGCTGCCGGACTGCTGCACCGTGCTACCGCCGGACGAACCGCCGCTGGTGCCCATGCCCCCTGACGAGGACGTCTGCGCAAAGGCCAGACCCGCACTGCACAGGGCGGCGGCGATCAGCATCGGACGAAAGGGGCGGAATGAAATGCGTGTGTCTTGCATGAGAGTCTCCTTGGGTGGGACGGCGCCGCAGCGATGCGGTACCGGCTCCGGACCCTCCAGCGACATGCCGGTCCTGGCCCAGGAACAACTCCACCGTGAGCCGGCTTGTTCCTGCGCCGGGTGGGGCCAGGCCGACCTGGGCGTAGGCCAAGGCGCCCCTCTGGCGCACGAAAAAAAACAGCGCCCCGTGGGCGCTGTCAGCACAAGACGTGATGGCGGTCCGGCTTATCCGGCGGCCTTCACCTTCAAGCGCCACGCATGCAGCAGCGGCTCGGTGTAGCCGCTGGGCTGCTCGACGCCCTTGAACACCAGGTCCTGCGCCGCCTTGTAGGCGAAGGAGGTGTCGAAGTGGCCCGCCATGGGCTTGTAGAGCGGGTCGCCGGCGTTCTGCTGGTCCACCACCGCCGCCATGCGCTCGAAGGTGGCGTTGACCTGCTCCTTCGTCACGACGCCGTGCAGCAGCCAGTTGGCGATGTGCTGGCTGCTGATGCGCAGCGTGGCACGGTCTTCCATCAGGCCGACGTCGTGGATGTCGGGCACCTTGGAGCAGCCCACGCCCTGGTCGATCCAGCGCACCACGTAGCCCAGGATGCCCTGCACGTTGTTGTCCAGCTCCTGCTGCTTCTCGGCGTCGCTCCAGTTGGGCGTCGCGGTGATCGGCACCTGCAGAAGGTCGTTCAGGATCGCGTCGCGCTCGGCTTCGGCGTCGATCTTCTCCAGCTCCTTCTGCACGTCGGCCACGCTGACCTGGTGGTAGTGCAGCGCATGCAGCGTGGCGGCGGTGGGCGAGGGCACCCAGGCGGTGTTGGCGCCGGCCTTCGGGTGGCCGATCTTCTGCTTGAGCATGTCCGCCATCAGGTCGGGCATGGCCCACATGCCCTTGCCGATCTGCGCCTTGCCGCGCAGGCCGCAGTTCAGGCCGGTGAGCACGTTGTTGCGCTCGTAGGCGGCGATCCACTTCGTGCCCTTGATGTCGCCCTTGCGCAGCATCGGGCCGCCCTGCATGGCGGTGTGCATCTCGTCGCCGGTGCGGTCCAGGAAGCCGGTGTTGATGAAGGCCACGCGCGCCGGTGCGGCGGCGATGCAGGCCTGCAGGTTGACGCTGGTGCGGCGCTCCTCGTCCATGATGCCCAGCTTGACGGTGTTGGCCGGCAGGCCCAGCAGCTGCTCGACGCGGCCGAAGAGCTCGTTGGCGAAGGCCACTTCGGCCGGGCCGTGCATCTTGGGCTTGACGATGTAGATGCTGCCGGTGCGCGAGTTGCGGATGCCGTTGGCGCCCTTGCCCTGCAGGTCGACCATGGCGATGGCGGTGGTGACGACCGCGTCCATGATGCCCTCGGGAATCTCCTTGAGACCGTCGGAAGAGCCCCACAGGATCGCCGGGTTGGTCATCAGATGGCCCACGTTGCGCACGAACATGAGCGAGCGGCCGTGCAGCGTGACCTGGCCTTTGCCGTCGGGCGCGGTGTAGACGCGGTCGGGGTTCAGGCGGCGCACGAAGGTCTTGCCGCCCTTGGCCACTTCCTCGGTCAGCGTGCCCTGCTGGATGCCGAGCCAGTTGCTGTACGCCAGCACCTTGTCCTCGGCATCGACCACGGCCACCGAGTCCTCCAGATCGAGGATGGTGGACAGGGCCGATTCCAGCACCACGTCGGCCACGCCGGCCGCGTCGGTCTTGCCGATGGGCGTGCTGCGGTCGATCTGGATGTCGACGTGGATGCCGTTGTGCCTGAGCAGCACCGACGAGGGGTTCGCCGCGTCGCCCTGGTAGCCGACGAAGGCCGACGGGTCCTTCAGGTGCGTGCTGCTGCTGTGCAGGGCGATGACCAGCTGGCCGTCCTTCACGCTGTAGCCGGTGGCGTCCTTGTGCGAACCGTTCACCAGCGGTGCGGCCTGATCGAGCACCTCGCGGGCGAAGGCGATCACCTTGGCGCCGCGCACCGGGTTGTAGCCCTTGCCCTTCTCCGCGCCATCGGTCTCGGGGATCGCATCGGTGCCGTACAGCGCGTCGTACAGCGAGCCCCAGCGCGCGTTGGCGGCATTGAGCGCGTAGCGGGCGTTGAGGATGGGCACCACCAGCTGCGGGCCGGCCTGCAGGGCCAGCTCGGCATCGACATTCGCAGTCGTGGCCTTCGTGCCCTTGGGCTGGGGCAGCAGGTAGCCGATCTTCTCCAGGTGGGCGCGGTAGGCCGGCATGTCGGTGATGGGGCCGGGGTGGGCCTTGTGCCAGGCGTCCATCTCGCTCTGGAGGCGGTCGCGCTCGGCCAGCAGGGCGGCGTTCCTGGGCGCCAGGTCGGCCACGATGGCGTCGAAGCCCTGCCAGAAGGCGGCGGGCTGCAGGCCGGCGGCGGGCAGCACCTGCGACTCGATGAAGCGGTGCAGTTCGGTGGCGACTTGCAGTCGGTGGACGGTGGTGCGTTCGGTCATGCGTGTTCTCGGGGTGCGGCGGGGCCGCGAATGGGTTGCACGGGGGCGGGCGGTCGGCGTCAACGCACAAGCATGCGGCCGACGCTCGGGCTCCACTGTATTAGAGACAGGGCCGCAGATTAATCGCCGGATGAGGCGTTGATTCGTGACAGGAATGAGGGTAATTGCCGCGTCGGCGCGCTGCATTGGACCGGTGCAGGCTCACACCGCCGGACCCCGCGCGCCGCGACTTTCAGGCTGAAGGAGCGGCCAGACTGGCGTCGATCCAGCCTTCGATGTCTTGGGCGCCGGCAGGCTCGGCCGTGAAGAGGAGCCGAAAGAGAAGCGGCGCCACCAGCCTGTCCATCACACACTCGACGGGTGGCGCGGCCACGCCGCGCGCCTGGGCACGGGCCAGGAGCACCCCGATCTGCATCGCCACGAAGCTCGCGCACCGGCAGGACGGGGGCTCCTCCGGCGACTGCGCGGACAGCACATCGCGCAGCATGCCGCGGCCGGGCTGCGAGGACATCTCCTCGTTGTACTGCTCGGCCCAGGCCAGCAGGTCGCCACGCAGCGAGCCGGTGTCGGCCGGTTCGCCCTCGGGCCGCATGCGCTCGACCGACACATCGGCCAGCAGTTGGGCGAGGTCGCCCCAGCGGCGATAGATGGTCGATGGCGTGACCCCCGCGCGTGCGGCCACCATCGGAACCGTGAGCGCCTCGCGACCATGTTCCGCGGTCAGCTCGCGTGTGGCCCGGTGCACCGCCTCCTGCACGCGCGCGCTGCGGCCGCCGGGGCGGGGCGCGGTGCGGTTTCCAGGGATCGATGAAGCCATGCTTCCAATATTAACGCAAAGAATTTGCGTTAATGACCCACTGCGCACACAATCCGCAAACGCAAATATTTTGCGTTAAAGGAGCTTTTCGATGCCTGCCCCCGCTCTTGCCCCGTCGGCGCCGGCCGCTGTTCGCCGCCTTCCGTCGCGCGCTGCCTTCGCACTGGTCGTGGCACTGGTGATCACCTTCCTGGCCGCGTCGAGCGCGCCCTCGCCGCTGTATGCGCTGTATCGGGAGGCCTGGGGCTTCTCGGCGCTGGTGCTCACCGTGGTGTTCTCCAGCTACGCATTCGCGCTGCTCGCGGCCCTGCTCGTCTTCGGCGCGCTGTCGGACCACCTGGGTCGGCGTACCGTGATCCTGGCCGCGCTGGTGCTGGAGATCGGCGCTGTTGCGCTCTTCTGGCAGGCGGGGTCGGTGGGCTGGCTGATCGCCGCCCGCGTGTTGCAGGGCATCGCCACCGGCATGGCCACGAGCGTGATGAGTGCGATGTTGCTCGACCTGAACCCGGTCCGTGGCGCGCTGTTCAACAGTCTCTCGCCCATGATCGGCATGGCGGTGGGCGCGCTGGGCGCCAGTGCGCTGGTCCAGTTCGCGCCCGAGCCCATGCACCTGGTCTACGAGGTGCTTCTGGTCGCGCTGGTGCTCCAGGCGCTGCTGGCGCTGCGCCTGCCGGAAACCGTCACGCCGCGGCCGGGTGCCTGGGCCTCGATGGTGCCGCGCGCGCACGTGCCGCCGCCTGCCCGCGCGCTGGTCCTGCGGCTCATGCCGCTCAATACCGCCGGGTGGGCGCTGGGCGGCTTCTACCTGTCGCTGGGGCCGACCCTGGCACGGCTCGTGACAGGCCGGGCCACGCCGCTGGCCGGCGGCGTGCTCATTGCCACGTTGGTGCTGACGGGAGCCGCCGCGATGTACGTGGTCCGCCAGCGGCCCGCGCGCCGCGTGCTGCGTGCCAGCGCCGCACTGCTGGCCGTGGGCCTCGCCGTCACCCTGTTCGGCGTGCATGCGCAGCAGGCCCTGCCCTTCTTCGGTGGCACGGTGGTGGCGGGCATGGGCTTCGGCGCCAGCTTCAATGCGGCCGTGCGCAGCCTGGTGCCGGTGGCCACGCCTCACGAGCGGGCCGGTCTCATGTCCAGCTTCTTCGTGCTGAGCTACCTGGCCTTCAGCGTGCCGGCCATCCTGGCGGGCCTGGCCGTGGGCACCTTCGGCCTGCATGCCACCACGCTGGGCTACGGCCTCGTGCTGGTGACGCTGGCGTTGCTGGCATGGAAGACGACGCACGAGCGGGCCTGACCCCGGGCCGCAGCAGGAGGCGCACGCCCGGCGCAGCCCTGCCAGCGCCGCTCTCGCCCACTGAGCGCCGATAACATCGGCGGTTTTTCGGAGCGCGCATGAACCCCGGCCAGGTGCCCATCGACCCCATCGACACAGGCGATGGCGTGCCACGGGCCAAGGCCGCCCGCTCCGCTGCCGCCGACGCGCTGCGCCGTGTTGGACCAGGAACGACCGCATGACCGACACCGCCCCACAGCCCTTGCCCTACACCGGGATCCGGGTCGTCGAGTTCACCCACATGGTCATGGGCCCCACCTGCGGCCTGCTGCTGGGCGACCTGGGGGCCGAGGTCATCAAGGTGGAGCCGGTGGCCGGCGACGACACCCGCCGCCTGCTCGGCGCCGGCGCCGGCTTCTACCCGGCGTTCAACCGCAACAAGAAGAGCGTGGCGCTGGACCTGAAGACGCCCGAGGGCCTGGAGGCCGCACGGCGGCTGGTGGCCACGGCCGACATCGTGAGCGAGAACTTCCGCCCCGGCACCATGAAGAAGCTGGGCCTGGACTACGACACGCTGCGCCGCGACAACCCGCGCCTCATCTACGTGAGCCACAAGGGCTTCCTGCCCGGCCCCTACGAGAACCGCACCGCGCTCGACGAGACGGTGCAGATGATGGGCGGCCTGGCCTACATGACCGGCCGTCCCGGCGATCCGCTGCGCGCGGGCAGCAGCGTCAACGACATCATGGGTGGCCTCTTCGGCGCCATCGGCGCGATGGCCGCACTGCGCCGGCGCGAGCAGACGGGCGAGGGCGGCGAGGTGCAGTCGGCCCTGTTCGAGAACAACATCTTCCTGGTCGCCCAGCACATGCTGCAGTACGCCGCCACGGGCGTTGCGGCCGATCCGATGCCCGCGCGCATCTCCTCCTGGGGCATCTACGACGTCTTCACGGTGAAGGACGGCCAGCAGATCTTCCTGGCCGTGGTGAGCGACAAGCAGTGGCCCGTCTTCTGCCGCGCCTGCGGCCTGGAGGACCTGCTGGCCGACACGCGCCTGGCCACCAACAACGACCGCGTCCGCGCCCGCTCCTGGATGATGCCGATCCTGCGCGAGCGTCTGGCGGCCCGCAGTGCGGCCGAACTGACCGCGCTGTTCGAACAGCATGCGCTGCCCTTCGCGCCCATCACACGCCCGCACGAACTCTTCGAGGATCCGCACCTGGTGGCCAGCGGCGGTCTGGCGCCGGTGCGCATGAACGACGGCCACATGGCCCAGGTGCCGCTGCTGCCCTTGACGATCGACGGCGTGCGTCCGCCCCTGCGCCTGCAGCCGCCGGCCATCGGCGAGCACACGCGCGAGCTGCTGCGCGCCGCCGGCTATGCCGAGGCGCAGATCGAGGCCATGGTGGCAGCCGGCGCGGCCGCCGCCACGGCCGGCTGACTGACCGGTTGGCAAGGGGGCGCGACATGGACCGCCTCACGCAGATGGAGACCTTCGTGGCCGTGGCCGCGCGCGGCAGCCTGGCGGCCGCGGCCAAGGCCGAGGGCGTGGCCGCCGCCATCATCGGCCGGCGGCTCGATGCGCTGGAGGAGCGCCTGGGCGTCAAGCTGCTGCTGCGCACCACGCGGCGCCTCACGCTCACGCACGAGGGCAGCGCCTTCCTGGAGGACTGCCAGCGCCTGCTGGCCGAGGTGGCCAATGCCGAGGCCAGCGTGAGCGCGGGCGGCGTCAAGGCCAGCGGCCATCTGCGGGTGACCGCGCCGGCCGGCTTCGGCCGCCGCCATGTGGCGCCGCTGGTGCCGCGCTTCCGTGAACTGCATCCGGAGGTGACGGTGTCGCTCAACCTCAGCGACCGTGTCATCGACCTCGCCGGCGAGCATTACGACTGCGCGGTACGTGTGGGCGATCTGCCCGACTCCTCGCTGGTCAGCATGCGCCTGGGCGACAACCGCCGCCGCTGCGTGGCCACGCCGGCCTATCTGCGTCGGAACGGCGTGCCGCGACATCCCTCGGACCTGGCGCGCTTCGATTGCCTCACGCTCAGCAGTGACGCCTCGCAGACGCGCGGCTGGGCCTTCCAGGTGCCGCGGCAGGATGGCGAGGGCGTGGAGGTGGTGCACCTGAAGCCCTCGGGCCCGCTGGACTGCACCGACGGGCAGGTGCTGCACGACTGGTGCCTGGCGGGCCTGGGCATCGCCTGGCGCAGCACCTGGGAGGTGGAGGCGGAGATCGACGCTGGCCTGCTGGCGCCGGTACTCGACGAATTCGCGGCGCCACCGAACGGCATCTACGCCGTGTTCCCCGAGCGCCGGCATCTGCCGCTGCGGGTGCGGCTGTGGCTGGACTTCCTCAAGGCCCAGTACGGCCGCGCCGACTACTGGGGGCGCGTGGGCTGAGGTGATCTGCGTTGGCTCCCTCTCCCCTTGGGGGAGAGGGGAGTGGATGCCCGGCGAATGCGCGGGCGACCGCCTACTTCTGCTTCTGATAGGCCTCGTGCGCCGCTTGGCCGCGGTCGGTGTCCTTGCGGCCGCTTTCCAGGTCGTCCAGGGCGCGCTTGCCGCGCTCGGTGGGCTGGCCGTCGCGCGCCTCCTGGCTGTCGGCGGACTGGTCGCGCTCGTGCGGCATGCGCGGCGCGTGGCCGTGGCTCTGCTTGGTGCGGGTCTGGCCTTCGCCAGCGGGATCGGGCTTTTCGGTGGGAGCGTTGCTCATGGGGGCGGTCTCTTGCTTTGGCGGGCGCGGTCGCGCCGCTCTTCGACCCCAATGGTGGCGCAGCGGCTCGGCGCGGCGGTAGGACGCCCCGGCCAGCCGCTGTAGGCCGGCTCAGTCGCGGGCGGCGTTGCCCAGGCGCCGGACCTGCGCCTGGTACTCCCGCTCCACGCGCGCGATGCGGCCTTGCCGCGCATCCTCGCTCACCCACTGCGCCAGACGGGCATGGCGCAGCGCCAGGTCGCGCTGCATGCGCGCGGCCTCCAGCAGCGCGCTGTCGTCGGCGGGCTCGTAGCCCAGGTCGGCCTGCAGCGAGCGCAGCACCGCCCGCTCCGCGTCCGCGCCGGGCGCGCGGCCGTAGTCCAGCAGCAGGTTGCGCAGCCCGGCCTGCTGCTCGGCCGGCAGGTCGCGCCGTACGACGATCTGCGCGGGCGGGGTGGGCAGCGAGGTCCACAGCACCTGCAGTCGCCCCGCCTCGGCGGGAAACAGGGCCTGGAAGCGCTCGAAATCCGTGCTGTTGGTGGTGGCCACGTCGGCATCGCCATTGGCCACGGCCAGGGCGTTGTCCTGGTGGTTGCCCACCGTCTCGGCCTTGAAGCTGGTCTCGATGTCGACGCCATGCGGCAGGAAGAGCTCCGACTGCGGCACGATGAAGCCCGACACCGAGCGGCGGTCGCCGCGCGCGATGTGCCAGCGTTCGGGGTTCTGCAGCACGGCGTCCAGCGAGGCCGGGCCGCCGTTCAGGCGCCCCAGCAGCAGCGCCCGGTGCTCCACCTGCCGCGGGTCGCGCCGTCGGCGCACCTGCGCCAGCACCTGCATCGGGCCGCTCGTCACGGCGTCCAGCGCCATCTTGCCGGACAGCAGCGCGAAGTCGACGCGGCCGTGCTGCAGGGCGCGGTCCAGCGTGTCGTACTGGAAGGCGCTGAACACCGTCACCGGCCGCCGCAGCGTCGAGGCGATGGCCAGCAGCAGTGGCTCCCAGCGGCGGCGGCTCTCGACCGCGTCGCCCATCGGCAGCAGGCCGAACACCAGGGCGGCGGGCGCACCGGCGCGCTCGCCGCCGGGCCGCGCACCGGCCGCGAGCCCCGGCGCCAGTGCCGCGCCGGCGCCCAGGGCGAGGGCACCGACCAGCAGCCGGCGGCGGCCTTCAGCGCCCGTCATCGCGCAGGGCGGCCATCTGTTCGGCGAAGGCCGCGTCCAGCCGCTGCAGCCGTGCCTGGCGGGCTTCCTCGTTCACCCATTGCGCGGTCATGGCGTTCTGGCGCGCCAGCTGGTAGGCCAGGCGGGCCGCCGGCACCAGCGAGCTGTTGTCCGCCGGCAGGAAGCCCGCCAGGTCGTGCAGGGACTTGAGCACCGCCCGCTGCGCCTCGCCGCGCGCGCCCGGCGCCTTGCCGTAGGCCACCAGGAAGGCCTGCACCTGGCCCCGCAGCGCGGGCGGGTAGCCGTTGCGCATGACGATCTGCGCATGCGGGATCAGGTCGGATTCCCAGATCACCCGCAGCCGCCGCGCCTCGGCCGGGAACTGCAGGCGGAAGCGCTCGAAATCCGCGGTGTTGTTGGTGGCCACGTCGGCATCCCCATTGGCCACGGCCAGGGCGGTGGCCTGGTGGGTGCCCACGGTCTCGCTGCGGAAGCGCTCCATGGCGATGCGGTTGGGCAGGAAGAGCTGCAGCTGCGGCACGATGTAGCCCGACACCGAGCGCGGCTCGCCGCGAGCCAGGCGCCAGCGCTCCGGCTCGGCCAGCAACGCCTCCAGCGAGGGCAGGGGCCCGCCCTCGCGCACCAGCAGCAGCGCGCGGTAGCCGGGCAGGCCGTCGTGGCGCGTCACCTGCGCCAGCACGCGCATCTGGCGCAGCGTCACGGCGTCCAGCGCCATGCGGCCCGAGAGGAAGGCGATGTCCACCTCGCCGCGCTGGATGGCCTGGTCCAGCGCCTCGTACGAGGTGACCGACAGCACCGTCACCGGCCGTCCGATGGCCCGCCCCATGTCCGCCAGCAGCGGCTCCCAGTCGTTGCGCGACTCGAAGGCGCCGCCCAGCGGCAGGATGCCGAAGCGCACCGGCGCGGCCGCCGGCGCCGGCGCAGTCGGCGGCAGCACCTGCTGCGCAGCCGACAGGCTGGCGGCCAGGCCGATCCACAGCGCGGCCAGGGCCTGCGCAGCCCGCCTCAGGGCGACGCCGGCGACAAGGCAAGGGCGCCGGAGGCGCCTCTGAGGCTGGCAGTCGGGACGGGCGGCGGCGAGGGGCGCGGGCATGGCTGACTGAACGGGTTAGAGCGAATGCGCAGTCGTGGTGCGGCTGCGGACAATTCACAATTAGAAAACATTCGACGTTTTTTCTGTGACGTTTCTCACATGAGCGCCCTGCCGGGCCGTTCCCAGCCAATGCGCACGGCCGCCGAAGCCGCCGACGGTCCGCCCCGGGCCGCCGCGGCGCGGCCCGTGCCGGCGGCGCACACCGGCCCCGCCACCAGCGCGCCACCGCCGCCGCGGCAGGGGCGCGGGGCGCGTTTCTCGCTGGCGCGGCTGTCGCTGGGCCAGCAGATGGTGCTGCTGGCCGTGTTGCCGGCCACCCTGGCCATGATGGGTGCCATCGGCGTGCTGATGCGCCAGTACCTGGACGGCATGACCGAGCTGGTGCGGGCGAATGCCCAGACCGTGGGCCTGCAGCTGGCCACCGCCGCGCAGGCGCCGCTGGCGCAACTGGACCGCCGCGCCCTGCTGCGGCTGGCGCAGTCCGGCATCGCCCAGCCGCATGTGCAGCAGGTGCAGGTGTGGTCGGACGACGGCGAGATCCTGGCCAATGCCGAGACGCAGGACCGCGCGCGCGGCGCCGGCCTGCGCGCCGTGGTGCCGGTGCCTGCGCTGGACGGTCGCGGTTCTGGCGGGCAGGTCATGGTGGAGATGAGCCTGGATGCCGTCGGCAGCGCCCGTCGGGCCGTCTGGCTCAACGTGCTGCTGGCCCTGGGCGCCAGCCTGGCGGGCGTGGCCCTGGCGGCCGGCTGGGCGGCGCGGCGCATCAGTGCGCCCATCCGCCGCCTGGCGCGCGCCGTCGACCGGCTGGGCGCGGGCGAGGAGGCCCATGTCGCCATCGAGGGCGCGGCCGAGGTGCGCCGGCTGCAGCACGGCTTCAACGCCACCGCCCATGCCCTGGCCGAGGGCCGCCGGCTGCTGCAAAGCCGCATCGAGACGGCCACGGCCGAGCTGGCCCGCAAGAACGCCCAGCTCGAAGTGGCCAGCCAGGCCAAGACCCGGCTGCTGGCCGCCGCCAGCCACGACCTGCGCCAGCCGCTGCATGCGCTCACGCTCTTCGCCGACGGCCTGGCCAATGGCGAGACCGATGCGGGCAAGCTGCAGCGCATCGCCCACATCCGCGAGTGCGTGGACTCGCTGGACCGGCTCTTCCTGGAGCTGCTGAACCTGTCGCAGCTGGACGCCGGCGTGCTGCAGCCCCAGTGGGCCGACTTTCCGCTGGATGCGGTGTTCGACGAGATCAGCCGCAACTTCCGCCCCGTGGCCGAGCAGCAGGAGCTGCGCCTGGTGGTGCGCAAGACCGACCTGTGGGTGCGCTGCGACCAGGTGATGCTCACGCGCGTGCTGTCGAACCTGGTCTCCAACTCGCTGCGTCACACGCCCGGCGGCGGCGTGCTGGTGGCGGCGCGGGGGCGCGGCCGCTCGGTGCGGGTGGAGGTGTGGGACACCGGCATCGGCATCGCGCCCGAGCATCAGTCGCGGGTGTTCGAGGAGTTCTACCAGGTCGATCCGCAGCAGTCGCGCGGCACCCGCGGCATGGGCCTGGGCCTGGCCACGGTGCAGCGGCTGGCGCGGCTGCTCAACACCCGGGCCGAGCTGCATTCGGTGCCCGGCCGCGGCACGCGCGTGCGGCTGCTGCTGCGGGCGGCGCATCCGCCGGCCCATGCCGTGGTGCGCCCGGCCGCCACGATCACCCAGCCGCTCACCCTCTCGGCGCCGTCCGGCGACGTGCGGCTGGACGGCCTGCGCATCCTGGTCATCGACGACGAGGCGGGCATCCTCGAAGGCCTGCAGGTGGTGCTGGGCGCCAGCGGCGCCACCGTGATGGCCGCGCAGGGCCGCGAAGAGGCCCTGGCCCTGGCCGACGCCTGGGAAGTGCCGCCCGACGTGGTGGTCAGCGACCTGCTGCTGCGTGCCGGTGACAACGGCCTGGCGGTGCTGGAGGCGCTGCGCCGGCATCCCAAGGGCATCGGCGACGACACCGCCTGCCTGCTGGTCACCGGCGAGACCAAGCCCGAGCGCCTGCGCGAGGTCGCCTCGGCCGGCGTGGCCGTGCTCTACAAGCCGGTGTCGCCCCGGCTGCTGCGCCAGGCGATCCAGGCCCAGGTGGTGGCGCGCGGCATCGCGCCGGACGGCGGCCCGCCTGCGCGAGCGGTGTAGGCCATCGGATATAGCGCCGGCCGCCTGCGGCGCCGGCAGCCCGCCTCGCTAGTCCCTCCGCCTTATCGCCCTCGGCGCGGGCGCTTCGTACAGTGGGCGGCCGCCCGTTCCTGCCCCCTCCATGCCCGTCTGCTCCCCCTTCCGCCAGCGCCTGCGGGCCGCCCTGCTGGGCCTGGCCCTGCTCGCCAGCCTGGGGCCGGCGCATGCGGCCGGCTGGACGGTGCTGCTGGCCGACGACGCGCCCGGCCATGCCGAATTCGCCCGCGAGCTGCGCGTGGCCCAGCCCTCGGCCGAACTGCTGCGCCTGCCGGCGGGCGCCGCACCCGAGCCGGCCGAGGCCGAAGACGAGCGCACCGCCGCCAATGCCGGCGTGCGCACCCGCAGCCTGCGGCCCGCCGCCATGCCCGAGCGCCTGACCGTCGCCGTGGGCGCGGCGGCGGCCCGTGCGGCGCTGGACCGCGGCGGCAGCGAGCCGCTGCTGCTCGCCATGCTCAGCCGGCTGGACTACGAGGGCCTGCGTCCCTTGCCCGCCTTGCGCATGCCGGGCCGGCGCATCGGCGTGCTGCTGCGCGAGCCCTCCTTCGCCGACCAGCTCGCCCTGATCGACGCCGTGCTGCCCGGGCGCCGCCGCCTGGGGCTGGTGGCCACCGCCGAATCCGAGCCCATGCTGCGCGAACTGCAGCGCGCTGCGGCCGGCGGCGAATGGTCGCTGCAGGTGGAGCAGGCGCCCGATGCGCTGTCGCTGGCCGGCGCCCTGCGCGCCGTGCTGCCGCGCTGCGAGGCCCTGCTGGTGCTGCCCGACGCCATCGGCAGCAGCCAGGCCGCCACGCTGGCGGTGCTGCATGCCGGCGCCAGCGCGGGCGTGCCCGTCTTCGGCAGCAACGAGGGCATCGTGCGATCGGGCGCGCTGGCGGCGGCCGTCTCCACCCCGGCGCTGCTGGCGCGCCAGGCCCAGGCCATGGGCCGGCGGCTCGCCGCGGCGGGCGGTGTGACGCCCATGCCCGTGGTCGAGAGCGCCTCGCCCGCGGTGGCCCGGGTGAATCCCAATGTGGCCCGCAGCCTCGGGCTTGTGCTGCCCACCGAGCAGTCGCTGACCGAGCGCTTGGCCGGACAGAGATGAGAGCACCCCCCCATGCCGCTGCCACGCTCCGGGCGGCCGCCAGAGGCGGCTGCTCTTCGGGCACGTCCAAGCCTGCGCAGGCAGGCTTGGAGCCGCGGCCCTCAGCCCCTCTCTTGCGCCTTCGGCTTCGAGGGGGCGCACCCAGAGGCCTGGCGAAGCCAGTTCCTCGGGTGCCCTGGCGTGGCCTGCTCCGCGGCCTTCTGACCATTGAGGGTGCGCGGGTGTCCGGCGCGGTGGATCGTTGAAATGATCGTGGGCTCGCTTGCCGGGGGCGATCCGCGGCCGGCTGACACGGCATCCGGCCGGCTGCTCGTGGTGCGCGGCAGCCTGCAGCGCGACCTGGTGCGGCTGGGGCTGCTGCCCTGCGCGGTGGTGGCGCTGCTGCTCACGGGCTGGCTCACCCACAGCCGGCTCGCGATGCTGGACGACGTGTTCGCGGCCGAGGGGCGGGCCATCGCGCGGCAGGTCGCCGCCATGTCGGACCTCAGCCTCTATGCCGGCGACGTGGCCGCGCTGCAGAGCGTGGCGCAGGCCGCGCTGCGCGGCGGCCAGGCCAGCCGGGTGGAGATCAGCAATGGCGCCGGCATCCATGTGGTGGCCGCCGGCGCCGATGCCACCCACCCGGACCGCCTGCGCAGCTTCACCGCACCCGTGCTGCTGCGCGAGGCCTCGCGCACCATGGCCTTCGCGCCGCCGGGCGTCACCGCGGCCGGCGATCAGGCCATCGGCAGCGTGGTGGCCCTGCGCGACACCACGCAGCTGCGCCGCGCCCGCATCCAGTCGCTGCTGACCGGCATCGGCATCGGCCTGCTGGCGCTGGGCGGCGCCTGGCTGGCGGTGCGGCACATGGCGCGCGACATCGCCCGGCCGCTGCGCCGCGTGACGCAGACCGTCGCGGCGCTGCAGGCCGGCCAGTTCGACGCCCGCTGTGCCATCGCCGGGCGCACGCCGCGGCGCGGCCGGCCCATGCACGAGTTCGCCACCCTGGCCGACGACGTCAACCGCATGGCCGAGCAGTTGCAGCGCCACAAGCAGGCCAGCGACGAGCGTGTGCGCGAGGCCACGGCCGTGGCCCTGGAGCGCATGACCGAGGCCGAGCAGGCCGCGCTGTCGCGCTCGCGCTTCCTGGCTGCGGCCAGCCACGACCTGCGCCAGCCGCTGCATGCCATGGGCCTGTTCATCGACGGCCTGCTCACCGGCGCGGCCGAGACGCAGCGGCCCGCCCTGCTGCGGCTGCAGGAGAGCACGGCCTTCATGAGCCTGCTGCTGGACGACCTGCTGGAGATCTCGCGCCTGGACGCGCGCGTGCTCACGCCCGAGGTGGCCGACCTGCCGCTGGCGCCGCTCTTCGATGCGCTGGCCGCGCAGCATGCGGCCCATGCGGCGGCCGCCCGCGTGCGCGTGGCGTGGCGGGCCCGCGGGCTGGCCGTGCGCAGCGACGGCGGCATGCTCCAGCGCGTGGTCGGCAACCTGGTGGCCAACGCCATCCGCCATTCACCGCCGGGCGGCACCGTGCTGGTCACGGCGCGGCGGCGCGGGGGCGACCGGGTGCGCATCGAGGTGCGCGACCGGGGCGTGGGCATCGCGCCCATCCACCAGCAGCGCATCTTCGAGGAGTTCTACCAGGTGGCCAACGTGGAGCGCGACCGGCGCCAGGGCTTCGGCCTGGGGCTGGCCATCTGCGCCCGGCTGGCCACGCTGCTGGGCAGCCGCATCGGCCTGAACTCGGCGCTGGGCTGCGGCAGCACCTTCTCGCTGGCGCTGCCGCAGGCCCAGGCCGCCCCGCAGGTCGCGCCCGTGCCCGCGGCCTCGGTACCGCCCGGGGAACCGTCGCTTGCCGGCCTGCGCTGCCTGCTGGTGGACGACGACGCGCACATCCGCATCGCCACGGCCGAGCTGCTGGCCCAGTGGGGCTGCGAGGCCGTCTGCCTGGCCAGCGCGCGCGACGCCGTCGCCTGCCTCGGCGCGCCGGGCGAGCGCTTCGACCTGGTGCTGTGCGACCTGCAGCTGGCCGAGGGCGAGGACGGCCTGGACGTGCTGGCCGCCGCGCGCCGGCTGCAACCCGATGCGCTGGCGGTGGTCATCTCGGGCGCGACCGGTCCGCAGGCCCTGCAGCGGTTGCGCGCCGCGGGCGCGACCGTGCTGACCAAGCCCGTCGCGCCCGCCCGGTTGCGCGCCTTGCTTGCCACGTTGAAATGATGCCTCGATCCCCCTTGGAGCCCACTGCATGCGCGATCCCAGCGAACTGAGCGGCATCCGCCCCTTCATCGCCACGCCCTGCCATGGCGCGCAGGTGGGCAGCCTGTATGCGCGCAGCCTGCTGGGCCTGGCCAACCTGGCCTGGCAGCACGGCTTCGCCATGCAGACACGGCTGCTCGACGGCGACAGCCTGATCACCCGCGCCCGCAACCGGCTGGTGGCCGAGTTCATGGCCGACGCACGCTGGACGCATCTGTTCTGGATCGATGCCGACATCGGCTTCGAGCCCGAGGCGGCGCTGCGCCTGCTGCTGGCCGGGCGGCCGGTGGTGGCCGGCATCTATCCCTACCGCACCTCGGCCTGGCCGCAGCAGGGCCTGCCCCAGGCGCTGCCCGCGGGCAGCCGGCAGGCCGACTTCGACGCCCGCTACGCGCGCTATCCGCTCAACGTGGGCGACACGCCGGTCACGGCCGATGCCGACGGCTTCGTGCCGGTGCTGGACGCGCCCACCGGCTTCATGCTGATCGAGCGCGGCGTCTTCGAGCGCATGGCCGAAGCCATGCCCGAGCTGCGCTACACGCCCGACCCTGGCGACCATGCCAACGCGCACCTGCCGCACCACCGCTTCTTCGACGTGATGGCCGAGCCCGGCGGCGGCCGCTACCTGAGCGAGGACTACGCCTTCTGCCGCCGCTGGCAGCAGCTGGGCGGCACCGTCTGGGCCGACCTGCAGTCGCGGCTGTCGCACCAGGGCCAGCAGGTGCAGGTGGGTGACCTGGGGCGGGCGCTGGCGGCGCGCATGGGGCCGACCCCGCCGCCCGCGCCGGGCGACTGAAGCCGCCGCGCGTCCGTCACACCACCAGGTGCGCCTCCAGCGCCTCGCGGCCCAGGGCACGCATCTCGCCCTGCAGCACGCAGCGGCCATGGTCCAGCACCAGCACGTCGCTGGCGATGGCCTCCAGGAAGCTCAGGTTCTGCTCGACCACGATGAAGCTGCGGCCCTCGGCCGTGGCCTCGTGGATGCACTGCGCCATGCGGTCGATGTTCTCGGGCTGCACGCCTTCGGTGGGTTCGTCCAGCATCGTGAGCGGCGCTGCCAGTGCCATCGTGCGCGCGAAGGACAGCAGCTTGCGCTCGCCGCCGCTGAGCGCGCCGGCCCGTTGCGCCAGCCGTTCGCGCAGCCGGGGAAAGCGTGCGAAGAGCGTGTCGTAACGGGCATCGCGGCGGCGGCCGATGTGCAGCCACAGGTTCTCCTCGACGCTGAGCTCGCCGAACACCACGTTCTCCTGCGGCGCATAGGCGATGCCGGCCGCCAGCCGCGCATGCGGCGGCAGGGCGCGCAGGTCCTGTCCGGCCCATGCCAGCGTGCCGCCGGCCACCGGCAGGAAGCCGGCCAGCGCCTTGAGCAGCGTGCTCTTGCCGACGCCGTTGCGCCCCAGGATGCCCAGCACGCGACCGGGCGCGGTGCAGCCGGACACGCCGCGCACCACCACCGTGTCGCCGTAGCCGCACTGCAGATCGTCGAACTGGAGGACGGGAGGTTTCTTCATTTGCGGGCTCCGGCATAGACGGTGCGCACCGCCGGGTCGGCCTGGATCGCTGCCATCGGCCCGTGGGACAGCAGCCGTCCCTGGTGCAGCACCAGCACGTCGCCGCCCAGGGCGGCCACGGCGGCCAGGTCGTGCTCGATCAGCAGCGCTGCCGCGCCCAGTTCATGCACGGACTCGCGGATGACATCGATCATGCGGTGGGTCTCCGCCGGCGAGAGGCCGGCGCAGGGCTCGTCCAGCAGCACCAGCCGGGGCTCGGGCAGGAGCGTCATGACCAGCTCCAGTGCCTGGCGCTGCCCTTGCGACAGCTGGCCGGCGGGCAGGGCCTGCTGCGCCTGCAGCTCGGGAAAGCGCGCCAGCAGCCGGTGCAGCAGCGGCGTGTGCCAGCCCAGCGGCGCTGCGCCCAGCGCCGCCAGGGGCGCCAGGCGGCCGGCCCACAGGGCGACCTGCAGGTTCTGCGCCACGCTCAGTGCCGGGAAGACCGACGGGATCTGCAGCTTGCGGCCCACGCCGTGCCGGGCAACACGCCAGGCGTTCAGGCCGGTGATGTCGGCCTCGCCGAGCTGCACCGTGCCGCCGCGCACCGGCAGGCGGCCGGTCATGGCGTTGAAGGCCGAGGTCTTGCCGGCGCCGTTGGGTCCGATCACGGCCCGGATGCCGGGGCCCTCCAGCGCCAGCGAGAGGCCGTCGAGGATGCGCACCCCTGACTGGCTGCAGCGCACCGCGTCGAAGCGCAGCGCCGGCACGCCGGCCGGGCTCGCGGATGGCGGCGCGGCCACCGGGCGCGCGGGCGCGGGGGCGAGCCAACGGTCGGTCCAGCGCGCGGCCAGGCCGGCCAGCCCCTCGGGCAGGAAGCGCACCACGGCGATGAACAGCAGCCCGACCGCCACCTCCCAGTAGGCGAAGGCATCGCGCAGCTCCGACGACAGCCAGCCCACCGCCACCGCGCCGAGCAGGGCGCCCAGCGGGCTGGCCTTGCCGCCCACCGCAGCCCAGATCACGAACTCGGTGGACAGCACGAAGCCCATCGCCTGCGGCGTGACGATGCCCTGATGCGCCGCGAACAGCACGCCGGCCACGCTCGCCAGCAGCGCCGACAGCGCATAGGCCTTGGCCTTGATGCGGTCGGTGGCATAGCCGAAGAGCTGCATCCGGTCCTCGCTCTGCGCGATGCCCGACCACAGCGTGCCGATGGGCCGCCGCAGCCACAGCCCCAGCAGGCCGGTGGAGACCACGGCCGCCGCCGCCACCAGCCAGTAGAGGTGGCCGAAGCGGTCCAGGCCCGGCAGCTCGGGGATGTCGCCCAGGCCGTTGAAGCCGCCGGTGACGCTGCGCCACTGCAGCGCCGCCAGGCTGCCCAGCATGGCCATGGCGAGCGTGATCAGCGAGAAGTAGGGCCCGCTGCGCAGGCTGCGGGCGAACAGCAGCCGCGCCACGACCCAGGCCAGCAGCGCCGGCAGCAGCAGCGCCGCCGCCAGCGCCCCGGCGCCCGTCGGCGTCGCGAGCCCGGCCTTGAGCGCACCGCCGGCCAGGTAGGCACCGAGGCCGAAGTACAGCGCATGGCCCAGCGGCAGGAAGCCCAGCCGGCCCCAGCACAGGGCCACGCCCTGGGTGGCGATGCCGTAGATGAGGAACAGCGCCACCTGGTAGGCCAGGAAGTCGTTGCCGGCCAGCGGCAGGACCACGAGACCGGCAGCCAGCACGGCGGCGGGCGCAAAGGCGCCCAGGCGGCCGAGCGCTGCCGGCCCGCTGCGGGCGACGGCGGGACGGGCCAGGTCAGCGGCGGGCAAGGAGTCCATCGGGTTTGAGCCACAGGAAGAGGATCGAAAGCACCAGCACCACGGCGTAGCCGCTGGTCTGGCCGGCAATGCTGCTGACCACCGCCTGCGTGCCGCCGATGGTGCCGACGCCCCCCAGCAGCCCGCCCAGCGAGCCCAGCCCGCCCACCACCAGCACGAAGAAGGCGTCGAGCAGGTAATCCACGCCGATGCCGGGCTCCACGCGCACCAGCGGCGCCAGCAGCACGCCCGCCGCGCCGGCCAGCACCACGCCCACCACGAAGGTGCGCGAGGCCAGTCGGCGCGTGTCGATGCCCAGCGCCTGCGCCAGCACCGGGTTGCCCGTCATGGCCCGCACGCGCAGGCCGGCGGTGCTGCGCCGCCACCACAGGCCGATGGCGACCAGCAGCAGGGCCACCAGCAGGATCAGGCCCAGCCGGTAGGCCGGGTAGGCGGTGGCGCCCAGCATCAGCGGCTGCGCCAGCGGCGTGTCGAGCGTCTGGTAGCCCTTGCCCCAGATCGCCTCCACCGTCTTGCGCATCAGCATGGCCAGCGCCCAGGTGGCCAGCAGCGTGTCGAAGGGGCGGGCATACAGCGGGCGGATCAGCCAGCGCTCGACCGCCCAGCCCAGCGTGCCGCACACCACCACGGCCAGCGGAAAGGCGGCGGGCAGCGGCCAGCCCCAGCCCTGCACCGTGACCACGCAGTAGGCGCCGAGCATCACGAACTCGCCGTGCGCCATGTTCATCACGCCCAGCAGGCCGAAGACGATGGCCAGCCCCAGCGTGGTGAGCGTCAGCGTGGCCAGCTCGTAGACGATGTTCAGTCCGTGCAGGACCAGGCTGCCGTCCACCGTCACACCTTGCAGCTCTGGCCCGAGGCCACGCGCGGGAAGGTCTTGACCACGCGGAAGCCCTGCGCGTCCACATCGGCCAGGTAGATGTCCTGCTCCACATGGCGGTTGTGCATGGTGACCGCGCCGCGCGGGCCGGTGTAGCTCGCGCCTTCGCTGGCGGCGTCCATCTTTGCGGTATCGAGGCTGCCGGCCTTGCGGACGATGGCGTCCATCATGAGGAAGCCTTCGTAGGTGGATTCCGCCAGCCCGTTGAGCGCGGGCGCCTGCGCGCCGAAGCGTGCCGCATAGGCCTGGGCGAAGGCCTTGGCGCCGGCGGTGTCGATGCGCGCGAAATAGCCGGAGCTGGAGTACAGGTTGCGCGCATTGGCCACGCCGATGCCCGCCAGCGTGTTCTCCTCGATCAGCGTGCCCAGTCGCAGTGCCTTGTCGGCCAGGCCGAAGCTGGCGAAGGCCTTGTTGAAGTTGACCGAGGCGCCGCCCACCAGCGACACCAGCACCGCGTCGGCGCCGCTGTCGCGGATGCGGGCCAGCGTGGCGTCGAAGTTGTCCACGGTGAAGGGCAGGTATTCGTCGCCCACCACCTGCGCGCCGGTCTGGGCGATGTAGGTCTTGGCCGTGGCATTGGTATTGCGGCCCCAGATGTAGTCGTTGCCCACCAGGTACCACTTGGTCGGCTTGCGCTCGGCGGCCAGCCAGGGAATGACGGGCTGCAGCTGCTGCTGCGGCGTCTCGCCGTTGACGTAGGTGGCGCGGGCGCATTCGCCGCCCTCGTAGATCGGCGTGTAGAAGTAGGGCACCTGCCCCTTGAAGAGGCCGACCAGCGCGCCACGCACGGCGCTGTCGTGCATGCCCACCACGGCGGCGGCGCCCGAGCCCTTCCACAGCTTGAGCGCGGTCTGCGCGGCCTCGGCCGGTGGCAGTCCGGCATCGCCGAACAGCAGCTCCAGCTTGCGCCCGAGGATGCCGCCACGGGCATTGAGCGTCTCGGCGGCCAGCTGGGCGCAGGCCTTGGCCGAGGGGCCGAACAGGCCGGCCGGCCCGCTCTGCGGGATGAGCACGGCCACCTTGAGCGGTGTTTCGGCCAGCGCGGGCGGCAGGGCCAGGGCAGCGCCGGTGGCTGCGCCGCTGCGGATGAAGTCTCGACGGTTCATGGAATCCTCCTCGTGAAGCCAGGGAAAGGGATGGCGCGCAACGACCTTCTCAGTCGAGCGGCGGCAGGGCGGGCGGGGGCAGCACGCGCTCGATCGCGGCGCCGATGGCGAGCAAGCGGCGGTCGCTGCCGGCCGGGCCGTCCAGCGCCAGGCCCACGGGCAGCCCGTCGGGCCCCACGCCGGCAGGCAGGCTCAGCCCGGGAATGCCGGCATTGCTGCCCGGATCGGTGTTGCGGATGTAAGTCAGGAAGGCCGGCTGCGGCGTGCCCAGGAATTCCACCCCGCCGCCGGCCAGCAGTGGTCGCGCGGTCAGCGGCGCGGTGGGAAAGGCCAGCGCCTCCACCTGCGCCTGCGCGAAGGCCTCGCGGTAGAGCGCCTGCAACCGCTCGCGGGCGGCCAGGGCCTCGCGGTAGGCAGCCTCGGGCACGCCGTCCTTCAGCAGCGGCTGCAGCAGGCCGGCCACGTCGGGGCTGCCGATGCCGGCGAGCAGCGCGGGCAGGTCGACGTCGTGCCCGGCCTCGCGCAGGTAGCCGGGCATCTGCGCCATGAATTCGTAGAGCGCCACCGGGAAGCCGACGGCGTCGTTGAGCGCGTCCAGCTCGGGCAGGGCCACCTCGACCAGCACCACGCCGGCGCGCTCCAGCGCCTGCCGGGCCTGCGCCATCACGGCGGTGACCGAGGCATCGCAGGCATCCCAGAAGCGCTGCGTCGGCAGGCCCAGGCGCAGGCCGCGCAGCGGGATGTCGGCCAGCGGCGTGGCGTCCTGCGCCATCACGGCGTCCAGCAGGGCCAGGTCGTGCACGCTGCGGGCCATGGGGCCGGCGGTGTCGCGGGTGGCCGAGATGGGCGCGATGCCGCCGCCGGGAATGCGCCCCACCGTGGGCCGCAGGCCGGCGATGCCGCACAACGCGGCCGGCAGCCGCACCGAGGCGCCGGTGTCGGTGCCCAGGGCGGCGGGCACCAGCCCGGCACTCACCACCACGGCGCTGCCGCCACTGCTGCCGCCGGGGATGCGATCCGGCGCCCAGGGGTTGCGGATGCGGCCGGTGACGGCGTTGTCGCTGGAGATGCCGAAGGCCAGCTCGTGCATGCCAGCCTTGCCGGCCACGACGGCACCCGCTGCCCGCAGGCGGCGCGCCACCTCGGCATCGGCGCGCGGGCGGCGGCCGTGCAGCGCGCCCGTGCCGGCGCCGGTGGGCAGGTCGGCGGTGCCGATGTTGTCCTTGAGCGCGAGCGGGATGCCCGTGAGCGCCGGCGCGTCGCCGCGCGCCAGGGCTGCGTCGGCTTGCGCGGCCTGGGCGAGGAAGGGCGTCGGGTCGAAGGCCACGTAGCCGTTGAGGTGGGCCAACTGCTGCGTGCGGGCGGCGAGGGCCTGCGCCAGCTCAGCGGCGCTGAAGTGCTTCTGCGCGAGGCCCTGCTGCAGCGCGGCGATGCCGAGCCGGTGGAGCGGTTGCGGGTTTTCCATAGGCGGAGGGTGGGCGCACGGGGGTGCCGCGGGAGGGCCGGCACGCGTACGCTCGAAGGAGTTGATGCAGCGGAAGGCTACCCAGCAGCCGCTTGCCAGGCACCCGTCGAGATTGACGGGACGCGCAGTGGCGAAGATGGCTGCATCTGGCACGACCGTTGCTGCATCCGCTGCCACCGGCAGCGGCCGGCGTCCGACCCGCACCCTTTCACGCCCAGCACCAGCGATGTACCTCTCGAATGACCAAGTGGCGGCACTGTCCGAGTGCTACCGGGTGCTTGCGAGCGCGGACGACCTGCACGAGCTGCGGCACCTGCTGGTCCCCGCGCTGGCGCGGGCGCTCAGGGCGCAGTCGCTGGTGTCGCGCGACTACGACGCCGGCAGCCGCCGCTACGCCATCAGCTTCGCCCACAACCTGGATGAAGCGCACGCCCAGCGCTACGAGGCGCATTTCCAGTTCTGCGATCCGATCACGCCCGTGCTCCAGCCGCTGCGCTGCGGCGGCTTCGCGCATGCGCTGCCGCGGGCGCAGCTGGTGCGCACCGAGTTCTACAACGACTTCCTGCGGCCCTACGAGATGCACCGCGGGCTCAACCTCTACGCCTGCGACGGCGACACCTTCGTCGGCGACATGCTGGCCTTCCGCAGCGAACGCCAGCCCGAGTTCGAGGACGGCGAACTGGCCATCCTGCGGATGCTGGAGCCGTCGTTCACGGCGGCGCTGCTGCGGCTGCGCAAGGTCCGCACGGCGCCGCTGGCGACCGTGATGGACGACGCAGCGCTGCTGGGCGTGCTGGCCCGCCAGTCGCTGACGCCGCGCGAGGCGGAGGTGGCGCTGCTGGTGTTCCGCGGCTGTGCCGACAAGGAGATCGCCCGCAGCCTGCAGCTGCAGCCGACCACGGTGCGCTACTACCTCAACAACGCGGCCGAGAAGCTCGGCGCCCGGGGCCGGACGCGGCTGGCCCACCGTGTCTCGCAGCTCGCTGCGGCACCGGCGGCGGGTGGCGTCCGGACGCACTGACGCCGACGCCGCACGTCCGCACGCGGCGGCACAGCCCACCCGCGGCGCGGTCTTGTGCCCGCATCGGCCCGGTGCGCCACGGGCCCCTTCCATAATCGACCGGATGCCGATCCTGCACGCCGACGACCTGCTCCGCATCCACACCTACGCGGCCATCGAGCCCGGCCCCCGGCTGTTGGTGATGGGCGGCGTACACGGCGACGAGACGGGCGGCACGGCGGGCATCGAGCGCCTGAAGGCCGAGCTCGACGGCGGCACACTCGGCGTGGCGCGGGGCCGGCTCACGCTGGTGCCGGTGGCCAATCCGCTGGCGCGGCGGCTGATGCAGCGCGAGGGCGAGCGCAACCTCAACCGCGCCTTCCGCCCCCGCACCGAGCCGCGCGACTACGAGGACCGGCTCACCAACCTGCTCGCGCCGCTGATCGCGCAGCACGAGGTGCTGCTGGACCTGCATTCCTTCGAAAGCCCCGGCGAGGCCTTCGCCATGATCGGCCCGCGCGACAACCCGGGCCCGCTGGAGCCCTTCGCCCGCGCCGAGGAAGAAGGCCGCCTGGCCCTGCACATCGGCACGCCCACCATCGTGGAAGGCTGGCTGGACGTCTACGCCGCGGCCATCGCGCGCCGCGCGGGCGGCGTCGCGCCGTCCGAGGACGAGATCGACTACGGCCGCGGCACCAACGAGTACATCCGCAACTGCGGCGGCTACGGCGTGACGCTGGAATGCGGGCAGCACCGCGACCCGATGGCGCCCGAGGTGGCGTGGCAGGCCATCCGCCGCACGCTCGCGTTGCTGGGCATGGCGCCGCTGCCCGAGGGCCTGGCCGCGCATCCGCCGGCACGGCCGCGCCTGCTGCGGCTGCGCGATGTGACCGACCGGCTGCACGAGGGCGATGTCTTCGTGCGCGAGTGGGCCACCTTCGACGCCGTGAAGGCGGGCGAGCTCATCGGCCATCGCCACGATGGCAGCGAGGTGCGGGCCGCCGCGGACGGCCACATCGTGTTCCCGAACCCCGTCGCGCGGGTGGGCACCGAGTGGTTCTACTTCGCCACGCCCAGCGAGCGCCTGCTGGGCTGAGGAGCGCGGGCCGGCCCGCTGCCTGCTCGCTCCTCGGAGCGCGTGGACTGCAGGCGCGGGAGGGGCCTGCGAGCGTTCAGGCCGCCGGCCGCAGGCGCGTCACCAGCGTCTGCAGCGCATGCCGCACCGTCGCCGCGCGCACGGCGGCGCGGTCGCCGCTGAACAGGCGCCGCTCCGTCCAGCACTGGCCGTCCAGCGACCAGCCGAACCACACGGTGCCCACCGGCTTCTCGGCCGAGCCGCCGCCCGGGCCGGCCACGCCGGTGACGGCCACCGCCGCCTGCGCGAGGGAATGCGCGACGGCGCCTTCGGCCATCGCCCGCGCCACCGGCTCGCTCACCGCGCCATAGGCGGCGATGAGGTCGGCCGGCACGCCCAGCATCTGCGTCTTGGCCTCGTTGGAATAGGTGACGAAGCCGCGTTCGAACCAGGTGCTGGAGCCGGCCAGGTCGGTGCAGGCGCCGGCGATCAGGCCGCCGGTGCAGCTCTCGGCGGTGGCCAGCATGCGGCCGCTGGTGCCCAGCAACTCGGCCAGTTGGCGCACCAGCGCGGGCAGGTCGGGCGGCTCGTCGGCGGCGGGCGGGACGGGGGCGATGATCATGGTCGTCGGCCTGGAAGTCGGAATGCGGAAATCGGCGCGATCACCAGAACGCGCGCGCCAGCGCGATCACCAGCAGCGTGCAGAAGGCCGCCACCAGGTCGTCCAGCAGGATGCCCAGGCCCGACAGGGCCCAGCGCGGCGCCGTCGGGTCGTGGGGGATGAGCCGGTCGGCCCAGCCCACGGGCCCGGGCTTGGCGGCGTCGAACAGGCGGAACAGCGCAAAGGCCACGATCTGGGCCAGCAGCCCGGCCGGCAGCACCAGCCACAGCACGAGCCAGATGGCCGCGATCTCGTCCCAGACCACGGCGCCCGGATCGGGCACGCGCAGATTGCGCGCCGCCACCGTGCACGCCCACCAGCCGACAGGCCAGGCGGCCAGCGTCACCACGCCGAGCGCGAAGGGCGACAGCACATGCGCCAGCACGACGAACACCGCCCATCCCCACAGCGTGCCGGCCGTTCCCGGCGCCACGCGCGAGAGGCCGGAACCGAAGCCAAGGGCGATGGCATGCGCCGGATGGGCGCGCAGGAAGGCCCAGGTGGGCCGCACCGGCGGCAGGGGCAACACGCCGGCAGGGGCAGCGGAGAAGGCGGGCGCGTCGGGGGGAGAAGACGGAGCAGCGGACATGAGCCGCCGATGGTAGACCCGGCCTCGCGGGATGCCCAGCCTGTCGCCTGCGTCGGTCGGACTGCCTCCCTCTCCCGCGAGGGGTGAGGGGCTCTGGATCCGCAGGCCGCGTGTGACGGCCCGCGAGGCGGCCCCTTCAGCCTGCGGCGACCGTCTGCGCGCTGCGCCCGGCCAGTTGGGCCAGCAGCGCGCCGGGGTCGGCCGGCAGCCGGTCGCCGCGCCAGGCCACGTGCTGGTCGGTGCGCACCAGCAGCAGCGCATGGGCATAGGCGGCGGGCAGCGGGCCGGCGGCCACCGGGTCCACCACCGTGAGTGGCATGCCCAGTGCGTTGGCCGCGGCCTGCAGCGGTGCCACGTCCACCGCCGGGTCCAGCCGCAGCAGCGTGTAGCCCGTGCCCAGGAGGTCGTAGAGCGAGCGGCCGTCTGCCAGCCAGAAGTGCGGCGCGCGGCAGCCGGGCACCGTCGAGGGCGTG
The DNA here is from genome assembly GCF_040544975.1 of Pseudacidovorax sp. 1753. Taxonomy (NCBI): domain Bacteria; kingdom Pseudomonadati; phylum Pseudomonadota; class Betaproteobacteria; order Burkholderiales; family Comamonadaceae; genus Pseudacidovorax; species Pseudacidovorax sp. 1753. Next base: position 5,632 of record NZ_JBEPKY010000022.1, on the reverse strand, counting down.
AAGTCGCCCATCGAGTAGGCGGGCGGCTGGGCGCCGTCGTCCACGATCAGCGGCGAGCCGGCGTAGAAGTAGCCGAAGTTCAGGCCCGCGCAGCAGAACTGCTGCACGTTCAGGTCGTAGGCCTCGCGGCCCACGCGCGCGCGCTCGGCGTCGGCCTCGGGGCCCTGGGCTTCGATGTTGGGCGGCACGGCGCCGCGGGCGCGGATCATCTTCTGCGCATGGTCCATGGCGAAGTGCGACACCTGCTCGGTGATCGGCTGGCGCTCGGCCTGGTAGGCGTCGAGGATGGCCTCGCCGCCCCAGCCGTGCAGCCGGGCCGACAGCAGCCAGGCCAGGTTCACGGCATCGGCGATGCCCGCGTTCATGCCGTAGCCGGCATAGGGCACCCACAGGTGCGCCGCGTCGCCGGCGATGAACACGCGGCCGTTGCGCAACCGGTCTGCCACCAGGCGGCGGCCCACCCAGTCCTCGCGGCTGATGACCTCGTAGTGGAAGTCGGGGCCCACGCCCAGGATGGCGCGGATCGACCAGTCCCGGTCCACGGCGTCGAAGTCGGCCTCGTGCGGATGCAGGTGGTTGTGTACCAGCCAGTCCTGCTGCCCGTCGATCGCGAAGACGGTGCCGCAGCGCTCGGGGTTGACGGCATAGCAGCACCAGGCGTCCTTGTCCGTCAGCAGGGCCTTGAGCCCTGGCGCGCGGATGAAGGTGGACTGCACGCGCTGGATCACCGGCGTGCCTTCGAGCTTGGCGCCCATGGCCTTGCGCACGCCGGAGCTGCCGCCGTCGCAGCCCACCAGGTAGCGGGCGCGCAGCGGGCGCGTGGCGCCGCTGTCCAGGTCGAGCAGTGTGGCCGTCACGCCGTCCTCGTCCTGCACGAACTCGGCCACCTGGGTGCGGTTGAAGAGCTGCACGCCCGGCTGCGCCGCGGCATGGTCCAGCAGGATCGGCTCCAGGTAAATCTGGTTGATGCGGTGCGGAGGCTCGGGCGTGGGCCACCAGCCGTCGGGGCCTGCGGTGTCGGTGTAGCGCGTGCTGCGGCCCGGGATGGGGATGCGCGTGAGTTCGGTGCCGGTCACGCGGGTGCGGAACACCACGTCGTTCGGATAGTCGGGCGGCAGGCCCGCATCGCGCAGGCGCGCGGCCACGCCCAGGCGGCGCAGCTGCTCCATGGTGCGGGCCGACACATGGTTGCACTTGACGCTGGGCGGCTCGCCATAGCGGCGCAGTTCGGCCACGGCCACGCGGTGGCCGCGCTGCGCCAGGTCGGTCGCCAGCGTCAGGCCGACGGGGCCGCCGCCGACGATCAGCACGTCGGCGTCGAAGAGGGAGGATGAAGAGGCGGAAGAAGTCATCGTTGCAGTCTTGTCAGTCCAGCTTGATTTGGGCGGTTTTGATGACCTGGCCCCACTTGCGCGTCTCGCTCTGGATGTAGCGCTCGAAGGCCTGTGGCGTGTCGGGCGCCGGCTCCACGCCCTGGGCGCGCATGGCGGCCTGGTTCTGTGGATCGCGCAGCGCAAGGTTGAAGGCCTCGTTGAGCTGCGTGACGATGGCCGTCGGCGTGGCGGCCGGTGCTACCACGCCGAACCAGCCGGTGGCGTCGTAGCCGGGTAGGCCGGCTTCGGCCAGCGTGGGCACGTCGGGCAGCGAGGGCAGGCGCTGCGGACTGGTGACGCCGAAGGCGACCAGCTTGCCGGCACGGATCTGCTGCAGCGCGGCCGGCAGGTCGACCATGGCCAGCGGCACCTGGCCCGCGATGGCGTCGATGGCCGCCGGGCCCGAGCCGCGGTAGGGCACGCCCACCACCCTGGCCTCGGCCATCTGCTCGAACAGGGCCGTGGCCAGGTGCATGGCGGTGCCGTTGCCGCCGTGGCCCACCGACAGCCCGCCCGGCTTGCTGCGGGCCAGCGCGATCAGCTCGCGCAGGTTGCGCGCCGGCACCGAGGGGTGGCCCACCAGCACGAAGGGAATGGCCGCCAGCATGCCCACGGGCTTGAGGTCCTTGAGCGGGTCGAAGGGCATCTGGGCATACAGGCTGGAATTGGCCGACAGCGCGCCGGCCGCGCCCACGCCCAGCGTGTAGCCGTCGGCCGGCGCCTTGGCCACCAGCGTGAGGCCGACGTTGCCGCCTGCGCCGGGGCGGTTGTCCACCACCATCTGCTGGCCCAGCTTCTCGTTGAGGCGGGGCGTGAGCAGGCGCACCACGGCATCGGTGCTGCCGCCGGGCGGGAAGGTGACGACCAGGCGGATGGGCTTGTCGGGCCAGTTGCCCTGGGCGCGGGCGGCCAGCGGCGCGGCCAGCAGCGCCGCCAGCGAGGCCAGGCTGGCGCGCCGCGTCAGGCCGGCGGCATGTTCTGTCGTCATCGATCTGTCTCCTGTTTTTGTCGAGGCCGCATTGAAGCGCGTCAGCATTCATTCGTAAATCGAGAAATTCGAATGAAAATTTCAGGTCACCTGATGAATCGTTCCTTCACGCCCACCATCCGCCAGCTGCGCGCCTTCGTCGCCGTCTACCAGTCGCGCCGGCTGGGCACGGCGGCGCAGCGGCTCTTCGTCACCCAGTCGGCGGTGAGCATGCTGCTGCGGCAACTGGAGGAGGGGCTGGACACGCGCCTGTTCGACCGCACCACGCGCTCGCTGCAGCCCACCGCGGCGGCCACCGACATGCTGCCCACGGCCGAGCGCATCCTGCGCGACGTCGATGCGCTGGCCGGCGGCTTCCGGGACCTGGCCACGCTGGAGCGCGGACGTGTCGCGGTCGCCATCACGCCCACGCTGGCGGGCTTTCTGTTGCCCGAGGCGGTGCGCCGTTTCGGCGAGTCGCACCCCGGCGTGCGGGTGGTGGTGGACGACTGCGCGCCCGACCAGTTCGTGGCCCGCGTGCTGGGCGAGCATGTGGACTTCGGCCTGGGCACACCCGAGCGGCCCGGCGCCGACATCGAGACCGAACCGCTGCTGCGCGACCACCTGGCCTTCGTCTGCCGGCGCGACCATCCGCTGGCCGGCCGCCGCAGCATCCGCTGGACCGACCTGGCCGGCCATCCCGTCATCACCTCGCGCGGCGGCTACGGCGTGCGCCAGACGGTGGACGTGACCGCCGCGCGCGCCGGCGTGGCGCTGGAGGTGGCGGGGGAGGTGAGCTTCCTGTCGACCGCGCTGTGGATGACGGCCAGCGGCCTCGGGCCGTCGGTGATGCCCTCGGCCTTCGCGCGGGCGCGCGGCGATGCGGACCTGGCCGTGATTCCGCTGTCGGCACCGCGGGTCTCGCGCGACATCTCGGTGGTGACGCGCCGTGGCCGCTCGCTGTCGGCGGCCAGCCGAAGCTTTATCGAGATGCTGCGGGCGCAGTGGGGCTGAGCGTCAGCCGAAGTGGTCGAAGGACGCGAAGCGCTGGTCCACCGGCCGGCCTTGCGCATCCACCACGCGCAGGCCGGGCTCGGCCTCGATGCGGCCGATGCGCGTCACCGGCACGCCGGCCGCACGCGCCGCGGCTTCGACGTCGGCCGCGCGCCCTGCCGGTGCCGTGAACGCCAGCTCGTAGTCGTCGCCGCCGGCCAGCGTCAGGCTGCGCTGCATCGCGGCGTCCAGCGCCACCGCGCCGCGGGCGGCCAGCGTGCCGGCCACGGCGTCGGCGTCGAGCCTGGCTCCCACGCCGCTGGCGCGCAGCACATGGCCCAGGTCGCCGGCCAGGCCGTCGCTGATGTCGATGGCGCTGGTGGCGATGCCGCGCAGCGCCAGGCCCAGCGCGACGCGCGGCGTCGGCTGCTCCATGCGGGTACGGGCCGCGGCGAATACCGTTTCGGGCACCGAGAGCCGGCCGCGGAACACCTCCAGCGCCAGCCGCGCATCGCCCAGCGTGCCGCTGACCCAGAGCTCATCGCCCACGCGCGCGCCGCTGCGCAGCAGGGCCGCGCCGCGCGGCACCTCGCCGAAGACGGTGATGCACAGGTTGAGCGGGCCGCGCGTGGTGTCGCCGCCCATCAACTGGCAGCCGTGTGCATCGGCCAGGGCGAACAGGCCCTGGGCCAGGCCGGCCAGCCATGCTTCATCCACCGAGGGCAGCGACAGCGCCAGCGTGAAGGCCAGCGGTCGCGCGCCGCAGGCGGCCAGGTCGCTCAGGTTGACGGCCAGTGCCTTGTGGCCGAGCAGCGCCGCATCGACCGTGGAGAGGAAGTGCCGGCCCTCGACCAGCATGTCGGAGGAGACGGCCAGCTGCATGCCCGGTGCCAGGTCCAGCAGCGCGCAGTCGTCGCCCACGCCCAGCGCCACTGCGCCATCGGGCACCGCCGGGCGCTGGAAGAACTGGCGGATCAGATCGAATTCACCCATGTCGATCAGCCCACCGGCGTGCGGAAGCGCTCGGCCGCCTGGCGCACCACCTCGGCCAGCAGCCGTTCGCGGCCCTGGCGCTCGCGCAGCCAGCGGGCGTCGTTCTCGCTGGCCTCGACCGAGCTGCGCAGGCGGCCGAAGGCGCGGGTGGCGTCGAGCACGGCGGCATGCGGCTCCAGCATGGTCATGGTGCGCAGGATGTGCTCGCGCAGCGGCATGTGCTCGCCGTTGGACGGGTCCACGTACACCGCGTCCAGGCCGAAGCGGCAGGCCTGGAAGCGGTTGTAGGTGTAGACCAGGTAGTCGTCCTCGCTGGGCACGAAGGGCTGCTCCTGCAGGAAGTACGCGGCCAGCGTCTGCACGTAGCCGGCCAGCGCCGCAGCGCGCTCCACCGTGAGCGGCGTGTCGAAGACGCGGATCTCGATGGTGCCGTACTCGGGCTTGGGCCGGATGTCCCAGTAGAAGTCCTTCATGCTCTTGACCACGCCGGTGCGGGTCATGCGCGCGAAGTAGCCCTCGAACTCCTTCCACGACAGCGTGAAGGGCGCGCGGCCCGACAGCGGGAAGGCGAAGACGGAATTGAGCCGCGCCGAGTCGAACTGCGTGTCCTGCCCCTGCACATAGGGACTGGAGGCCGACAGCGCGATGAAGTGCGGGATGTAGCGGCTCATGCGGTGCAGCATCAGCAGCGCCGAATCGGCATCGGGGCAGCCCACGTGCACGTGCTGGCCGAAGATGGTGAATTGCTTGGACAGGTAGCCGTACAGCTCCGACAGCTGGCGGAAGCGCGGCTTGTCGTAGATGCGCTGCTCGTGCCACTGCTGGAAGGCATGCGTGCCGCCGCCCAGCACCGCGATGTTGAGCTTGCCGGCCACCTTGACCAGCGCGTCGCGAAGCGGCCCCAGCTGCTGCAGCACCTCCTCGGCCGAATGGCAGACGTCGGTGGAGATCTCGATCATGCTCGAGGTCATCTCCGGCACCACGCTGCCGCGCAGGTCGAACTGGGCCATGCCGCGCAGCATGTCCTCGGCATAGGGTGCGAGGTCGTAGTCGTGGGTGTTGACCAGTTGAAGCTCCAACTCCACGCCCAGCGACAGCGCCTTGGAGCTGCGGAAGGGCTCCAGCGGCACCACGCGGGCATCGGCTTCGCGCTGGGCGCGCGTCGGCTCGGCGGCCGGGGGCGAGAAGGGCGAAGGGGGGTTGTCCAGAGGGCTCATAAGGCAACCTCCATCTTGACGCTGCCCCGGACAGGTGCTGAGGTGGCGAACCGACTTCCGTGCCCTCGTGGTGACTGCCCGTGGCGCTG
>NZ_JBEPKY010000021.1:0-115000 GCF_040544975.1 Pseudacidovorax sp. 1753 | reverse complement strand
TGCGGTTATCAAATCGGGCGTGCCCTGGCAGCCTGGTTATCCACAGCACGCCACTGCATGAACTAACCATTGACTTTGAACACAGTTGCTCTCCCCTGGCGGGAGAGGGATTGGGGAGAGGGGGGAGCCGCCGCAGGGTGCTGCCCCGGCCAGCCCCGCCCTCACCCCTCCCGCGGCGGCTGCGGCAGCAGGCGGTAGGCCAGTGCCCCGGCCGCCAGCATCAGCGCGATCGCGCCGAACACGGCCTGGAAGGGCTCGATGCTCCGCGACTGCGCCGCCGTGGCGATGGCCCCGGTCACCCACTGCATCAGCGCCACGCCCAGGAACATCGCCATGGTGAACAGCGCCATGGCCCGGCCCGTGACGGCCATCGGGTAGGCGCCCTTCACGTCGGGGTACTGCAGCACCATGTAGCCCGAGAGCAGGCCGATGGCCAGGGCCAGCGCGATGTCCACGCTGGCCTGCGCATCGAAGGCGAGCACCGCGAAGAGCCCGGCGCAGACCAGGGTGAAGCCGACCAGCCAGCGCCGGCGTTGTGCCGGCCCCGGATCGATGCGGCCGAACAGCGGCGGCCCCGCGATGGCGATCACCGTCATCAGCAGCGCCACGTTGCCGCTGGCCATCAGCGAGAAGCCGTGGCGTTGCATCAGCATCGGCCCCAGCCACAGGCCGCGCAGCGCCACGAAGGAGGCATAGGTCACCAGGGCGAGCGCCAGGATGCCCCAGGTGTGCGGCAGCAGCAGCAGGCCGGCGAAGGTGCGCACGGCGCTGCCCAGCGATTCGCGCGGCGCATCGGCCGCTGGGGCAGGCTCGTGCACCACGGCCGCGATGGCGCCCCAGGCGAGCAGCGAAGCCGCCGCAAGCACCCAGAAGCCCATGCGCCAGGAGCTGGCCTCGATCAGCCAGGCCAGCGGGGTGCCCGTGACCAGCATGCCGCAGCTGCCCAGGCCGAGGATGGCGCCCGACACGGCGGCAAAGCGCTCCGGCGCGAAGTGCCGCGCGATGAAGACGGTGCACACGAGGAAGGCCGGCGCGCACCCGATGCCGATCAGCACCTGCCCCACCACCAGCACGCCGAAGCTGGGCGCCAGTGCCGACAGCACCGCCCCGCCGATGGCCAGCGGAAAGGCCACCAGCACGGTGCGCCGCACGCCCTGCAGGTCGATGCCGATGCCCATCAGGAGCTGCAGCGCGCCGAAGGCGAAGTGGAAGGCGCCGGCGAACAGGCCCAGGGCCTGCGGGCTGAGGTGGAAGTCGGCCGCCAGCGGCGCCGCCATGATGGCGGCCACGGTACGGAAGGCCTGGCTGAGCGCGAATCCGGTGCTCAGCACCAGCAGCATGGTCCAGGCGCTGCGGCTCGGGGAGCGGGTGGCGGAAGTGGAACGGAGCGCCGGGTCGGCGGCGCTGGCGGAAGGCGGCGGGGTCATGGGCGGCGCGAGCGCCCATCGGGTGTGGACGCGTTCTGGGTGGTGTCTCCAGCGTTGGAGCCTAACGTGAAAGCCGCCAGGGCGTGTGGCGCCTGCGAGGCAGGGGTCCAGGCGCCGATCCGTTCGCCGTGAGCGCGTCGAAGGGCAGGCCGGCGCATGTCCCGGCTTCGACGCGCTCGGCCCGGATGGGGCGCAGGCGGCTCAGTCCGGACGGTCGGGGCTGCTCGTCCAGCCCCAGCCCAGCAACTCGGCCAGCCGCTGCACCGTCCAGCCGGCCTCGTCGGCACCCAGGCCGGAATCGGTGCTGCGCAGGCCGGCCAGGCAGCGCTGCAGCACCTCCTGATCGCTCACCGAGCCGCTTTGCGACAGGCCGAGCGCCTGGCCGGTCAGCACCTGCGCCAGGTCCTCGCACAGCTCGTAGCGCTGGCGCACCACGGCCAGCGGCTCGCGCAGGCGCTGGCGGGCGTCGGCGTACAGCGCGAGGAAGGAAGGAGGGATCTCGGTCTGCTGGTCTTCGCCGTCCATGGGCACAAACAAGAAAGGGCCTCCTGCGAGACCCCGGGTGGTGGAAAGAAGGACAGGGCCCCTGTGCGAGACCCTGGACCATGAAGCGCGAGCGCCCCGAAGACCCTGCGCCGTCGGAAGGACGGCTTCACCGAAGGCCCGTCGCCGTGGTCGCCGGGCCGGCCAGTCCTGCGGCACTGCGCAGGCGCCGCCCGGTCAGCGGCGGGAGCCTTCGGGCGGCGGGCCGCGGCGCTCGAGGTGGCGGAAGGTGATGCGGCCCTTGCTCAGGTCGTAGGGCGACATCTCCAGCGACACCTTGTCGCCCAGGATGATGCGGATGTGGTTCTTGCGCACCTTGCCGCCGCTGTACGCAATGACCTCGTGGCCATTTTCCAGCGTCACGCGGTAGCGCGAGTCGGGCAGCACTTCGGTGACTGCCCCTTGCATTTCAATCAGCTCTTCCTTCGCCATGTCGTATGTCCTCTCGGAGGCAGGACGCCGGTACCCGAACCGGCTGCCGTTGCCGGCGCCCGAGCCTGTGTACGTGGAGAAGGCGGGCGCGAAACTGTCAGGGGTGCGTGGCGACCCACAAACGGATCGCCACGATCTCAACGCTTGAATGTCGCCACGCGCGGACAGCCCACGCGGTGCAAAACCGCGGGATTGTAGCGGCGCGGCCTGTGGCCTGGCGCCCTTCCCAGGCCAGACGCGCCCTTGGCCGACACGCCCGGGCGCGGGCTGCGCGCACCATGCGGTCATGTCCCGCGCCTCCCGGTTGCCGCTGTCCAGCGGCGCCCCGCCCGTCTCCTCCCGCCTCAAGATCGGTCTGTCGGCCTGCTTTTCGCATGCCGACCCCAAGCGTTCGCTGTTCACCAACAAGACGCTGCAGTATGTGGAGCAGTCGATCTGCCACTGGCTGATGTCGGCCGGCGCGATGGTGGTGATGGTGCCCTGCCCCACCGGCGACACGGCCCGCGGCGACACCAGCCTGGCGCACTATGCCGAATGGCTGGACGGCGTGGTGATGCATGGCGGCGCCGACGTGTGGCCCGGCAGCTACGGCGAGGAGCCCCTGAAGGAAGCCTGGATCGGCGACCGAATCCGCGACCTGTACGACCTGGCGCTGGTGGAGGCCTTCGAGCAGGCGGGCAAGCCGATCTTCGGCGTCTGCCGAGGGCTGCAGCTGATCAACGTGGCCTTCGGCGGTTCGCTCTACCAGGACATCGAGGAGCAGCACGGCCATCCGCAGACGCTGCGTCACCGTGACCCGGTGACCTACGACCAGAACTTCCACGGCATCGAGATCGTGCCGGGCACGCGCCTGGCGCAGATGTACCCGGGCGTGGCGCAGGCGCGGGTCAACAGCATCCACCACCAGGGCATCAAGAACCTGGCCCCGGGCTTCGAGGTGGAGGCCTGGAGCCTGCCCGACCAGGTGCCCGAGGCGATCCGCCGCCGGCCGGACCAGGGCAGCCACAGCTACATCGCAGCGACGCAGTGGCATCCGGAGTTCCACAAGTACGGCGGCACGGACACGATCAACGACACGCCGATCCTGCACGACTTCCTGTGGGCCTGCGCCACCGCGCGGGTACACCCGCACCGGCCGCTGCGGCAGATGCCGGGGCGCATCCGCGACCGCGCTTCGCGGCTGCTGCGGCAGGCGTTGTTGCGGCGGGACTGAGGGGCTGGGCATCGGCCGCATGTACGGTGCGGTGCGGTGCGGTGCGGTGCGGTTGATGCGGGTGGATGCGGGTTGGTGCGAGTGGTGCGAGTGGCGCGGGCGCTAACCCGGCAGAGGACGCCGGCATGCGCGCTCCCGGTGCACGCTCGCGCTGACCGACTTGCTGCACAGGACGGGTGCTCGCTCTCCACCGACGCGCCTTCCGCACTGCACGGCGCCGCGAATGGCACCTCCGCACGCACACCGGCATCCTCCGCCTCGACGCTGCGCTCGAGCCCTCCCCTTTTCAGGCCGCACGACCGTGGGACCGTGGGACCGTGGGACCGTGGGACCGTGGGACCGTGGGACCGTGGGACCGTGCGACCGTGCGACCGTGCGACCGTAAGGCCGCGGAGTCCTCGCGGGTCGTAATGGAGGGCCAGTCGACCCCAGACCGTTCGGGCTGAGCCTGTCGAAGCCTCGAGCGTCAGGGTTGTGATGACGCTGGCCAGGACGACTCGGCCTTTGCATCGCGCGCCGCTTTGCCCTTCGACAGGCTCAGGACGAACGGATTCGGGGCGGGGCGCAATCGCGGCCGTTCAGGCGCAGCGTCGAGGCGGAGTATGCCGGTGTGCGTGCGGAGGTGCCATTCGCGGCGCCGTGCAGTGCCCCAAGCACGTCGGTGGAGAGCGAGCACCCGTCCCGTGCAGCAAGTCGGTCAGCGCGAGCGTGCACCGGGAGCGCGCATGCCGGCGTCCTCTGCCGGGTTAGCGCCCCTCCCACTCGCGCCTCCCGCCCGGCCACGCAACGCAGGACACGCACGCCCACGCACGCAACGCACGCCGCGCCGCACTGCGCTACGCGAACCACGAACTGCGAACCCCGATCCAAAGCTCAAGACTTGCGCCGTCGAGAACCCGCCCCGGGCAGACCGGGATGCGAGCCCCGCAACACGAACCTCAGCCTTCCAGGTTCTTGCCCACGATCCCCGCCAGGTCGAACATCGACACCTGGTCGCGACCGAACAGCGGACGCAGCTTGTCGTCGGCGTTGATGGCGCGCTTGTCCTTGGCGTCCTGCAGGCCGTTGGCCTTGATGTAGTCCCACAGCTTCTTGATGACCTCGGGCCGGGCCACCGGCTCCGGACCGATCACCGCCGCGAGCGCCGCACTGGGCTGACGGCCCGCGGCGGCGCTGGTCTTGCGCGGGGCCTTGGGGGCAGCCGCCTTCTTGGCGGCCGGCGCCTTGGCCGCGGTCTTTGTCGCACTCTTTGCAGCCGCCTTTTTGGTAGCCGGCGCGCGGGCCGGCGCGGCCGAAGCCGTCTTGCGCGGCGGGAACTTGGAGGTGCGCGGCTCGAACTCGAAAGTGACCTTGCCCTCTTCCGCATTCCAGGCCAGGAAGGCCTTGAACGACCGGCGCGTGCGCATGCTCACGAACTTGTCGAGCAGGTCCGTCTTGCCGGTGGCCAGCAGCTTGCGCATCTGCTCCTCTTCCACCGGCTGCTGCAGGATCACCTTGCCGGTCTTGAAGTCGCAGCTGGGCGTGGGATGGTCGGCCGTGGGCACCGAGCGCTCGCACACATAGTTGGCGCCCAGCTCGTGCACACCCGCACCGCACTTGGGGCAAGGGCCCAGCGAAGGCGCGGCGCCGAAGTCGATGATCTCGCCGGTCTCGGCCGGGTCCTTGCCGTCGTCGCCGAAGTCGAACTCCAGCTTCCAGTTGTTGTCCTCGTCGCTGTGCTTGAGCACGATCTCGGCCACGAAAGGCCAGCCGGCCTTGGAGCGGAAGCCTTCCAGCGGGCCGATGTGCTTGTTGGCCACCAACTGCTCGGCCTCGGCCAGTTCGAAGGTGCGGCCGGCGGGCGATTTGGTGAAGGAGAAGCCGCAGGCGTCCTGCCCGCTGCCCGACTTGCCGGTGCAGGCGAAGCGCCGGTAGTTCTCGCGCACGATGCCACCGCAGTTGGGGCAGGGTGCCGACAGCGTGGCGTAGTCGCCGGGCACAGTGTCGCGGTCGTATTCCTTGGCCTTGCGCACGATGTGCTCGGTCATGCGGGCGATCTCGCGCATGAACTCGTCGCGGCTCAGGTGGCCCTGCTCCATCTGCGCGAGCTTGTATTCCCACTCGCCGGTGAGCTCCGGCTTGGAAAGCTCTTCGACGCCCAGGCCGCGCAGCAGCGTCGTCAGCTGGAAGGCCTTGGCGGTGGGGATCAGCTCGCGGCCCTCGCGCAGCATGTACTTTTCGTTGAGCAGGCCTTCGATGATGGCGGCGCGGGTGGCCGGCGTGCCCAGGCCCTTCTCCTGCATGGCCTCGCGCAGCTCGTCGTCGTCCACCAGCTTGCCGGCGCCTTCCATGGCGCCCAGCAGCGTGGCTTCGCTGTAGCGCGCGGGCGGACGGGTCTTGAGGGCCTTGACGTCGGCGCTCTCGGTGTTCACCTGCTCGCCGGGCTTGACCGGCACCAGCGTCTTGCCGTCCTTGTCGTCGTCGTCCGTGGCGGCTTCCTTGCCGTAGATGGCCAGCCAGCCCGGCTTGACCAGCACCTTGCCGTCGGAGCGGAAGCTGTGCTTCCTGCCCGCGGCCTCCACCGTGCTGATGCGGGTCGTGACCTGGAATTCGGCGCTGGGGAAGAACACCGACAGAAAGCGCCGCACCACGAAGTCGTAGAGCTTCTGCTCAGCCTCCGACAGCCCGCTGGGCGCCTGCAGCGTGGGGATGATGGCGAAGTGGTCCGACACCTTGGCGTTGTCGAACACGCGCTTGGTGGGCTTGACGTAGTTCTGGTCGATGGCCTGCTGCGCGAAGGGCGCCAGGTGACGCATGCCGCTGTTGGCGAGCATGCCCATGGTGTCCTTCACCACGGGCAGGTAGTCCTCGGGCAGGGCGCGCGAGTCGGTCCGCGGATAGGTCAGCGCCTTGTGCCGCTCGTACAGCGACTGGGCCAGCGCCAGCGTGGTCTTGGCCGAGAAGCCGAAGCGGCTGTTGGCCTCCCGCTGCAGCGAGGTCAGGTCGAACAGCAGCGGGCTGGCCTGGGTGGTGGGCTTGCTCTCTTCGGTGACGGTGGCAGGCCGGCCGCGCACGGCCTCGGCGATGGCGCGGGCCTCGGCCGCGGTCCACAGGCGGTCGGCGCGCTGCTCGGGGTCGGGCTCACCATTGGGAAGCAGCGGCGCGTTGGCCTTCTTCCAGGCCGGGTCGAAGTACTTGCCCGGGTACTGGCCGGCCTGCGCCTGGAAGACGGCATGGATCTCCCAGTAGTCGCGGCTGACGAACTTGCGGATCTGTTCCTCGCGCTCGACCACGATGGACAGCGTGGGCGTCTGCACCCGGCCCACGGTGGTCAGGAAGAAGCCGCCGTCGCGCGAGTTGAAGGCCGTCATGGCCCGCGTGCCGTTGATGCCCACCAGCCAGTCGGCCTCGGAGCGCGAGCGGGCGGCGTCCGCCAGACCCTGCATCTCGCGCTCGGAGCGCAGGCGGTCGAAGCCGTCGCGGATGGCCTGCGGCGTCATCGACTGCAGCCAGAGCCGTCGGATCGGCTTGCCCAGCGGCTTGGCGCCGCCGGCGTACTGCTCGATCAGGCGGAAGATCAGCTCGCCCTCGCGGCCCGCGTCGCAGGCGTTGACCAGCTGCGTCACGTCCTTGCGGCGCGCGAGGCGCACCACGGCATTGAGACGGCCCTTGGTCTTGTCCACGGGCTTGAGGTCGAAGTGCGGCGGGATCACCGGCAGGTGGGCGAAGCTCCACTTGCCGCGCTTGACGTCGTACTGCTCGGGGGCCTGGATTTCCACCAGGTGGCCCACGGCGCTGGTCACGACGTAGTTGTCGTTCTCGAAATGCTCGTCGTGCTTGTCGAACTTGCCGGACACGGGCGTGAGCGCGCGCACGATGTCCTGCGCCACCGACGGCTTTTCCGCTATCACCAAGGTCTTCGTCATCTGGAAATCTCTCATGGGCAAGAGCCGCCAGGGGCCCGGACGGACCGGCACCTTCGGGGACAAAACACCGGCGCCCACGATGGGCGGCGGCGGCCGGCGACGCGCCGGACGGCTCTCTATACTCTGCGCCTCTCGCGCACGTGCGCATGCGCGCACATGTGCACATCTCAAGCTATCAGAACTCGGCGATGCCCTCCAAAACCCCTTCTTCGCCCGCACCCACTGCCGGCCGCCGCATTCAGACCCGGCGCTCCGGCGTGCATGGCAAGGGGGTGTTCGCGACGCAGGACATCGCCGCCGGCGAGCTGGTGATCGAGTACACCGGCGAGGTCATCAGCTGGAAGGAGGCGCTGCGGCGCCATCCGCACGATCCGGCCCAGCCCAACCACACCTTCTACTTCCACATCGATGACAAGCATGTGATCGATGGCAAGGTGCACGGCAACTCGGCCAAGTGGATCAACCACTCCTGCGGGCCCAACTGCGAGACCGAGGTCGAGGACGGCCGCGTGTTCATCCGTGCCCTGCGCGACATCGCCGCGGGCGAGGAACTCAACTACGACTACGGCCTGGTGATCGACTCGCCGTACACGCCCGAGCTGCTGGCCGACTTCCCCTGCTGGTGCGGCTCGCCCGACTGCCGCGGCACGCTGCTTGCACCGCCGGAGGACGCCGAGGCCGTGCCCGGCAAGGGCGCCAGGAAGAAGGACAAGAAGGCGAAGAAGGCCAAGTCCGGCAAAAAGGCCGTCAAGGCCGAAAAGTCCGCAAAGACGGCGAAGTCGAGCAAGAAGGCCACCAAGAAGGCGGATGCCGACGGCAAGGCCCGCAAGAAGAAGGCGAAGGACAAGGCCTGATGGCCGCCACGGCATCGGTCTGGCCCGTCGACGCGCTGCAGCAGGCCCTGGCCGCGCAGCTACCCAGCCTGAGCGTCGAGGTGGTGGACGAGATAGCCTCCACCAACACCGAGCTCATGCGCCGCGCCCGTGCCGGCGACACCCGCGCCGTGCTGCTGGTGGCCGAGCGCCAGACGGCTGGCCGCGGGCGCCTGGGCCGGCAATGGGAAAGCGGTGAGCCGCAGGCGCCTGCCGCCTCGCTCACCTTCTCGCTGTCCCTGCCGCTGACGCCGCGCAGCTGGTCGGGCCTGTCGCTGGCCGTGGGCGTGAGCGCCGCCGAGTCGCTCGATCCGCTCGGCACGGCCGGCGTACAGATCAAGTGGCCCAACGACCTGTGGGTGCAGGACCGCAAGCTGGCCGGCATCCTGATCGAGACCGCCTCCACCGGCCATGCCGCGGCGGGACCGCGGCAGGTGGTGATCGGCATCGGCATCAACATCGGCCCGCGGCCCGCCGACGCCATGCGCACGCCGCCGGCCTGGGTGCGCCAGTGGGCGCCGCAGGCCGAACCGGCCAGCGTGCTGCTGGCTCTGGCTCCGGCGCTGCTCGCCGAGGTGCTGCGCTTCGCCGACGAGGGGTTTGCGCCCGTCGCGCCGCGCTTTGCGGCGCGCGACGCCCTGCTGGGCCGCGACGTGCACCTGAGCGACGGCACCGCCGGCCATTGCGAAGGCGTGGCGCCGGGCGGCGAGCTGCGCATCGCCACCACTGCCGGCCTGCGGCTGGTCGATAGCGCCGAGGTCAGCGTGCGGCCCTTGGGCCAGGCCTTCTGAGCGGCCCATGGCCCTGCGCCTGATCGTCCTTGTCCTGCTGCTGGCCAACGCCGGCTACTTCCTGTGGGCCCGCGGCGACCTGGCAGGCTTTGGCCTGGTGCCCGCCAGCCTTCACGAGCGCGAACCGCAGCGCCTCAACACGCAGATCCGGCCCGAGCTGCTGGAGGTGCGACCCGCGCCGGCCGACGCGCCGGCGGCCCCGGCACCCGAACCCGCCAGCTCCTCACCGGCCCGCTGAGCGGCCCTGTGTCAGCCCTCCGGGGGCTCTGTGTCGAAGCGCACGGTGAAGCGCGTGCCCGGCGGATGCTGCCCCGGATGCGCCTCCTGCAGCAGCACCTGCGCCCGGTGCTGCCCGGCGATCTCGCGCACGATCGGCAGGCCCAGGCCCGAGCCGTCGGCCTCGTTGCCCAGCACGCGGTAGAAGGGCTCGAACACCAGCTCGCGCTCGGCCTCGGGGATGCCGGGGCCGTTGTCCTCCACCTGCAGCAGCAGCACATGGCCGAAAGGGTCGGCCAGCACGCGCGCCGTGATCACGCCGGGGCGCGCCGGCGTGGAGCTCGTGTAGTTGATGGCGTTGTCCAGCAGGTTGCGGATCAGCTCGCGCAGCAGGGTGGGATTGCCCGGCAGCGTCACGCCGGCCGCGCCCGGCTGCGCGCCGTCGTAGCCCAGGTCCAACGACTTGTCCATGGCGCGCGGCAGCAGCTCGCGCACGGCGTCGATGGTCAGTCGTGCCAGGTCGCAGGGTTGGCGCGCCAGCACGCCGGCACCGCCCTCGGCCCGCGCCAGCGCCAGCAGCTGGTTGACGGTGTGTGTGGCGCGCATGCTGGCGCGGCCGATCTGCTTGAGCGACTGCTTCAGCTCGTCGGCGTTGGCGCCCTCACGCTGGGCCAGGTCGGCCTGCATGCGCAGGCCGGCCAGCGGCGTCTTGAGCTGATGGGCCGCGTCGGCCAGGAAGCGCTTCTGCGTGCCGATGGAGTCGTGCAGCTTGGTCAGCAGCTCGTTGAGCGAGGACACCAACGGGGCCACCTCCAGCGGGATGGAAGTGGCGTCGATGGGCCGCAGGTCGTCGGGCTCGCGCTCACGGATGCGGTCTTCCACCACCGACAGCGGCTTGATGCCGCGGGCCAGCGCGATCCACAGCAGCATCACGCCCAGCGGCACCAGCGCGAACTGCGGCAGCAGCACGCCGGTGATGATCTCGCGCGCATGCGCGGCCTGGCGCGCGCGCGTCTCGGCCAGTTGCACCAGCAGCAGGCCGGCGCCGTCCGCGTCCTCGGGTTCGGTGATGGTCTCCGGCAAGTCCGACGCCCCTTCGGTGGCCAGCGCGATGCGGCCGGAGGGGGCCAGGCCCGCATTGCCCGGACGCACCCACAGGTGGGCGATGCGCACCTCGCGCCCCTGCATCTGGCCGTCGTCGATGTAGACCACGCCGGGCACGGGCGTCTGGGCCAGGTGCGGCCCGGGCAGCCCCCCGGTGCCGGCCAGCCGCCGGCCCTGGGCATCCAGCACCTGGAACCAGACGCGATCGTCCTCGCTGCCGCGCAGCACCTCGGTGACCAGGGGCGGCACGTCGGGCGCGCGGCCCTGGGCGGCGGCGCGCGCGGCTTCGGCGGCGATCAGCCGCACGCCGTGGGCCAGGGCCCGGTCGTAGGGCGCGTTGGCGATGCCCTGCGCCACCAGCCAGGTCAGGCCGATGCTCAGCAGGATGAGCACGATGGCCGGCGCCAGCAGCGAATCGAGGATCTCGCCGAAGAGGGAGTTCTGGGCGCGCTGGAAGAGCTTCATGCCGGGGTGTCGAAGGATGGCGCTCCCGCCGGTCGGGCCGCGGGCGGCGCGGTGGTCGACGGCATGCGACGCAGGCGGCAGACGCCTGTCGGTGCAGCCCGCATCAGCCGTCGATCTTTTCCAGGCAATAGCCCAGGCCGCGCACGGTGGCGATGCGGATCGGACCCTTCTCGATCTTCTTGCGCAGCCGGTGCACGTAGACCTCGATGGCGTTGAAGCTCACCTCCTCGCCCCATTCGCACAGGTGCTCCACCAGCTGGTCCTTGCTGACCAGGCGGCCGGCGCGCTGCAGCAGCACCTCCAGCAGGCCGAGTTCGCGCGCAGACAGCTCGACCATCTTGCCGTCGATGGTGGCCACGCGGCCGGCCTGGTCGTAGACCAGCGGCCCGTGCCTGATGGCGTTGCTGGTGGCGCCCATGCCGCGGCGCGTGAGGGCGCGCACCCGCGCCTCCAGCTCCTGCAGCGAGAAGGGCTTGGCCATGTAGTCGTCGGCGCCATGGTCCAGGCCCTTGACGCGTTCCTCCACCGAATCGGCGGCGGTGAGCACCAGCACCGGCACCTGCGAACCGCGCGCCCGCAGGCGCTTGAGCACCTCCAGCCCGTGCAGCTTGGGCAGGCCGAGGTCGAGGATCAGCAGGTCGAACTCGTTGTTGGTCATGAGCGCCGCATCGGCCTGCGGCCCGGTGGCCACATGGTCGACGGCCGCGCCCGAGGTGCGCAGGCTGCGCAGCAGGGCATCGGCAAGCACCTGGTCGTCTTCGGCGATGAGGATGCGCATGGGGGCTCTCTGGAGGGTGGCGGATTCTAGGAGCCGCAATACGCTTCGAGCCCCAGGGCAACCACGGTCGCGACCTCCTCGCCCACGCTGGCGCGGAACTCGGCTTCTGCCCGCGCCACGCAGCGGCGGAAGGCCTCCAGCCAGGCCAGGCCGTCGGCGGTGAAGACGATGCGGCGGGCCCGCGCGTCCAGCGGATCGGCCTCGCGCCGCACCAGGCCCCAGGCCTCGCACTGGTCCACCAGCGCGCCCATGGCCTGCTTGGTCATGCCGGCCGACTCGGCCAGCTCGCCCAGCCGGGAGCCGCCGCGCGCCAGGTGGCGGGTGATGTGGATGTGCGCCGCCGTCACCTGCTGGCGTGCCGCCAGGTTGGACAGCGCCAGCGGCACGTCCACGTCATGGGCCATCAGCTCGTAGACGCGCGCGTCGAAGCGCCGCATGGCATGGCCCAGCAGGCGGCCCAGGTGGGTCTGGCGCCAGTCGTCGTCCGTTCGCTCTGGAAGGTCCATGATCGATAGTAAGCCAAACTGACGAAAAAATGGCTTGGCAGAAAAATACCCGCCCCTACACTACTGTTCAAGCATCCAGCCTGTAGTTCAAGACAGGCACCCATCCACACACCTCAAGGAGTCACCCATGGACGCACCCGTCAAGGCCGCCAACAGCGAAAAGGCCAAAGCCCTGCAGGCCGCACTGGCCCAGATCGAGAAGCAGTTCGGCAAGGGCACCATCATGCGCCTGGGCGAGGGCGAGAAGATCGAGGACATCCAGGTTGTCTCCACCGGCTCGCTGGGCCTGGACATCGCGCTGGGCGTCGGTGGCCTGCCCCGCGGCCGCGTGATCGAGATCTACGGCCCGGAATCGTCCGGCAAGACCACGCTCACGCTGCAGGTCATCGCCGAGATGCAGAAGCAGGGCGGCCAGTGCGCCTTCGTGGATGCGGAGCATGCGCTGGACATCCAATATGCCCAGAAGCTGGGCGTGACCGTGTCGGACCTGCTGATCAGCCAGCCCGACACGGGCGAGCAGGCGCTCGAAATCGTCGACAGCCTGGTGCGCTCGGGCGCCGTGGACCTGATCGTGGTCGACTCGGTGGCCGCACTCACGCCCAAGGCCGAAATCGAGGGCGAGATGGGCGACAGCCTCCCCGGCCTGCAGGCCCGCCTGATGAGCCAGGCGCTGCGCAAGCTGACCGCCACGATCAAGAAGACCAACTGCATGGTCATCTTCATCAACCAGATCCGCATGAAGATCGGCGTGATGTTCGGCAGCCCCGAGACCACCACCGGCGGCAATGCGCTGAAGTTCTACGCCTCGGTGCGCCTGGACATCCGCCGCACCGGCACCATCAAGAAGGGCGACGAGGCCATCGGCAACGAGACCAAGGTCAAGGTGGTCAAGAACAAGGTGAGCCCGCCCTTCAAGACGGCCGAGTTCGACATCCTGTTCGGCGAAGGCATCAGCCGCGAGGGCGAGATCATCGACATGGGCGTCACGGCGCGCATCGTCGAGAAGTCGGGCGCCTGGTATGCCTACAACGGCGAGAAGATCGGCCAGGGCCGCGACAACGCCCGCGAGTTCCTGCGCGAGAACCCGGCCCTGGCCGTGGAGATCGAGAACAAGGTGCGCGAGAGCCTGGGCATCAGCCTGCTGCCCACCGACGGCGTGGTGGACGCGCCCGACGCGGAGTAAGCCGGCATGTGGAGGGCGGACGGGCGCGCCCCGCAGGACGACACGCCGCCCGACCGCACCGCCGGCCTGCGCCAGGCCCGCGGCCCGCGGGCACCGGCCACGGACGGCGCGGCCGACGCGGAGGCTGCGCCTGCGCGCCGGCGGCCCGTGCTGTCACTCAAGGGCCGCGCCCTGCAGCTGCTCAGTCGCCGCGAGCATTCACGGCTGGAACTGGAGCGCAAGCTGGCCGCGCACGAGGCCGAGCCGGGCGAACTGGCCCGGGTGCTTGACGAACTGCAGGCGCGCGGCTTCATCGACGAGCAGCGGGTGATCGATTCGCTGTTGCACCAGCGCGCCGGGCGGCTGGGCGCCAGCCGCCTGCGCCAGGAACTCGCCGCCAAGGGAGTGGACGCCGAGGCCGCCGCCCACGCGCTGGCCGGGCTGAAGGAATCCGAGCCCGAACGCGCCCGCGCCCTGTGGCTGCGGCGCTTCGGCGCGCCCCCGGCCAACGCCCGCGAGCGGGGCCGGCAGATGCGCTTCCTGATGGCGCGGGGCTTCTCGGCGGAGGTGGCGGCGCGCGCCATGCGCGCACCGCCCGACGAGGACGAGGCCGACGGGCGCTGAAGCCCCGGCACGGCGGCTGCTTCGGCGCCGCGCATCGGGACGCGGACGCGCCGCCAGACCGGCGCGCCCCGCCGCCCGCTCGGCGGGCAACCCGCCTCACTGCAGCTTGTAAAGCCCAATCAGCTTGCTCACACCGACCTGCCGCGCGTTGCGCGCGTAGAACTGCAGGCTGTTGATGGTGGTGCCCTGCGCATATTGCGTGGGATCGCCCGCATCGCAGTGCTTGTCGCCGACCGACTGGGACGAGCAGCCGATCACCACCGTGCGCTGGGTGCTTCGCACCGTGGCACTGTCGTTGAAGCGGTTGCCCTGCTGGCCGGCGACGGTGCTGCCGAAGGGCGCATAGCCGTAGACGGTGATCGAGGTCGGCGCCAGCGCGCCGGCAGGCACGATCCAGCCATCGGTGCCGCCGGTGGCACTGATGTCCACCACGTTGCGCTCGTTCTGCGAGGGCGCGCCGAACAGGACGTAGCCGGTCGCGGCCGTCTCGGCGACCAGCTCCGCGCGGCTGCTGTCGGGCAGCGAAGGCATCGGCAGCTGGCGCAACTCGCCGATGGTCAGGGCACGCGACAGGGTGCGGTAGCTCTGCTCCACCGAGGGCTTGCTGGTGTCGGCATGGAAGAAGGTCATCGTCCAGCGACCCTGGTTGCCATAGGCGCGGATGTCGTCCTCGCTGGCCTGCGGATCGACGAAATACAGGCTCGCCTCGCGGTCGGCAGGATTGCCGGCCGTCGTGCTGGAGGCGTACTCGCCGCGCACGCGCAGCACCGAGGTGCCGGTCGGCGTGCCGTCGCCGCGCTGGATGACCAGGAAGGACAGCCCCGCCTGCGGCACATAGGTGAGCGTCTTGCCGCTGGGCGTGAGCACCTCGACCCGGCTGAAGACGGGATTGCCGCTGCCGTCGGTGCGGTTGTTGATGTTGATGTCGTAGCCCGTGCCGTAGGAGCTGTAGGCCGGCGAATTGAGCAGGTCGCGGTGCTGCGCGTAGGGCGTGACGCTGGCCGCGTAGTCGTAGCCGTTGCCCACCAGCTTGAGCGCGCCATCCACCTGGCGGACCGCCAGCGTGTCGAAATCGCTGTTGCCCTGGGCGGCTTCCCAGCGGTAGCTCAGCACCAGATCGCCATTGCCCCGCACGAAGGCCACGTTGCCCCGACCGAAGGTCATGCCGGTGGCGCCGCTGCGGAACAGGCTGGCCCAGGCGCCGTTGTTGTTCGCGTTGCGGCCCACGCGCTGGCCGCTCTGGTAATAGGTGGCCGGGTCGTCGCTCAGGAACAGCTGCCGGCAGGCCGGCGCCACCACGTCGGCCGCCCCGCCCACGGCCGCCCCGCTGTCGCTGGAGGCAGTGCCCACGCGCTGGGTCAGCGGCAGGGCATAGCAGGCCGTGATGCGCTGCATCAGCGCAGCCACCACATCGGGCGACGGCAGCTGCGCCACCTGCACGTTGGCGGGCAGCGCGGGAATCTCCGTGTCGCTGCTGCGGAAGCTGATCGCCACCGGCACGCCATCGGCCGTCTTGACCGTGATCTCGATGTTCGCCGCCGTGCCGTCGGCACGGCTGCTGACGCTGAGCGCGTCCAGCAGCTTGTCCTGACCGGTGCCATCGGCCACCAGCGTGTCGGTCAGCGGATTGGCGGCGCTCACGCCCAGCGCGGCCAGCACGGGCTGCAGCGCCGCGTTGAGCTGGGCGACCTGGAGGGCCAGGGCCTCGGCGGTGATCGGCGCGGGACTGGCCGTCAGGCTGTCCGGGTTGCCGTCGGGCGCCAGGCGCGAGACCACGACCGTGGTCAGCGGCGTGACGTTGGCCGTGCCTTCGACCTTCACCGCCGCGCTGTAGAGCACCTCGTCGTCGCGCGAGACGCGCACCAGCAGCGGCGCCTGCGTGCCCGCCGGCAGGACGCAGCTGTAGCCGCCCTGGGCCTGGGTCTCGGTCGAACAGACCACTTGGCCGCCCGCATCGGTCACCCGGACGACGGCACCCGCGAAGGGGGCGCCGGTGGCCGCCACACCCGTGAGGACGGTGGCGGCCGGGACGGGCGCAGGGGCCGGGGCCGGCGCAGCGCCATTGCCCGAGCTGGTGGGCAGCAGCGCGAAGCCACCCCCGCCTCCGCCGCCACCCCCGCAGGCGGACAGCGCGCAGACCAGGACGGTCGAGGCCAGCCACACGGGCCGGCGGGAAAAGGAAGGGAATTCGGACAGGGACACACCCATGGATCGGCTCCTCATTGAATGAACGATTGGTGATGGCGCGCGGCCGCGGAGGCGGCGCGCCGGCGGGCTCGGCCTTTGTAGGGATTCGGTCCGCAGGGGGCATCGCCAGAATTGGTGACGCGGGCGGGCGCTCCCATGAACGAGGGAGCCGGCGTCCACACATCGGCAAACAACGACACACAGCGAGGGGAAAGCGCAACGATCGCTGAAGTGCACCCGCACGCTGGCAACCCAAGCGGCGTGCTCCGGCTCTGCAACCGCTGGTCCGAAGCTTGCTGCAGCGACAGCAAAACGATCAAAAGTTTTCTTCGGATGCACCAAGCGTGTAAATTCGCTTTCAAATCCGCCCCATTTCCGTGCTCACCCGTTCTGTCCCCGCCTCGTCAGCGCCCCATGGCACCCATTCCGTCGCCCAGCGCATCGCGCAGGCGCGGCCGCAGCTGTCGCGCCTGCATCGGCAGGTGGCGGATGTGGTGCTGGCCCAGCCGCTGCAGGTGGCCACGCTCTCCATCGACGAGCTGGCGGCGCGCGCGGGCGTGTCGGTGGCCACGGCCAACCGCTTCGCGCGGGCGCTGGGTTTCGACGGCTACCCGGCCTTCCGGGCCGAGCTGGTGCACGGCTTCGAGGCGCTGCTGGCGCCGGTCGAACAGTTGCGCAGCCAGGTCGAGTCCGGCCCGGCCAGCGCGGCGGACGCGTTCGCCAGCGCGCTGGAGGAATGCCGCCAGAACATCGAGGGCACCCGCCAGGCACTCACGCCCCAGGCCTGCGAGGCCGCCGTGGCGCTGCTGCGCGAGGCACGCACCATCTACATCGCCGGCTACGGCGCCAGCGCGTGGCTGGGTGGGCTGCTCCAGCACGGGCTGGAAACCCATTGCGGCGACGTGCGCCTGCTGGCCAGCGCCGCGGGTGCCACCCACGCCGCCCGCGCACTGGCCCGCAGCACGCCGCAGGACCTGGTGGTGGCCATCAGTTTTCCCCGTTACCTGGCCGACACGGTCGCGCTGGCCGAACAGGCGCGCGCCCGCGGCACGCCGGTGCTCGCCATTACCGACCATGCGGCATCGCCCCTGGCGCCGCTGGCCGACGTGGCTCTCTTCGCCCAGGCCCGTAGCCGCTTCCGTGCCAACTGCGAGAGCAGCGCCCTGGCGCTGATCGAGGCGCTGATCATTGCCCTGTCGCTGCAGAGCCGCGAAGCGCTGCAGGCCGTTCGCGGCACGGCCGAGGCCATCGCGCCGTGGATCTGGAACACCCGCACCGGCCGCCGCGGCGTCGACCCCAAGGACCTTTCCGCATGACCCTTCCCGCCCTCGCGCTGCACGGCGGCGCCGGCACCATCACGGCCGCCAGCCTGAGTGCCCAGGACGCCCGCGGCTACCACCAGGCGCTGCACGACATCGCCACCGCCGCCCAGGCGTTGCTGCTGGACGGCGGCAGCGCGCTCGACGCCGTCTGCCTGGCCGTGCAGATGCTGGAGGACTGCCCGCTGTTCAACGCCGGCCACGGCGCCGTGTTCACGCATGCCGCCACGCACGAGCTGGATGCCGCCGTGATGGACGGCCGCGACCTGCGCGCGGGCGCCATCGCCGGCGTGAGCCGGCTGCGCAATCCGGTGCACACGGCGCGCGCCGTGATGGAGGACGGCGCCCATGTGCTGCTGGCCGGCGCCGGTGCCGAGGCCTTCGCGCAGGAGCGCGGGCTGGCCTTCGTCGACCCCAGCTACTTCTCCACGCCCATGCGACGCGAGCAGCTGGCGCGCGTGCGCGACGCCGGCCGCGTGGTGCTGGACCACGACGGCGCCTCAGCCGTGGCCGAGGCTTCCGGGAAGCCGCGCACGCCGCTGGACGAGGACCGAAAGATGGGCACGGTCGGCGCCGTCGCTGTCGACCGGCACGGCCACCTGGCCGCCGCCACCTCCACCGGTGGCATGACCAACAAGCGCGTCGGCCGAATCGGCGACTCGCCGCTGATCGGCGCCGGCACCTATGCCGACGACCGCTATGCAGCGATCTCCTGCACCGGCAGTGGCGAGATGTTCATCCGCACCGCCGCCGCCTACGACGTCTGCGCGCGCATGCGCTATGCCGGCCAGTCGCTGGCCGACGCGGCTGACGCGGTGGTCCACCAGAGCCTGCCTGCCCTGGGCGGCACCGGCGGGCTGATCGCCGTGGACCGTCATGGAAACCTCGCCCTGCCCTTCAACACCGAGGGCATGTACCGTGCCCACGTGCGCGGCGCCGACGCGCCCGTCACCGCCATCCACCGCTGAATCCCCATGAGCACTGCCATTGCCGAGGCGCCCGCCGCCACCCGCGCGGGCGTCGCCCTTCCCGAAGGCCGCGTGCTGCAGGTCGACGACCTGAGCGTGCGCTTCGCCACGCGCGAGCGCACCGTCGATGCGGTCAAGCACCTGGGCTTCCACGTGGACCGCGGCGAGACGCTGGCCATCGTGGGCGAATCGGGCTCGGGCAAGTCCGTCACCTCGCTGGCGCTGATGCGGCTGGTCGACTACGGCGGCGGCTGCATCCTGAACGGCCGCATGGCCCTGCGCCGGCGCAATGGCGAGGTGCTGGACCTGGCCCGGGCCTCGCAGGCCACGATGCGCGGCATCCGCGGCGCGGACATCGCCATGATCTTCCAGGAGCCGATGACCTCGCTCAACCCCGTCTTCACCGCCGGGGACCAGATCGCCGAGGCCATCGCCATCCACCAGGGCAAGAGCCAGACGGCCGCTCGCGCCGAGGCGCTGCGCATGCTGGAGCTGGTGCGCATCCCCGAAGCGCGCGAGGTGCTGCGCCGCTATCCGCACCAGCTGTCGGGCGGCATGCGCCAGCGCGTGATGATCGCCATGGCGCTGTCGTGCAAGCCGCAGCTGCTGATCGCCGACGAGCCGACGACGGCGCTGGACGTGACCATCCAGGCGCAGATCCTGGCCCTCATCGCCGAGCTGCAGCGCGAGATGCAGATGGGCGTGGTCTTCATCACGCACGACATGGGTGTGGTGGCCGAGGTGGCCGACCGCGTGCTGGTGATGTACCGCGGCGACAAGGTCGAGGAAGGCCCGTCGGCGCCGCTCTTCGCGGCGCCCGCCCATCCCTACACCCGCGCCCTGCTGTCGGCCGTGCCGCGGCTGGGCGCCATGCAGGGCACCGACCGGCCGGCGCCTTTCGAGCTGCTGCGCGTGGATGCGGCGGACGAGGCTGCTTCGCCCCGCCCCGAGCACGACACCGTGCGCCACGACGCCGAGCCCCTCCTGCAGGTGCGCGACCTGGTCACGCGCTTTCCGCTGCGCGGCGGCTGGCTGCAGCGCGTGACGCGCGAGGTGCATGCGGTGGAGAAGGTGAGCTTCGACCTGCGCGCCGGCGAGACGCTGGCGCTGGTGGGCGAATCGGGTTGCGGCAAGAGCACCACCGGCCGCTCGCTGCTGCGCCTGGTGGAGAGCCAGCGCGGCAGCATCCGCTTCGACGGCCGCGACGTGCTGGCGCTCAAGCCGGCCGAGGTGCAGGCGCTTCGGCGCGACATCCAGTTCATCTTCCAGGACCCGTATGCCTCGCTCGATCCGCGGCTGACCGTGGGCTTCTCGATCATGGAGCCGCTGCTGGTGCACGGCCTGGCCACGCGCGACGAGGCCCGCGCCCGCGTGGAGGCGCTGCTCACCCGCGTGGGCCTGGCGCCCGAGCATGCGCAGCGCTATCCGCACGAGTTCTCCGGCGGCCAGCGTCAGCGCATCGCCATCGCGCGGGCCCTGGCGCTGCAGCCCAAGGTGGTGGTGGCGGACGAGGCCGTGTCGGCGCTGGACGTGTCGATCCAGGCGCAGATCGTCAACCTGATGCTCGAGCTGCAGCGCGAGATGGGCATGGCCTACCTCTTCATCTCGCACGACATGGCGGTCGTGGAGCGCATCGCCCACCGCGTGGCCGTGATGTACCTGGGCCGCATCGTGGAGATCGGCCCGCGCCGCGCGGTCTTCGAGAACCCGCAGCACCCCTACACCCGCAAGCTGATGAGCGCGGTGCCGGTGGCCGACCCGTCGCGCCGCCACCAGCCGCGGGCGCTGCTGCAGGGCGAGATCCCGAGCCCCATCTTCCCGGCCGGCCATGAGCCCGACGTGCCGCCGCTGGTGCAGGTCGGCCCCGATCATTTCGTGGCGCCGCCGCAGGGCTGACGCCCGGTGCGCCTTTCCCTTTTCCGTCCCCCTCGTCTTCTGAAGGAGCTTCGCATGCAACAACAGCGTCCCCACCGCATCGCCGCCGCCCTGGCCCTGGCCGGGCTGGCGGGCTTCGCCGCCTCGGCCCACGCCGCCAAGGACATCGTCGTGGCCGTGCAGTCCAACTTCACCACCACCGACCCCTACGATGCCAACGACACGCTGTCGCAGGCGGTGGCCAAGTCCTTCTACCAGGGCCTGTTCGGCTTCGACAAGGACATGAAGATGCAGCCGGTGCTGGCCACCGGCTACACCGTCAGCAAGGACGGCCTGGTCTACACGGTCAAGCTCAAGACCGGCATCAAGTTCCACGACGGCACCGACTTCAACGCCGAGGCGGTGAAGGCCACCTTCGACCGCGTGACCAACCCGGACAACAAGCTCAAGCGCTACAACCTCTACAAGAACATCGCCAAGACCGAGGCGGTGGACCCGACCACGGTGCGCTTCACCCTGAAGGAAGCCTTCTCGCCCTTCATCAACTCGCTGGCCCATCCCTCGGCGGTGATCATCTCGCCGGCCGCGCTGGCCAAGTACGGCAGCAAGGGCATCGCGCAGAACCCGGTGGGCACGGGCCCGTTCAAGTTCGTGGAGTGGAAGTCCACCGACTACCTGAAGGTCGCCAAGTTCGACGGCTACTGGCGCAAGGGCTACCCCAAGGTGGACTCGATCACCTGGCGCCCGGTGGTGGACAACAACACCCGCGCCGCGATGATGCAGACCAACGAAGCGCACTTTGCCTTCCCGATGCCGCCCGAGGCGGCCGCGACGCTGCAGGCCAAGCCCAGCCTGGAGGTGACGAGCGCGCCCTCGATCATCCAGCGCTACATCTCGATGAACACGCAGCAGAAGCCCTTCGACAACCCGAAGGTGCGCGAGGCGATCAACTACGCCATCAACAAGGAGGCCCTGGCCAAGGTGGCCTTCTCGGGCTACGCGATCCCGGCCGAGGGCGTGCTGCCGAAGGGCGTGCAGTACAACACCAAGCTCGGCCCCTGGCCCTATGACCCGAAGAAGGCTCGCGAGCTGCTGAAGGAGGCGGGTTACCCCAACGGCTTCGAGAGCACGCTGTGGAGCGCCTACAACTACAGCACCGCGCAGAAGGTGATCCAGTTCGTGCAGCAGCAGCTGGCGCAGGTGGGCATCAAGGTGCAGGTGCAGGCCCTGGAGGCCGGCCAGCGTGTAGAGCGCGTGGAGAGCGCGCAGGACCCGGCCACGGCGCCGGTGCGCATGTACTACGTGGGCTGGTCCTCCTCGACCGGCGAGGCCGACTGGGCGCTGCGCCCGCTGCTGGCCTCGGAGTCCTTCCCGCCCAAGCTGTTCAACACGGCCTACTACAAGAACGAGCAGGTCGATGCGGACATCCAGAAGGCGCTGGTGACCACCGACAACACCGAGAAGGCCAAGATCTACGCCGATGCGCAGCAACGCATCTGGAAGGACGCACCCTGGGCCTTCCTGGTGACCGAGCAGCTGCTGTCGGTGCGTGCGCGCAACCTGGCGGGCTTCTATGTGATTCCGGACGGCAGCTTCAACTTCGACGAAGTGGAACTCAAGTAACACCCCCGTTGCTTGAGCACAAGGCCCTCCCCGTTGCTTGCTCACTTCGTGTAGCTGCCTACCCCTCAAGGGGCGCACCCGGCAGCCCGGCAAAGCCGGTTCCGCGGGTGCACTGGCGGGGCCTGCTCCGCGGCCGCTTGATCTTTGAAAGTGCGCTTCAAGTGCCGCGGCGCGGTCCGCCGCCACCCGCGCCTTTCATCTGCCTGAGCCCGTACCGCGCTTCCTGCCTGAGCCACCTGTATCTCCATGCTCCACTACGTCGTCCGCCGCCTGTTCGGCCTTGCTCCCACGCTGCTGATCGTGGCCGTGCTGGTCTTTCTGTTCGTGCACCTGTTGCCCGGCGATCCGGCGCGGCTGGCCGCGGGCGTGGACGCAAGCCCGGAAACGGTGGAACTGGTGCGCCAGGATCTGGGTCTGGACAAGCCCCTGCCCCAGCAGTTCGTCGCCTTCTTCAACCGCCTGCTGCATGGCGATCTGGGCACGTCGCTGCGCACCAAGCGACCGGTGTCGGAAGAGATCGGAGACCGCTTCATGCCCACCTTCTGGCTGACGGTCACGAGCATGGTGTGGGCCACGCTGTTCGGCATGGCCATCGGCATTGCCTCCGCCGTGTGGCGCAACCAGTGGCCCGACCGGCTGGGCATGGCGCTGGCCGTCTCGGGCATCTCCTTTCCAGCCTTCGCGCTGGGCATGCTGCTGATGCAGCTCTTCTCGGTGCAGCTCGGCTGGCTGCCCACCGTGGGCGCCGATTCGTGGCGCCACTACATCCTGCCCTCGCTGACGCTGGGCGCCGCGGTGGCCGCCGTGATGGCGCGCTTCACCCGCGCCTCCTTCATCGAGGTCATCGGCGAGGACTTCGTACGCACTGCGCGGGCCAAGGGCGTGCCCGAGTCGTGGATCCTCTTCAAGCACTGCCTGCGCAATGCGCTGATCCCGGTCGTGACCATGATGGGCCTGCAGTTCGGCTTCCTGCTGGGCGGCTCCATCGTGGTGGAGGCCGTCTTCAACTGGCCCGGCCTGGGCCGGCTGCTGGTGGACGCGGTGGACATGCGCGACTACCCGGTGATCCAGGCGCTGGTGCTGCTGTTCTCGCTGGAGTTCATCCTCATCAACCTGGTGGTGGACGTGCTCTACGGCCTCATCAACCCGGCCATCCGCTTCGGCAAGTGATGCAACCGGCCGACCGCACGCAGGCACCCCCTCCCACCATGTCTTCCCCTTCCTCCCTTCCCGCTTCCGACACCTCGGCCGCCGCCGCGGCGGCCAGCGGCGCGCCGCTGGCGGTGCGCTCGCCCTGGTCCGAGTTCTGGCGCAAGTTCAAGCGCCAGCCCATGGCGCTGGCCGCCCTCGCCTTCATCGTGCTGCTGGTGGTGGTGGCTGTGCTGGCGCCGTGGATCTCGCCCTACGACGCCGAGAACTTCTTCGACTACGACCGGCTCAACACGCCACCCTCGGCCGCGCACTGGTTCGGCGTCGATCCGCTGGGTCGCGACATCTTCAGCCGCATCCTGATGGGCGCGCGCATCTCGCTGGCCACGGGCTTCGTCTCCGTCGCGCTGGGCGCGGTGGTGGGCACCGCCCTCGGCCTGGTGGCCGGCTTCTATGGCGGCTGGTGGGACCGGCTGATCATGCGCATGTGCGACGTGCTGTTTGCCTTCCCCGGCATCCTGCTGGCCATCGCGGTGGTGGCCATCCTGGGCAGCAGCATGACGAACGTGGTGGTCGCGGTGTCGGTGTTCAGCGTGCCGGCCTTCGCGCGGCTGGTGCGCGGCAACACGCTGGCGCTGAAGAACCTGACCTATATCGAGGCCACGCGCAGCATCGGCGCGGGCGATCTGACGATCCTGCTGCGCCACATCCTGCCCGGCACGCTCTCCGCCATCGTCGTGTACTTCACCATGCGCATGGGCACGTCGATCATCACGGCGGCCAGCCTGTCCTTCCTGGGCATGGGCGCGCAGCCGCCCACGCCCGAGTGGGGCGCGATGCTCAACGAGGCGCGGGCCGACATGGTCAACGCGCCGCATGTGGCGCTGTTCCCGTCGCTGGCCATCTTCTTCACGGTGCTGGCCTTCAACATGCTCGGCGACGGCCTGCGCGACGCGCTGGATCCGAAGATCGACCGGCTGTGAGCAAGCTCCCGGCCGCGACCAAAGGCGCCGGCGCCGTCGATCACCCGGCGCGCGGCCCGGCCCTGGCGCACATCGGCGCCCTGTCCGCCGGTGCGCGCAATGCCATCACCGACGTGGCTGGCGTCACCGTCGGCCATGCCACGCTGGATCGGCCCGATGAAGACGTGCACACCGGCGTCACGGTCGTACGCCCGCATGCCGGCAGTGCCTACCTGCAGCGGGTGCCGGCCGGCGTGGCAGTGCTCAACGGCTTCGGCAAGAGCCTGGGGCTGATGCAGGTGGAAGAGCTCGGCGTGCTGGAGTCGCCGATCGCGCTGACCAACACCTTCGCCGTGCCGGCGGTGGCGCAGGCACAGATGCGCCAATGCATCGCGGCGCATCCGGAATGCGGCCGGAGCTGGCCCACGGTCAATCCGCTCGTGCTGGAGTGCAACGACGGCTTCCTGAGCGACCAGCAGCGCTTTGCGGTGCGCGAGGCGGACTACCTGGCCGCCTGGCAGGCGGCCGATGCCGACTTCGCGCTGGGCGCGGTCGGCGCGGGGCGGGGCATGTCCTGCCACGGGCTCAAGGGCGGCATCGGCACCGCCTCGCGACGCATCGCGGTCGACGGCGGCGGTGATGCTGCTCGGCCCCAAGGCGACGATGCGCGCGCCAGGCCCGACGGCGGCGCTGCGCCAGGCTGGACCGTCGGCGCCCTGGTACTGACCAACCAGGGCCGGCCCGAGCAGCTGCAGGTGGCCGGTCAGCCCGTCGGCGCCTGGCTGCAGCAGACTGGCCGCATTGCGGCGGCCACAGCGCCCGAGCGCGGCTCGATCATCATGGTGCTGGCCACGGACGCGCCGCTGGATGCGCGCCAACTGCGCCGCCTGGCACTGCGCGCCGGCGCCGGACTGGCGCGCACCGGCTCGGTGTTCGGCCATGGCAGCGGCGACATCGCACTGGCCTTCTCGACCGCCTACACGCTGCCACAGCTTCCCTCCGAGCCCATTCCCGCCGTGGCGCTGCTGCACGATGCGCGGCTCGACCCCTTCTTCCAGGCCGCGGCCGACAGCGTGGAGCAGGCGATCCTCTCCGCGTTGTGGCATGCGTCCACCTTGCACGGCCGCGCGGGCCATGTGCGGCGCGGCCTGAGCGAGCTGCTGGCCGACTGGCCGGCGGATGCGTTCACCCGCTCGCTGCTGCCGGTCGCGGCATGACGCACGCCTGCACGCTTTCCTCGTCCCGCCACGGCCTCGCACAGTCGCCCACCCGTCGCGCGAAGCGCCCGAATCCATGACCCAGACCATCCTCATTTCCGTCGACATCGAAGGCGTTGCCGGCGTCTTCCACTCCGAACAGACACGGCCCGGCAATGGCGAGTACGAACGCGCCCGGCTGTGGATGACCGACGAGGCCAATGCCGCCATCGCTGGCGCCTTCGACGGCGGAGCCGAGGCCGTGGTGGTCAACGACTCGCACGGCAGCTTCCGCAACATGCCGGCGGCGCGGCTGGACCCGCGCGCCCGCATCGTGCAGGGCAAGCCGCGCTACCTGAGCATGGTAGCCGGCGTGGAGCGGCCCGGCACCACGGGCGTGTGCATGGTGGGCTACCACGCCCGGGCGCATGCGCCCGGCATCCTGGCCCACACCATCAACAGCGGCGCCTTCGCCGGCGTCCGCGTCAACGGCGAATGGCAGAGCGAGGCCACGCTCTACGGCGCGCTGGCCGGCGAGTACGGCGTTCCCGTGCTCATGGCCAGCGGGGACGACGCCTTCATCGCGGAGACGGCACCGCGCCTGCCGGGCACGGTCTTCGTGCAGACCAAGGAGGCCACCGGCATGAACAGCGGCGTCTCGTTGTCGTCCGAGGCGGCCTGCGCGGCCATCCGCGAAGCCGTGGCGCGCGCGGTGGCGCAGGCGGCCGACAGTCGCCCCACGCCGCTGCGCATTGCAGGCTCGCTCCAGGTGGAACTGCACACCCAGACGCCGGCCCATGCCGACCTGTTCTGCCAATGGCCCAGCTTCGAACGCGTGGACAGCACCGTGCTGCGCTTCGACGCCCCGACCATGGAGGCGGCGGTGCGCATGCTCAACTGCTGCTCGGCGATGGCGATGATGCTGCGCTGAGGGGCTCAGACGCCCAGCATCAGCCGCATGTTCTGGACCGCGGCTCCGCTCGCCCCCTTGCCCAGGTTGTCCAGGCGGGCGATGACGACGGCATGCCGGTGGTCTTCGTTGGGGAACACGCGGATCTCCAGGTCGTTGGTGTCGTTCAGCGCCTGCGGCTCCAGCTTGCCGTCTTCCGTCGGCGGCAGCACCTTCACGTACTGCTCGGGCGTGTTGCTCTTCGCGTAGTGGGCCGCCAGCGCGTCGTGCAGGTCGGCCGCCGTGGGCTTGCCGGGGAGCGCGTCCAGGTGCAGCGGCAGATTGACCAGCATGCCCTGGCGGAAGTTGCCCACCGAGGGGATGAACACCGGCCGCGCCGTGAGGCCGGTGCAGGCCATGATCTCAGGGATGTGCTTGTGCTTGAGGCCCAGCGCGTAGGTCTCGAAGGCCGGCGCGGTGCCCGCCTCGTAGGCCTCGATCATGGTGCGACCGCCGCCCGAATAGCCGCTGACCGCGGGCAGCGCGATGGGATGGTCCCTGGGCAGCAGGCCGGCATCGACCAGCGGGCGCACGATGGCGATGGCGCCGGTGGCGTAGCAGCCGGGGTTGGCCACGCGCTCGGCGGCCTTCACGGCGGCGGCGTGGCCTTCGGCCAGTTCGGGGAAACCGTAGACCCAGCCCGGCGCCACGCGGTGCGCGGTGGAGGCGTCGATGATGCGGGGCTTGCGGCCGCCCAGGCCGTCGATCAGCGCCACGGATTCGCGCGCCGCGTCGTCGTGCAGGCAGAGGATGACGAGATCGACACCGGCCATAAGGTCACGCTTGGCGGCGGCGTCCTTGCGCAGTTCGGGGGCGATGCTGACGAGCTCGATGCCGGGCATGCCGGTGAGCCGTTCGCGGATCTGGAGGCCGGTGGTGCCGGCCTCGCCGTCGATGAAAACCTGGGTCATGGCGGGATCCTCGATGGGGTGTTCTCCCCATGGACAGTGGGAAGACTACGTGATCGCCACAACGGCGCGAGGCCGCCATGACGCGGCGCACCATGATACATTCGCGGGCTGCTCCGCCGCTCCCGGCCGGCCGGCTGGCGTGGCCTGCGGACAACAGCACCTCCCATCCTCCGTTCCGAGAGACTCTTTCCATGAAGATTCACGAGTACCAAGGCAAGGAACTCCTTGCCAAGTTCGGCGTGCCTGTGCCGCGCGGCATTCCGGCGTTCACCGTGCAAGAAGCGGTCGAGGCCGCACAGAAGCTGGGCGGCCCCGTGTGGGTGGTGAAGGCCCAGATCCACGCCGGCGGGCGCGGCAAGGGCGGCGGCGTGAAGGTCGCCAAGTCGATCGAGGACGTGAAGGCCCGCGCCACCGACATCCTCGGCATGCAGCTGGTCACGCACCAGACGGGCCCCGAAGGCCAGAAGGTCCGCCGCCTGTACATCGAAGACGGCGCCGACATCCAGAAGGAGTACTACCTCTCCGCCGTGACCGACCGCGGCACGCAGAAGGTGGCCTTCATCGCCTCCAGCGAAGGCGGCATGGACATCGAGGAAGTGGCGCACAGCACGCCCGAGAAGATCGTCAAGGTCTTCGTCGATCCGCTCACCGGCATGACCGACGAGCTCGCCAAGGAACTGGCCAAGGGCATCCAGCTCCCCGCCGACTCCGAAGCCCAGTTCATCGACGTCTGCAAGAAGCTCTACACCTGCTACATGGAGACGGACGCCTCGCTGGTCGAGATCAACCCGCTCAACCGTGACAGCAAGGGCAACATCATCGCCCTGGACGCCAAGTTCAACTTCGACGCCAACGCGCTGTTCCGCCATCCCGAGATCGTCGCCCTGCGCGACCTCGACGAGGAAGATCCCGCGGAAATCGAAGCCTCCAAGTTCGACCTGGCCTACATCAGCCTGGACGGCAACATCGGCTGCCTGGTCAACGGCGCCGGCCTGGCCATGGCCACCATGGACACCATCAAGCTGTTCGGCGGCGAGCCGGCCAACTTCCTGGACGTGGGCGGCGGCGCCACCCCCGAGAAGGTCACCGAGGCCTTCAAGATCATGCTGAAGAACAAGAACGTGAAGGCCATCCTGGTCAACATCTTCGGCGGCATCATGAAGTGCGACACCATCGCCACCGGCGTGATCACCGCCTGCAAGGCCGTGAACCTGTCCGTGCCGCTGGTCGTGCGCATGAAGGGCACGAACGAAGAGCTGGGCAAGAAGATGCTGGCCGAATCCGGCCTGCCCATCATCAGCGCAGACACCATGGCAGAAGCGGCCCAGAAGGTCGTGGCGGCCGTCAAGTAAGGAATCACCAGCCATGTCGATCTACATCAACAAGGACACCAAGGTCATCACCCAGGGCATCACGGGCAAGACCGGTCAGTTCCACACCGAGAAGTGCCAGGAATACGCGAACGGCAAGAACGCCTTCGTGGCCGGCGTGAACCCGAAGAAGGCCGGCGAGTCGATCTTCAACATCCCGATCTACGCCTCGGTCAAGGAAGCGGCCCAGCAGACGGGCGCGACCGTGTCGGTGATCTACGTGCCGCCGGCGGGCGCTGCCGCCGCCATCTGGGAAGCCGTCGAAGCCGACCTGGACCTGGCGATCTGCATCACGGAAGGCATCCCCGTCCGCGACATGCTCGAAGTGCGCAACAAGATGAAGGCCAAGGAAGCCAAGGGCGGCAAGAAGACGCTGCTGCTGGGCCCCAACTGCCCCGGCCTGATCACGCCCGACGAGATCAAGATCGGCATCATGCCCGGCCACATCCACAAGAAGGGCCGCATCGGCGTGGTCTCGCGCTCCGGCACGCTGACCTATGAAGCCGTGGCGCAGCTGTCCGAGCTGGGCATCGGCCAGTCCTCGGCCGTGGGCATCGGCGGCGACCCGATCAACGGCCTCAAGCACATCGACGTGATGCAGGCCTTCAACGACGATCCGGACACCGACGCGGTCATCATGATCGGCGAGATCGGCGGCCCGGACGAGGCCGAAGCGGCCCAATGGTGCAAGGCCAACATGAAGAAGCCGGTGGTCGGTTTCATCGCCGGCGTCACCGCCCCTCCCGGCAAGCGCATGGGCCATGCCGGCGCGCTGATCTCGGGCGGCGCCGACACGGCCGATGCCAAGCTCGCCATCATGGAAGAGTGCGGTTTCAAGGTCACGCGCAACCCGTCGGAGATGGGTCGCATCCTGAAGTCGCTGATCTGAACGGGTGACGGCGCGCCCAGCCGGTCGATCGATCCGGCGGGCGCCCGCATCCCAGGCGAAGCCGAAGGCG
The DNA here is from genome assembly GCF_040544975.1 of Pseudacidovorax sp. 1753. NCBI lineage: Bacteria > Pseudomonadati > Pseudomonadota > Betaproteobacteria > Burkholderiales > Comamonadaceae > Pseudacidovorax > Pseudacidovorax sp. 1753. Next base: position 85,494 of record NZ_JBEPKY010000021.1, on the reverse strand, counting down.
TCGAATGAACGCCGTGCTTTCAGCCACTCCATAAAAAAAGCCGGAGGGCGCCCGTGGTTGTCGGAGACCGCAGGCGCCCTTCATCAATTCACTACACCGTGGAGGTAGCAAGCCGTGGAGATTCTTTCCAACCCTGATCTGTGGATCGGTCTGCTCAAGATCATCTGGATCAACATCATTCTTTCGGGCGACAACGCCGTGGTGATCGCCCTGGCGGCGCGTGCCCTGCCGCCCGACCAGCAGAAGAAGGCCGTCATGCTCGGCTCGGCCGCGGCCGTCGTGCTGCGTATCGTGCTGACCATCGTGGCGGTCAAGCTCCTGTCCCTGCCCTACCTGCAGATCATCGGCGGCCTGCTGCTGCTGTGGATCGGCGTGCAGCTGCTAGGCGGCGAGGACGAAGGCGAGGAAGGTGGCGGCAAGCAGCATTCGACCCTGGCCAGCGCCGTGCGCACCATCCTGATCGCCGACCTCGTGATGAGCCTGGACAACGTGATCGCCGTGGCCGCGGCCGCCAACGGCAGCATGGTGCTGCTGGTGCTGGGCCTGGCCATCAGCATCCCCTTGGTGATCTTCGGCAGTTCGCTCATGATCAAGCTCATGAACCGCTTCCCGATCATCATCCTGCTGGGTGCGGCCCTGATCGGCTGGGTTGGCGGCGAGACGATGGCGAGCGACGTGTCGCTGCACGACGCCATGGCCGCCAATCCTGCGCTGCACTACGTGGCGGCCGCTGTCGGCGCCGTGCTCGTGGTGGCGATCGGCAAGCTGCTGGCCAGCCGCGGCCGGCAGCAGGCCGCGCAGCACTGAGCCCCATGGCGCGCCCGGCTGCCATCCTCCAGGACCTCGCCGGGCCGCCCTGGGAGTTCGCCGCGCAGACCGACACCGGCCGGCTGCGTCGCAACAACGAGGATTCCATCGCCTTCGACCCACGCCTGGGTCTGGCGGTGCTGGCCGACGGCATGGGCGGCTATGCCGGCGGCGAGGTGGCCAGCGAGATGGCCGTGGCCTTGCTGCAGGCCTCCATGGGCCGGTGGCTGGCCCAGGCCGGCCACGCGCCCGGCAGCCGGGCGGTCATGAAGGCCTTGCATCAAGGCATCGCTCAGGCCAACCGTGCCGTCTTCAACGCCAGCACAGTCAACCCCGCCCTGCGCGGCATGGGCACCACGCTGGTGAGCGCCGTATTCGGGCCGTGCGGCGCGGTAGTCGGACACATCGGCGACTCGCGCTGCTACCGGCTGCGGGGCGGCCGCCTGACCGCGCTGACGCGCGACCATTCCTTCCTGCAGGCCCAGATCGACGCCGGCCTCATGACGGCCCAGGAGGCCCTCGCCTCGCCGCATCGCAACCTGGTGACGCGCGCACTGGGCATCGGCGCCGAGGTGGAGGTGGATCTGCTGCACGAGCCCGCGCAGCGCGGCGACCTGTACCTGCTGTGCTCGGACGGCCTGACCGACATGGTCACCGACGAGCAGCTCGTGTCGCTGCTGACCCCCGACATCCCGCTGGCCGACAAGGTCGCCCTGCTGATCACGGTGGCCAACGACAACGGCGGCAAGGACAACGTGTCGGTCATCCTGGCACGCTTCGGCGGCCATTGACCGCCCATGTCATCCGAAAGGTTGCGGGCCTGCCCGCTCGCGGTTACAAATTGATGTCCTGCGCCTGCGCGCCCGTCCGGTCTGAGGAGTGTCGGCCATGCCGAAATTGGTAGTTGCCATCGATGGCGTCGTGCTGAAGGAAGTGCCCCTGCTCAAGGAACGCACCACGCTCGGTCGGCGCCCCTACAACGACATCGTCATCGACAACCTCGCCATCAGCGGCGAGCACGCGGTGCTGCACAAGATCGGCAGCAGCGTGTACCTCGAGGACCTGGACAGCACCAACGGCACCTACGTCAACTCGCGGGCCATCCGCAAGCAGGTGCTGGAGCACAACGACCTGATCGAGGTCGGCAAGTACAAGATCCGCTACCTGCAGACGGCGGAGATCGACGAAGGCGCACACCTGCGCATGACCGCCACCGCACCGCTGCACGACTCGCGACCCATGCCATTGACCGAGGGCGAGACGGTGCCGGCGGCGCTGGAAGGCGGCAGCGGGGCGCAGGCCTGCATCCGCATCCTCAGCGGATCGGCGGCGGGCCACGAGATCGTGCTGCGCAAGGTAGTGACCACCATCGGCAAGCCCGGCGTGGCGGTGGCGGCCGTCACCCGTCGCCTGCAGGGCTATGTGGTGGCACCCGTGGACGGCAGCGCCACGCTCAATGGCGAGACACTCCAGCCGCGCGCGGCGGCCCTGCAGGACGGCGACATCCTGGAGCTGGGCGGCACCCGCATGCAGTTCGTGCTGGGCTGAGGGCCCGGACGTCAGGGCACCGAGCCACGGCATGGGACCGGGAAGGCTGTTGCGCGGCCTTCGGGGCCATGGCTGGCGCATCGCGATCACCCTGCTGCCCCTCCTCGCCGGGCTGGCCCACACGGCAGGGTTGCTGCATCTGCCTGGCGTGGATCGGCTCGATGCCCAGCTGCAGGACGCCCGGCTGCGCTGGCACGCCCCGCGCGGCATCGACCCCCGCATCGTCATCGTCGACATCGACGAGCCCAGCCTGAAGGCCTTCGGCCAGTGGCCCTGGAGCCGCGAGCGGCTGGCCCGCCTGACGCAGGAACTGACGCAGCGCCAGCAGGTGCGCGTTCTGGCCTTCGACATGGTGTTCGCGGAAGCGGATCGCACCAGCGGACCGGCGCTGGTGCAGGCGCTGGGCGGCCGCTGGCCGGCCGAGCCCGGCTTCGATGCCGAACTCGCCCGCCGCGCATCGGCCCTCGACCCTGATGGCGAATTCGCGCGGGCGCTGGCCGCGGCGCCCGGCCGCGTGGTGCTGGGCGTCCATTTCGACGGCGAGGCTGGCGCCCCGGACCACCCGTCCGCCGCACCCAACGTGCAACCGCCAGCGCCGCTTCTGCCCGCCGACGCACTGGGGCCGGATGCCGCCCGGATTCCGGCCTGGCCCACGCTGGTCGCGAGCCTGCCCGGCCGGACGACGGGCGCCCGACCGGGCTTCATCAACGTCGTCTTCCAACCCGGCCAGGACGGGGTGGTGCGCACCGTACCGCTGCTGGCCCGGCTGGACACCGCGCCCGGCGGCTATTACGAGTCGCTGGCCCTGGCGACCTTCCGGGCCGCCACCGGCAGCGCGCCACCGGTGCTGCGGCTCGCCACGGCGCCGGGGGCGTCCCCGCGGCTCGTCGCCCTGGGGCTGCAGACCGCCAGCGGCCGCCTGGACGTGCCGGTGGGCACCGACGGCGGCCTCGTCGTCCCCTACCGGCGCCCTGGCGAGGACGCGGGGCCGCGGTTTCGCTATGTCTCGGCCCGCGACGTGCTGGAAGGCCGCCTGCCGCCTGCGGCCTTGCGGGACCGCATCGTCCTGGTCGGCGCCAGCGCCGCCGGCCTGCAGGACCTGCGCGCCACACCCATCGCCGCGGCCCTGCCGGGGGTGGAAGTGCATGCCCATGTGCTCTCCGGCCTGCTCGACCGGCGCCTGCCGCATGTGCCCGACTACGCGCCGGGCTATGCCTGGGCCAGCCTGGTCGTGATCGGCCTGCTGCTGGTTCTGGGCGTGACCCGGCGCTCGGCCGCCGCCGGCTTCGCCATCGGGCTGGGGGCCTGCGGCGGGCTGCTGCTGCTCAATGACCTGCTCTACCGCCATGGCGGTCTGGTGCTGCCCCAGGCCGCCGCGCTGCTGGCCGGCGCCGCGGGCCTGCTGCTCAGCATGAGCTGGGGCTACTTCGTGGAAAGCCGCAAGCGCCGGGGACTGATGCGCCTGTTCGGCGCCTATGTCCCGCCGCAGCTGGTGGACGACATGGCCCGCGAGCCGCACCGCTACAGCATGCGGGCCGAAAGCCGGGTGCTCACCATCATGTTCTGCGACATGCGGGGCTTCACCCACCTGGCCGAGCACATGGCGCCCACGACCTTGCAGGCCCTGCTGCACGAGGTCTTCACCCGCTTCACCGAGATCGTCAACCGGCATGGCGGCACCGTCGACAAATACATGGGCGACTGCCTCATGGCCTTCTGGGGCGCACCGGTCGCGCAGGCCGACCATGCCGCGCGGGCGGTGCATGCCGCGCAGGACATCGTCGCCGCGCTGCCCGCGCTCAATGCGCAGCACGAGGCGGCTGGCCTGCCCGCGGTGGCCATCGGCATCGGCGTCAACACCGGCCCGGTGGTGGTCGGCAACATGGGCTCGGCGCTGCGCCGCAGCTACACCGTGATCGGCGACGCCGTGAACCTCGCCGCGCGGCTGGAAGGCCTGTGCACGCCCCATGGCGTGCCCATCGTCGTCGGCGAGAACACCCGCGCGCTGATGCCGGATGCGCCCTGGCGCGAACTGGGCGAGGTGCAGGTGCGCGGGCGCCAGCGGGGCGTGCGCATCTACACGCCCGAAGGGCCCGCGCCGGCCAGGCCGCCTGCCGCCGCTCCGGTGCACCGGGGGCACGCTGGGGGCTCTCGCCCACCGGCGCCGGCCAGAACTGCAAATTAGTGACAACCAATCCTGTGCGGCCCCGACGAACAGGCATACTCGCGCCCCGGCGCGGCGTGACGGAAGTCCTTTGCGCCGCAGCAACCGACGCCTTAGCCTGCACTGTCCGCGGGCGAGCCGGCCTGCCGCGGTGCCCGCCCGGCTCCATCGCCTCCTTTATTCAGAGCTCTTCATGAACAGCCTGCAGGTGCGTGTTCTGGGCTGCTCCGGCGCCATCGCCCGGGGCGCACGGACCACCTCCTTCCTGATCGACGACGACCTCCTGGTCGATGCCGGCACCGGCGTCGGCGACCTGTCCCTGGAAGAGATGGCGCAGATCGACGACGTGGTGCTGACCCACTCGCACCTGGACCACATCGCGGCCCTTCCCCTGATGGTGGACGCGGTCGCCAGCCTGCGCCGCCGGCCGCTGCGGGTGCACGGGCTGCGCGCCACGTTGCAGGTGCTGCGGGCGCATGTGTTCAACAACCTGGTCTGGCCGGACTTCACCGCCCTGCCCAGCAGCGATGCGCCGCTGGTCCACTTCGTCGAGTTCGACGTCGGCCAGAGCCTGATGCTCGGCCGCCGCGCGCCCAAGGTGGTGGAGGTGCTGCCCGCCGTGCACACCGTGCCCGCCTGCGGCTTCGCCGTGCGGCGCGCGGACGGCCATTCGCACTGGGTCTACAGCGGCGACACCGAGCGCAACAAGCCCTTCTGGCGCCGGATCAACCAGATGGACGTGGGCGCCCTCGTGATCGAGACCGCCTTCAGCACGCGCGAGCGCCAGCTGGCCGAACGCAGCCTGCACCTGTCGCCCCCCACCTTGGTGGAAGAGCTGGCGCAGATGTCCCCCATGGCCCGCTACCCCGTCTACGTGACGCACACCAAGCCGGCCGCCGCCGCCGAGATCATGGCCGAGGTCAACGCCCTGGTGGGCCAGTTGCGGCTGTGGGACCGGATCGAACTGCGCTGGCTGGAGGCGGGGCAGACGATCGAGGTGCACGGCGCGGGGCATCCGCGCAGCTGAGGCCTGCAGGCCCGGCCTCCGCGGAGGCGCAAGGGGCGACCAAAGCTGTCACCGCCAGCGACTCTGACTTTTTTGTCACTCGGAAACAGTTGTTTACAAACAAGAAGTGTCAGACTGTGTGGCCTGAGTGTGAACTTTTAGGCGCATTCAAGGCAGGCGGCCGCATGGCACGCGGTCTGCGAAGAGAAGGCACGACCGGGGCAGTACCCGGACCGCTTTCAACCTGGAGTCTGACCATGAACCGTCGCACCATCGCCCGCACCGCCCAGAAGGGCTTCACCCTTATCGAACTGATGATCGTCGTGGCGATCATCGGCATCCTGGCCGCCGTCGCGCTGCCCGCCTACCAGGACTACACCGTGCGTGCACGGGTGTCGGAAGCGATGGTGCTTGGCTCGGCAGCCAAGACGCTGGTCGGCGAGAACGCCGCCAATGCTGCGTCTAGCCTGAGCCTTGGGTTTAACTCTGCTTCTGTAGCCTCGACCAAGAATGTTGCATCCATGACTGTCGACGGTACAAGCGGCGTTATCGCCATCACCACTACCGCTGCTGCTGGCAGCGTTGTTCTTACTCTGACTCCTAAATCGGGCGGCCAAGCCATTTCGGCGAACACCCCACCGACCTCTCAGATCACCTGGACCTGCTCCACCACCTCGGACAAGTTCAAGTACGTTCCTAGCGAATGCCGCAACGCCACGTAATTTAAAACTCTCTCCCAACAAGCCCACGCCAGTGGGCTTTTTTTATTAAGCCATGAAACAAAAGCTTGATTTTCCGCTTTTGCTTATAGCATTTACCATATTATTACTTAACAATCCTTATTCTGGAATTCGCCATGATGGTCTTCTTTACGCAGCGCAGGCGCTAAAAAATATCGATCCCAAAATATTTTCATATGATCTTTTCTTCAAATATGGATCGCAAGATTCATTTTCCATATTTGGAAAAATATACGGATTTATTGTGGCCCATGTGGGATTTTATGCAGCCTCTGCAATGGGTGTGCTGCTCGCACAAGCCCTCTTCTTTTTATGCTGCTTTCAATTGGCCCGGTCTTCCGTTCCGGAGCATGCCCGCGCACCAGCGCTATTGCTTGTTTTTGGCACATCAACCGCTTATGGTCACTCGACCATCATTCACTACGCAGAACCCTTTCTGACAGCTCGAACCTATGCAGAGGTTCTGGTCTTGCTCGGGATCGTATTTTTGATACGGCGCCATGTATGGCTCTCAATTCTGTCTCTCGCCATCGCCGCGATTATCCATCCCGTAATGGCTCTGCCCGGAGCAATCCTTTTCTTTTTGTGGCAATCGCTTGAAGATAGACGGTGGCTTTGGCTTCTTAGTGCCGTGCCTCTCGCACTACTGGCTGGACTAGTTCCCTTGCAACCATTTGATCGTTTGCATGTCTATTTGGATGCTGAATGGCTTCAGCTCGTCCATTCATACAACTATGTTTTCATGAGCGACTGGCCACTTCAAAGTTGGCTTGCCCTGGGCTGCGACTTTGCAATTCTGGGCTTTTGCAGCTGCTTCGGAAAAAATAATACGCGTAGATTGGCTGCTATCACCCTCAGCACCCTCGCACTTTGCTCCGCCGCCTCACTTATTGGCGCCGATTTTCTCTCTAACGCGTTCTTCGCGAGCCTTCAGCTTTGGCGAGGTCAGTGGCTTTGCCACGTTATCGCCTTAGTCCTGCTATCGCCATATTTAATAAATTCTCTTAATCAGGGCTCTTTGGGTCGCCTGTCCGTCAGCGTACTAGTTTATGGTTTAATTTTTAAAGATTTGACAACTGGAACCCTGGCAGTTTACCTCGGCATTGTTCTGCTCACATTATCGGAAACAAAAAGAGAACCTGACATTTCGAAGAGCGTTTTGCTGGGCTGTTGTGTATTGTTGGTATTTGCCGCTTTCTATAACTGGAAGAGCGATTTTTCTCAGGCATTAAAATTTCAAAATTATTTTCTGGACGGATCCGAACTTACTTCGGCTAGTAAAGCCATTATTTTTCTCAAGCAACCCTATCTGGCAGCTAGCTTACTAGCCTTTTTTTCCTTCTTTTTATTGAGTCTTGGATCGCGCGGTCGACGCATCTTAATGATATCGATGCTCTTCATCACTCCGCTCAGCATAGCCGCGTGGGATCGTCGACCGGAAATATCTAGAATCATCGAAGAAACCCCAATCAATGGGCCATATGTGTTCGGCGATTTTGTTCCGCCCTCCGCAGAAGTTTATTGGCAGGGTGAGGCTCTGGCACCCTGGTTGCTCATGCACCGCAAAAGCTACGTGAGCGGCATACAGGCGGCCGGGATTGTATTCAATAGAGGCACAGCCATGGAACTTGAGCGTCGCAGAGAAGTTACGGCACCATTCGATGCACAAAAAGAAATGTGTGGACTGCTGGACGCGCTACGTAATCAGAACGGTCACTGTACGCTGGATATATTGTCGCTGGTTCCTACGTGCCAAGCAGACCAGACACTTGACTTCATCGTTACGTCCTCACGAATAGAACCGCTTTACATAAGCTCTTGGACGCCCCCCCTCCAAAATAGAAGCAAAGCAAAAACGTACTACCTCTACAAATGTGCTCATGTTTTGCAGCAATATGAATCAATGAGTACCGCGGCAAAATCATGAAAATTTATTAGTGAAAGACAAGCATGAAGAATCTTGAATTTGACGTTGTCATTATTGGCGCAGGCCCCGCAGGCCTGACAGCGGCTTACGAACTACAAAAAGCCGGATTAAGAAATATCTGTATTCTCGAAGCCGACAATCAGGTCGGAGGAATCTCTCGTACTGTAGAACACCATGGGAATCGCATAGATATTGGAGGACATCGATTCTTCTCCAAGTCTGACTGGGTAATGGACTGGTGGAACAGCATTCTTCCGATTGAAAAAATCCAGAACCCGAATATGCGGTTCGCGTACCAGGGTCAGGAACGCCAAGGGCTACCCGGCGCATTAAGTGCCAGCCAAGCCGACCCTGTCCACGCGTCCATGCTCATCCGTCAGCGTCAGTCCAGGATTTATTTTAATGGAAAGTTCTTCGACTACCCTCTGAAAATCAATTTCTCGACCTTCCAAAAATTAGGATTGAAGAAAACATTTTCTTTTGGCATCAGCTATATCCGCGCGCATCTACGCCCGATCAAGCCCGAGGCATCGCTCGAAGATTTTTTCATCAATCGATTTGGCAAACTTCTTTATCTGCAGTTTTTCAAAGAATATACAGAAAAAGTGTGGGGTGTTTCTTGCAGAGACATCAGCGCAGATTGGGGGGCCCAAAGAGTTAAAAGCCTCTCCGTGGGGAGGGCATTGATTCACGGAATCAAGTCGCTCTTAAGGATTGATTCGGAACAGGCAAAACAAACCTCGCTGATCGAATCATTTATTTATCCCAAGTATGGGCCAGGACAGATGTGGGAAGAAGTTGCCAAGCGATTTGTTGAGAGAGGGGGAACCTTACTTCTCCGTCATACGGCAAATTGCATCGATATCGAAAGCGGCGCAGTTAGGTCCGTAACCGTCCAAGATAGCGACGGCTCGACAAAAAAAATAAATTGCGCTCATTTGATTTCTACTATGCCTGTCAAGGACCTTGTAAGCGCATCATCGAATTATTGGAGTCCAGATGCGCAGGAAATCGCCAAGAACCTAGAGTATCGGGATTTTATAACGGTTGGCCTGCTCTATAAGAAGACCGATCTTTGCACGGAGTTGACCGATAACTGGATATATATCCAAGAGCCTGGATATAAGGTAGGGCGAATTCAGGTCTTCAATAATTGGAGTCCATATCTGGTTGCAGATGATTCCTGCGTCTGGCTCGGTCTTGAGTTTTTCTGTCGAGAAGACGACGACTTTTGGCCGATGACCGACGATCAGATTAACATGATCGCGCAATCAGAAGTAAAAAAATTGCAGATCGCAAAATCGACCCGTGCACTTGACTTCATCGTACTCAGAGTCCCGAAGGCTTATCCCGGATATTTCGGCGACTCGTACAAAAAATTCGATGTACTGCGCAGTGAAGTCGATGAGGTCTCTAATTTATTCTTGATAGGCCGCAACGGCATGCATCGCTACAACAATCAAGATCACTCGATGCTTACGGCGCGAGAAGCGGCGCATCAAATCATTAGCGGAGAGATCAACAAGGAAAAAATCTGGTCTATCAACATAGATGACGAATACCACGAGGAAAAGGAATCGTCCACGAAATCCAAAGCGTCACCGGACGACGCAGATTCTTCAAAAGCCGGCGCGACGATAGAGCAGGCAGGAACTATCTCCCTGGCTCGTTGAGCATTAACAAGATTGCTTAGAGGATTCGGCTGCTTTCGACGATGAGACGGGAAAAGATATTTTTTGATTAGACGGCTAAAAAGGACATTGAGGGGATTTTTTCGTTTCAACTCCGCGGGCGGGGCGTTGATTCTCTACCCCGTCTTCCTTTTGCCTTTTTGGGGAGGTTTTTCTTTCGCCACGTGGCAAGGCTTGGCGACAGATTTCTTTTTCGTGTGCGCGTTGCTACTAATGGCGCGAAATCCAGCCTTCGTCAGTGAATGGGGGTGCCTGCGTAAAATCAATGCAGCCTGTTTCGTAGCTCTTGCTGTTAGCACGAAATATGCACTTTTGATCGGCGCGATTTCACTGATGCTTGGGGCCTCGCGTCTCGCGCCTGCATCCTCCCGGGACGTATGGCGCTCCCATGCACTGGGCGCACTTGTCGGAGTAGGGGCATTAAGCGCCGCCACAGGCCTCCTCCAGTACCACGGCCTCGCCACCCCCCTGCGCCCCTGGGTCGCCGTCCCCATGGAACCCATCGGCATGGCCTACGGCAACCTGCGCCAGCGCAACCAGTTCGCCACACTGCTGAGCATGGGGCTCGTGGCCCTGCTCTGGACGCATGGCCAGGCAGGCCCCCGCGGACGTCGCGTCCTGATGGCTGCCGGTGCCTTGCTCGTCGCGGGCCTGGCCGCCTCCACGTCCCGCACCGGATTGCTGCAGTTGGGAGTCATCGCCGCCGCGGGCGGGTGGATGGCTTGGCGCGAACGCGCGCCGGTCGAACCCGGCGCCGTGACGCAAGGAGCCGCCCGGCAGCCGCTGCTGCCGCGTCCGGGCTGGTTCCTGGGCGCGCTGGCGCTCTACGCCCTGCTGTCCTGGGCGCTGCCCTGGTCGGCCGTCATGGTCGCGTCGTTCTTGGCAGGCGGCGGGAGCGCCGGGGCCGACGTTCAGGGCATGCTCACCCGGCTGCGCGAAGGCGCGCCGCCCGGCCACAGCCGCTGGCTGCTGTGGAGCAACGTGCTGTGGCTGATCGCCCAGCGGCCCTGGACGGGCTGGGGCTGGGGCCAGCTCAGCCTCGTGCACTACCTGGCCGAATACCCGGGCCCGCGCTTCGTCGAGATCCTGGACAACGCCCACAACCTGCCGCTGCATCTGGCGGTGGAGCTCGGCATTCCGGCCGCGGTGCTGATCTGCGGCGGCTTCCTGTGGATGGTGGCGGCGGCCCGGCCCTGGCAGGAGCGCGATCCCGCCCGGCTGATGGCCTGGGGCGTGCTGGCCATGATCGTGCTGCACAGTCTGGTCGAATATCCGCTGTGGTACGGGCCCTTCCAGCTCGTGTTCGGGCTGTGCCTGGGCATGCTCTGGCCCGGCCGCAGGCAGACCAGTGCCATGTGGGATGCCGAGGCCGCGTCGACCACGATCCTGCAGCGCCAGGCCGCCCGCGCGCGGTGGGCCGCCCGCCTGACGGCGGCGGCCCTGCTCGCCGTCGTCGCCTACGCGGGCTGGAGCTACGTGCGCGTCAGCCAGCCCTTCCTTCCGGCGGCAGAGCGGCTCGCCGGCTGGCGTGACAATCCGCTCGCGCAGCTGGATCCGGACGGCCGGGACTGGCTCTTCGCCCGCCAGGCGCGCTTTGCGGAACTGGCGCTGACGCCCCTGACGCCCCAGACGGCTGCGCGCGTGCATGCACTCGCCCAGGCCACGCTGGCCTTCTCGCCGGAGCCGCGCGTGGTGGTCAAGCTGATCGACAGCGCGCGCCTGCTGGGGCTGGAGCAGGAGGCGCAGTTCCACCTGGAGCGCCTGCGCGTGGTCTATCCCGAGGCCTACGCGCGCTGGCTGGCCGGAAAGCCGCCCGCCTAACCGGGCGCGGCGCGGCACGCCGAGCCGACAGACCCTACCCAAGCCAGAACGTCGATCAGCCTGGGCGCGTCCACGCCCCGAGGCCACCGATCCGCCCGTGCCCCCGCCCAGGCAACGCCCACCGTGGCCAAGGGACAATCGCCGGATGACCAAACATCGGATCGTCGTCGGGCTCTCCGGCGGCGTGGACTCGGCCGTGACGGCGCACCTGCTCAAGCAGCAGGGCCACGAGGTCATCGGCATCTTCATGAAGAACTGGGAAGACGACGACGACAGCGAATACTGCTCGTCCAACGTCGATTTCGTGGACGCGGCCAGCGTGGCCGACGTGCTGGGCATCGAGATCGAGCACGTCAACTTCGCCGCCGACTACAAGGACCGCGTCTTCGCCGAATTCCTGCGCGAATACCAGGCCGGCCGCACGCCCAACCCCGACGTGCTGTGCAACGCCGAGATCAAGTTCAAGGCCTTCCTCGACCACGCCATGCGCCTGGGCGCCGAGAAGATCGCCACCGGCCACTATGCCCGCGTGCGCGCTGTCTACGCCGCCACCGGGCTGGCCTTCGCCGCCGGAGAGCCGGTGCCGGCCTCCGCGCGCTACGAGTTGCTCAAGGGCCTGGACCCCGCCAAGGACCAGAGCTACTTCCTGCACCGACTCAACCAGGCGCAGCTGTCGAAGGCGCTGTTCCCGGTGGGCGAACTGCACAAGACCCAGGTGCGCCAGATCGCCACCGACATCGGCCTGCCCGTGGCCACCAAGAAGGATTCGACCGGCATCTGCTTCATCGGCGAGCGGCCTTTCCGGGAGTTCCTCAACCGCTACATCAGCAAGGCACCGGGCCCGATCAAGGACGAGCGCGGCCGCAAGCTGGGCGAGCACCACGGGCTGTCCTTCTACACGCTGGGCCAGCGCCAGGGCCTGGGCATCGGCGGCATCAAGGAAAAAGGCGCACAGCGCGGCGGCGGCGAGCACGCACCGTGGTTCGTCGCCCGCAAGGACGTCGAGGCCAACACGCTGTGGGTGGTGCAGGGCCATGACCATCCCTGGCTGCAGTCGCGCGCGCTGCTGGCGGCCGACGCGAGCTGGGTGGCCGGCGCGCCGCCCGCCGCAGGCACCTACGGCAGCAAGACGCGCTACCGCCAGACCGATTCGCCCGCGCTGCTGCAGGCCCTGCCCGAAGCCCGCTTCCAGCTGGTGTTTCCGCAGCCGCAATGGGCGGTCACGCCCGGCCAGTCGGCCGTGCTGTACGACGGCGAGGTCTGCCTGGGCGGCGGCGTGATCGACGCGGCAGAGGGCGCACGCTGATGCCGCGCATCCATTGCGCCACGCCCCTGGCCAGCGGCCAGTCGCTGGGCCTGCCGCCCGGCGCCGCCCGCCACGTGCAGGTGCTGCGGCTGCAGCCCGGCGACGGCATCACGCTGTTCGACGGCCGCGGCGGCGAGTTCGAGGCCACGGTCGAGCGCATGGGCCGCAACGATGTCGACGTGCGTGTGGGCGCCCACCACACGGTCGAGCGCGAGGCCGCGCTGGCCGTGCACCTGGCTGTGGGCATGCCCGCCAACGACCGCATGGACTGGCTGGTCGAAAAGGCCACCGAACTCGGCGTGGCCAGCATCCAGCCGCTGCAGACGGCCCACGGCGTGCTGCGCCTGGCCGGTGAGCGGGCACAGAAGAAGCAGGACCACTGGCAGGCCGTGGCCGTGGCCGCCTGCGAGCAGTGCGGCCGCAACCAGGTGCCTGCGGTGCATCCGGTGCGCGACCTGGGCACCTGGCTGGACGGCCTGGTCGCGGACGCGCCCGCCGCCCGCCATGTGCTCGGCTTCGGCGACGAGGCGCAGCCGCTGGGCCGCGGGGCGCCAGCGGGGGGCAGCGCACTGTTCCTCAGTGGCCCCGAGGGCGGACTCAATCCGCAGGAAGAGGCCCGGGCCCGCGCCAGTGGCTTCGTGCTGACCACACTGGGCCCGCGCATCCTGCGTGCCGAGACGGCGCCGCTGGCGGCGCTGGTGCACCTGCTGGCCGTGGCCGGCTGAGCCGGCTTCACCGGCCGCCCGGCGGCGGGATGCCCTGCGACTCCTCGGCCACCTGCGCATCCAGCCAGGCGCCGAAGGCCTGCACGGTCGCGTCTCCCGCCCGGTGCGGTGCCACGAACAGGCTGTAGCCGCGCGGCCCGTCTCCCTCGAAGGGATGGGCCAGGCACAGTTCGGCACTGGCCAGCTCGCGCGCCACGCCGTAGCGCGGCAGCAGGCCGATGCCCAGGTCGGCGCGCACCGCCTCCAGCACCATCGAGAACAGATCGAAGCGGTGGCCCACCATCGCGTTCGCCGGAGGCCGGGCGATGCCAGCCTGCGCGAACCAGGCCTGCCAGGCGCCCAGGCGCGAGCTGAGCTGCAGCAGCGGCACGTCGCGGAAGTCGCCCTGCGCCACCGCGGCACGCCAGCGCGACCGCGGTGCGCACACCACGACCACCCGCTCGGCGCGCAGCGGCCACACGGCCGCACCGGGCCAACTGGCGTCGTCGTACTGCAAGGCGACGTCGAAATGGGGCTCGTCCATGTAGACCTGCGTGGGAAAGACCTGCAGATGCACGCTGCAGGCCGGCTGCTCGGCCAGGAAGCCCGGCAGCCGCGGCAGCAGCCAGCGCTCGGCCAGCATGGGCACGGCGCCCACCAGCAGCCGCTCGCCGTCGGGGCGCTGGGCCATGGCCTCGAGGGTGTGGTTCTCCAGCCGCAGCAGGTCGCCGGCCACCTGCGCGTGATAGCGCCGGCCCGCCTCGGTGAGCGTGGTGCCCCGGGCACTGCGCTGCACGAGGCGTACGCCCAGTTGCAGCTCCAGCAGGCGCAGTTGCTGGCTGACGGCACTGTGCGTCAGGCACAACTCCTCGGCGGCCTTGCCCACGCCGTGACAGCGGGCGACGGCGTCGAACACGAGCAGGGCGCGGGTACTGGGAAGGTGCCGGGGCATGTAAGAAAAACTGACGGTGCGGCGGATTAAATCAGAGCGGGGCCTGGATGCAGCCGCCAGAATTTCCGCCGACCCGCGGCACCCGGTCAGCCTGATGACAGGTGCCGCATCCCCCCGCCCCGATTGCCCTCCAACCGACGCCCATGACTCGCCCCTCTTCGAACCGGCCCCCCATGCCACGCCTGCGGCCGCTCGCCTCGCTGCTCGCCCTGTCCCTTGCCTTTGCCGGCGCCTCGGCGGCCTGGGCCCAGTCCTTCGCCGCCATCGCCCCCACGCCCGCCCAGGTGCGGCCGGCGGTGGACCAGGCCTACACGCAGCTGCTGTCAGCCCCGCAGATCCAGGCGCTGATGGAGGCGGTCAAGGCCGACCATGCGCGCTCCATCGACGACCTGAAGATGCTCACCGAGATCGAGGCGCCGCCCTTCAAGGAACGCCCGCGCGCCGAGGCCTTCCTCGCGCGCATGAAGGCCCTGGGCCTGGCCGACGCCCGCATCGACAGCGAAGGCAACGTGGTCGGCCTGCGCAAGGGCAGCGGCCAGGGGCCCAAGCTGTTGATCTCGGCCCACCTGGACACGGTCTTCCCGGCGGGCACCGACGTCAAGGTCAAGGAGCGCGACGGCCGCCTGTATGCGCCGGGCATCTCCGACGACACGCGCGGCCTGGCGGTGTTGCTGTCCTGGCTCAAGGTTCTGAACGACCAGAAGATCCAGACCGTTGGCGACCTGCTCTTCGTGGGCAACGTGGGCGAGGAAGAACTCGGCAACCTCCGCGGCATGAAGCACATCTTTGCCGAGCACCGCGACATCGACGGCATGGTCGGCCTGGAGCCGGCGCCGGACGGCACCGTGCTGATCCTGGGCACCGCCAGCCACCGCTACGAGGTCAACTTCAAGGGCCCGGGCGGTCACAGCTACGCCGCCTTCGGCCAGGTGCCCAGCGCCATCCACGGCATGGGCCGCGCCATCGCCAAGATCGCCGAGGTGCGCACGCCCACCTTCCCCAAAACCACCTTCACCGTGGGCACCGTCGGTGGCGGCACCTCGGTCAACACCATCGCGCCGGATGCGCGCATGGCCGTGGACATCCGCTCGGACCAGATGGATTCGCTGCTGTCCACCGAGAAGAAGATCCTCGCTGCCATCGACGAAGCCGTGGCCGAGGAAAACAAGCGCTGGAACGTCGAGACCCTCACCGTGCAGACCAAGCTGATCGGCGACCGGCCGGGCGGCCGCACGCCGTCGGACTCGGTGATCGTGGAAGCGGCCACGCGTGCCAACGCCTCCTTCGGCCACAAGACGCTGCTGACGGGCGCCAGCACCGACGCCAACGTGCCGATGGCGCTGGGCATTCCGGCCATCATCGTGGGCGGCGGCGGCAAGACGGGCGGCTTCCACGCGCTGAGCGAATGGATCGACCTGACCGACGGCTGGAAGGGCGCGCAGAACTCCCTGGCCACGGTGCTGGGCCTGGTGGGCGTCCAGGGCGTGACGCCGCCGCTGCTGGAAAAGCGGCCACCGCGCGCGCCGTGATTGCGTCAAATCCAGTGTCCAAAAGGTGAATTACGCACGGCTTCGCTGAAAAAGCGGCGCCGTTCCGCGAAGAACACGAGGCTGCCCTGAACAATGGCGGCCTCGTTTTCATTTCGCAGGGAAGAAGCCATGGGCTTGCTCGATTCCGTCCTCGGCCAGGTGCTCAACAGCGGCGCACCGGCACCGCATTCGCCGGGCAGCGATCCGGTCGCCATCTTCGGCAGCCTGCTGCAGGAAAGCGGCGGTGTGGGTGGCTTGGTGCAGAAGCTGCAGCAGGCCGGCCTGGGGGACGCCGTAGGTTCGTGGATCGGCACCGGCCAGAACCAGCCCGTGTCGCCCGACCAGGTGCAGGGCGCGCTGGGCCAGGACGTGATCGGCGCCGTGGCGCAGAAGCTGGGCCTGAATGTGCAGACGCTGCTGCCGCTGCTGGCGACGCTGCTGCCCGTGCTGATCGATCGTTTGACGCCGCAAGGCCGTCTGCCGGACCAGGAGCCGTCGCTGTCGGCCGGCGCGGGCGGGCTGGGCGATCTGCTCGGAGCGCTGGGCCCGCTGCTCGGCCGACGGTAAACGGCGGTCCGGCCCGATCAGTCGGCCGGCGCACGCCAGCGCCCGGGCTGAACGCCCGGCCACACCGGCGACAACCTCGCTTCAGGCCGCCTGTTCGGCCGCGTGCTTGGCCGGCATCGCGGCCATCACCTGCGCGACGGCGGCCGTCAGCCGCGTGGCATAGGGCACGTGCAGGAACTCGTTGGGCCCGTGGGCATTGCTCTTCGGGCCCAGCACGCCGCACACCATCATCTGCGCCTTCGGAAAGCCGGCGCTCAGCATGTTCATCAGCGGAATCGTCCCGCCCTGGCCGATGTAGCCGCAGGGCGCGCCGAAATGGGCCTGGCTGGCAGCGTCCAGCGCCTGCTGGAACCACGGCACCATGGCCGGCGCGTTCCAGCCGGTGGCGCCGCCACCGGACTCGAAGGTCACCTTGGCCTGGTAGGGCGCGTTGTCCTCCAGCAGCGCCTTCAGCTCCTGCACCACCTGCGCCGCCTCCACCAGCGGCGGCAGGCGCAGCGAGAGCTTGAAGGCCGTGTAGGGCCGCAGCACGTTGCCGGCATCCTTCAGCGCAGGGAAGCCCTCGGCGCCCGTCACCGACAGCGTCGGCCGCCAGGTGCGATTGAGCAGCGCCTCCACCGGATCGGTGGTGGTCGGCAGCGCGAAGGCGGTGGCGCCGCCGCAGTCGTAGTGCGCCCAGGGGAAGCGCTTGTAGACCTCGTCGCCCAGGATGGCCGCCGTGGCCTTGGCCTGGGCCAGACGTTCGGCGGGCACCTCGCAGTGGAAGCTGGCGGGCAGCAGGCGGCCGGTCTTGCTGTCCTCCAGCCGGTCCAGCACCTGCCGCATGATGCGGAAGCTCGACGGCACCAGCCCCGAGGCGTCGCCCGAATGGATGCCCTCGGTGAGGATCTCGACCTTGAGCGTGCCGCCGGCCAGGCCGCGCAGCGAGGTGGTGAGCCAGAGCTGGTCGTAGTTGCCGGCGCCCGAGTCCAGGCAGACCACCAGCGCCACCTCGCCCAGGCGGCTGCGCAGCGTGTCCACGTAGGGCAGCAGGTCGTAGGAGCCCGATTCCTCGCAGGTCTCGATCAGGCCGACGATGCGCGGATGGGCCACGCCCTGCGCCTTCAGCGCCTGGATGGCCGCCACGCTGGCGTAGATGGCGTAGCCGTCGTCCGCGCCGCCACGGCCGTAGAGCAGGCCGTCCTCGTACTTGGGCGTCCAGGGGCCGAGGTCGCGGCGCCAGCCGGTGAACTCGGGCTGCTTGTCCAGGTGGCCGTACATCAGCACGGTCTCGTTCATCGACGTGCCGCTGGCGGGCAGCTCGAAGAACAGCACCGGGGTGCGGCCTTCCAGGCGCACGATCTCCAGCCTGAGGCCCTCGACCTTCTGCGCCTCGACCCAGGTGGCGGCATTGCGCAGCACCGTCTCCAGGTAGCCGTTGGCCGACCAGTCCGGATCGAAGCCCGGCGACTTGGCCGGAATGGCGATGTAGTCGCTGAGCTGGCGGACGATGTCGCCATCCCAGCGGGCGGTGACGTCGGCCAGAGCGCGCTCGGTGTCGAGCAGGCCGGCGGGAATTTCTTTGTGCAGAGGGGCGTTCATCGGCGTTTCTCCGTGGGGGCGCGTGGCCGGGGCAATCGTTCCATTTTGCGCCGGGATGCCCCCCGGCGTAGAGTGCGCCAGCCGCATCACCCCAGCACGCCCATGCCCAAGAAAGCTGCGCCCACCGCCGCCGACCTGCCCGCCCCGCCGCAGACGCCCGTGCGGGTGGGCATCGGCGGCTGGACCTTCGAGCCCTGGCGCGGCAGCTTCTACCCGCCCGGCCTGCCGCATGCGCAGGAGCTGGTCCACGCCAGCCGGCGGCTCACGGCCATCGAGGTCAACGGCACCTTCTACAGCACCTTCAAGCCCGACACCTTCCGCAAGTGGCGCGAAGCCACGCCCGAGGGCTTCGTCTTCTCGCTCAAGGCGCACCGTGTGACCACGCACCGCCGCGAACTGGCCAAGGCCGGCGATGCGGTGCAGCGCTTCATCGGCAGCGGCCTGGCCGAACTGGGCGACCGGCTGGGGCCCATCGTCTGGCAGTTCATGCCCACGCATGCCTTCGACGCCGTGGACTTCGGCGCCTTCCTGGAACTGCTGCCGCCCCAGGTCCATGGCCTGCCGCTGCAGCATGTGATGGAGGTGCGCCATCCCAGCTTCATCGACCCGAACTACCAGGCCCTGGCCAAGCGCCATGGTGCGGCGACTGTCTTCACCGACAGCCCGAAATTCCCGTCCTTCGACGCGCCGCAGGGCCCCATCGTCTATGCGCGGCTGATGGATGCGCAGCCGCGCTTCGCCAACGGCTACGCGCCCAGTGCGCTCGATGCACTGGCGACCCAGGCGCGGGGATGGGTGGCCGAGCGGCCCACCTATGTCTTCTTCATCAACGGCCACAAAGAAAAAGCCCCCGCCGCGGCGGAGGCTCTTCTGAAGCGGCTGGCCGACGCGCCGGCAACGGCGCGCCGCTGAGCGCCGGCGATGCTCGATGCTCAGGCCGCCAGGGCGGGCTTGGCGTCGCTGGAGGTGCTCGTGCCCACGCTGATCTCGCCGGAGAGCTGGCCGCCCTCCTCGATCACGATCTTGCCGTAGCGGATCTTGCCCGACACCTTGCCGGTGGCATGGATCACCAGCTTCTGGCGCACGGTCAGGTTGCCGTCGAACACGCCTCGGATCTCGGCGATGTCGATCTCGGCCGAGCCCTTGAAGGCGCCCTGCTCGGCGATCTGGATGACGCGCGAATCCATGGTCGCTTCGACCGTGCCCTCGACCACCAGCGTGTCGCAGTCGGTGATCTCGACGCCCTTGAGCTTGATGTTGGGACCGACGGTCAGCTTGCTGCCCGTTTCCTGCACCGGAGCCTGTGCGGCGGCTGGCGTTGCGGCAGGTGCCGAGGCCAGCGCCGGCCCACCCACAGGATGGCCCGACAGCGTGCCGGCGCCCATCAGCGGGGCGGGACGCGAAGTCAGGCTGTCGTTGGGGTCACGGTCACGTTTGCCGAAGAAGGGGGATTGCGAAGCCAAAGGGTGATCTCCTTGCGAAAGCGCCAATGGTAGGCAAGTGATTCTGAATGTTGACACTTCTTTGCGAAAGATCGGTAACAACCCGCGGCAAGGCCGATGTCGCCGGCCTCGCCGCCTTGCCGTCAGAATTCGCCGCGTCCGGCTCACGCCGCTGTACCTCGCTCTTCATGGCCCCGCACATCGACCCCGCCCATCACGCCGACGACGACATCCCAGGCATGTTCGATGACCGGGCGGCCGACGCCCGCTTCGGCAAACCCGCTTCCGGCTGGCGCCGCACGCTCTTCACGGTCATCTTCGAATCGGAGACGCGGGCCGGCCGCAGCTTCGACCTGCTGCTGATCGCGGCCATCCTGACGAGCGTCGGCGTGGTCATGCTCGAGAGCATGGCCGGGATGCGGGCCCGCCATGGCGCCTTGCTGCACGGGCTCGAATGGGTGTTCACCGCGCTCTTCACCCTGGAGTACCTGGCCCGCCTGGTGTGCGTCCAGCGCCCGCTGCGCTATGCCCTCAGCTTCTATGGCGTGATCGACCTGCTGGCCCTGCTGCCGACCTACCTGGTGGCCCTGGAGCCATCGCTCGGCGCGCTGATCGACGTGCGCGTGCTGCGGCTGCTGCGGGTGTTCCGCATCTTCAAGCTGTCGCGCTATGCGCACGAATACCGCACGCTCGCCCTCGCGCTGGCGGCCAGCGCGCGCAAGATCACGGTCTTCCTGGGCTTCGTGATGCTGCTGGTGCTGGTATCGGGCACGCTCATGTACGTGGTGGAAGGGCCGCCGCACGGCTTCACCAGCATTCCCACCGCCATGTACTGGGCGGTCTCGACGATGACGACGGTGGGCTTCGGCGATCTGGTGCCCCGCACCGACATGGGCCGGCTCATCGCGTCGGCCATGATGCTGACCGGCTGGGGTGTGCTGGCGGTGCCCACCGGCATCGTCACGGCCGAGATGGGCGCGCAGCGGCGGCTGCAGACGCTGCGCGACCGCGCCGCCGCCGATGCGCATTGCACCGCCTGCGGCGCGGGCGGCCATGCGGACGACGCGCACTACTGCCGGCGGTGCGGCACCGCGCTGCCGCGCGCCGGGGTCGCACTCAGTCCCGCTCGAACTTGAAGACGGCCGTCGCGGCGCGCAGGTTGGGCAACCAGCGCACCTCGCGGCCGTGCTGCACGCCGAACGCATCCAGCACGCGCAGGCGGTTCTTGCGCGCCAGGGCGTCGAAGTCGCGGAAGGTGCCCACGCGGATGTTGGGCGTGTCGTACCACTGGTAGGGCAGCCGCCGCGTCACCGGCATGCGGCCCTGCAGGATGCTCAGCCGGTTGGGCCAGTGCGCGAAGTTGGGAAAGGCGACGATGCCGATGCGACCCACGCGCGCCGTCTCGCGCAGCATGATTTCGGCATTGCGCAGGTGCTGCAGCGTGTCGATCTGCAGCACCACGTCGAAGCTGGCGTCCTCGAACATCGACAGGCCTTCGTCGAGGTTCAGCTGGATCACGTCGACGCCGCGCCGCACGCATTGCAGCACGTTGCCGTCGGCAATCTCCACGCCGTAGCCGGTGCAGCCGCGCTCGCGCTGCAGGCGCTCGAGCAGCGCGCCGTCGCCGCAGCCCAGGTCGAGCACGCGCGCGCCCTCGGGCACGAGGCGGACGATGCGGTCGTTGATGTCGTGGGTCGTGCGCAAGGGCGTGCCTTCGGCGTCGCCTGCGGTGCGAGGGCCCTTGGGAGCAGCCGGGCGGGTGGTCATTGCAGCTCCTTCGCGATGCCGTCGAACCAGGCGCGCACGACGCCCAGGTAGCGGGTGTCGTCCAGCAGAAATGCGTCGTGACCATGCGGCGCGTCGATCTCGGCATAGCTGACGCTGCGGCGGTTGTCGAGCAGCGCCTTGACGATCTCGCGGCTGCGCGCCGGCGAGAAGCGCCAGTCGGTGGTGAAGCTCACGAGCAGGAACTTGGCCATGGCCCGCTCGAAGGCCGCACGCAGGCTGCCGCCATAGGCCGCGGCCGGGTCGAAGTAGTCGAGTGCGCGGGTGATCAGCAGGTAGGTGTTGGCGTCGAAGTACTCGCTGAACTTGTCGCCCTGGTGGCGCAGATAGCTCTCGATCTGGAACTCCACGTCGTGCGTGGTGTAGCGCACCTGCATGCCCTCGCGCAGCTGGCGGCCGAACTTGGCGTTCATCACGTCGTCGCTCAGATAGGTGATGTGGCCGATCATGCGGGCGATGGTCAGCCCGCGCTTGGGCACCACGCCGTGGTCGTAGAAGTGGCCGCCGTGGAAGTCGGGGTCGGTCACGATGGCACGGCGCGCCACCTCGTTGAAGGCGATGTTCTCGGCGTTGAGGTTGGGCGCGCTGGCGATCACCGCGGCGTGGCGCACACGCTCGGGGTACTGCAGCGTCCACGACAGCGCCTGCATGCCGCCCAGGCTGCCGCCCATCACGGCGGCGAGGGTGTCGATGCCCAGCGCATCGAGCAGGCGGGCCTGGGCATCCACCCAGTCCTCCACGGTCACCACCGGAAAGTCCGCGCCCCACGGCCGCCCCGTCGCCGGATTGGTGTGCATCGGCCCGGTCGAGCCGAAGCAGGAGCCCAGGTTGTTGATGCCGATGACGAAGAAGCGGTCGGTGTCCACCGACTTGCCGGGACCGATCATGTTGTCCCACCAACCCTGCGACTTCGGCTGGCCGGCGTACTGGCCGGCCACGTGGTGCGAGGCATTGAGCGCATGGCAGACCAGCACGGCATTGCTGCGGTCGGCATTGAGCGTGCCGTAGGTCTCGTAGGCCAACGCGTAGTCGCCGATGGCGCTGCCGCTGCGCAGCGGCAGCGGCGTCGCGAAGGACATGGACTGGGGTGTGACGTCGAAGGACATGGGAGCAAAAAGAAAACCCGGCCTCGCCAAAAACGAGCCGGGTTGCGGGCATCCGTCTTTAGCTGCATTTATCAAGCGCCCGCAAGCTGGAGCAAATCGGCGCTGTGGAAAGTATAGGCCGGGCGGCGCCGTCGCCGCCCGGCGAGGGGCATGCCTCAGGCGCCCCAGCCGATGAGCGCGGCCACGCCCAGCACCAGGAAGATCACGGCCGAGATGCTGTGCACGAGCTTGATCGGCACCTTGCGAACGATGCGCTCGCCCAGCCATACCACCGGTGCGTTCGCCAGCATCATGCCCAGCGTAGTGCCGATCACCACCCACAGGTAGTCGTGCGTGAAGCGGGCCGCCAGCATGACGGTGGCGATCTGCGTCTTGTCGCCCATCTCGGCCAGGAAGAAGGCCACCAGCGTGGTGCCGAAGACGCCGAACTTGGAGACACCGCGGGGCGCCTCGTCCTCGTCGAGCTTGTCGGGAATCAGCATCCAGACGGCCATGGCGATGAAAGACAGGCCCAGGATCCAGCGCAGGACCGTGGGCCCGAGAAAGCCGGTCACCCAGGCGCCGACGGCGCCCGCCAGCGCATGGTTGACGACCGTGGCCGCAAAGATGCCCAGCACGATGGGCCAGGGCTTGCGGAAACGCGCCGCGAGGACGAGGGAAAGGAGTTGGGTCTTGTCACCCATTTCAGCCAGCGCGACGATGCCGGTGGCTACCAGAAAGGCTTCCATAGAGATGTGGGGTTCCTCGGCCGAAGGACGCAATCGACCACGCAGCGCCTTCGGCCTTGTTCCCGAAGCTACGTGGTCAATGGTCTCGCCAGGTCTTCACTGCATGCGCCATGTTCCGCGTGGGGCGCGGTACAAGTCTGTTGACGCATGCCCTTCTCGAACTCGGAAGGCGGCTACTCCCCAAAGACGGGGCAGATTCTAGCGGCTCTTGCCGCACTGCAGCATGAAACTATGGGTGCGGGCGCAGGAACGCCTGCCGCAGTTGGCGTCAGAAAAAGGAGGCGCAACCGCGCCCGATTAACTCGATGATCTCTTCCGACTACTTAGGAAACCTGTGTTTTCACCGGGCCATCGATGTCAGTGTGCGCAAGCTTCGCAGACTCACGGAGGTTGTTGCAATTCAAGGGAAATTCCTGCCCCCCTCCCAAATAAATCACCCATAATGGGTGGACCTTCGGCCCGGAAAGCCGCAGGCCATTGGGTGATCGGTCAGTTTCGTCAGCCCCGCAGGCCAACATGCTGCGGGTCTTGCGCCCGGGACTCCATCGCTGCTTTTCTTTGTGTTTTACAGGAGTCCCATTCATGGGCAACAAACTCTACGTCGGCAACCTGCCCTATTCGGTGCGCGACGGTGATCTCGAACAGGCTTTCGGCCAGTTCGGCGCAGTGACCAGCGCCAAGGTCATGATGGAGCGCGAAACCGGCCGTTCCAAAGGCTTTGGTTTCGTGGAAATGGGCAGCGACGCCGAGGCGCAGGCTGCCATTCAGGGCATGAACGGCCAGCCGCTGGGCGGCCGCAGTGTCGTGGTCAACGAAGCGCGCCCCATGGAGCCGCGTCCGCCCCGTAGCGGTGGCGGCGGCTACGGTGGTGGTGGCGGTGGTTACGGCGGCGGCGGTGGCGGCGGCTACGGCGGCGGCGGTGGTGGTTACGGCGGCGGCGGCGGTGGCCGCAGCGGTGGCGGCGGCTATGGCGGCCGCGGCGGCGGCGGTGGCGGCGGCAACGACGGCAGCTTCCGCAGCCCCTACGGCACCGGCCCCCGTGGCGGTGGCGGTGGCGGTGGCGGCGGTGGTCGCGGCGGCTACGGCGGCGGCGGTGGCGGCGGCAACAACTACTGATCGCACACGTTGCCGCTCCGCTTTGCGGAACGACTCAGTGAAAGGCTCCCTCGGGAGCCTTTTTCATGCGCGCCTGCTTGTGACGGTCCTGCCACGGCCCTCCGCACGCCAGTCGGTCAAGCAGACAGGCTGCGACGCCGCAGCGCTCAGCGAGGCGTATCGGCTTCGTCCCGGCGGCGCTTTCGGCCGCGGCCTTGCACCGCCCGGTCGTAGATGGCGTTGGGCAGCACCCTCATCAGTTTGGCGACGACCCCCATCTGCCAGGGAATGACGCGGTAGCTGACCCCGGCCTCGATGGCGCGGAATGCTCGGTCGGCAAAGACCTCCGCGGAGATGAGGAAGGGCATGCCATACCGATTGCCCCGGGTGAGCGGCGTGTCCACATAGCCCGGACAGACTGTCACCACCCGGACGCCGCTGTCGCGCAACTCGGTGCGCACGCTTTCGCAATACGCCACGACCGCCGCCTTGCTGGCGCAGTAGGCGCCGTGCCCCGGCAGCCCCCGAATCGCGGCAACGCTGCCGATGCCCACCAGCCGCCCGCTCCCCCGGCGCACCATCGCGGCGATGAAGGGATGGAAGGTGGCGGCCAAGCCCACATTGTTGAGTGCGAAGGTCTCGGCCATCACGTCCAGATCCGCACGCTCGGCCGTGTCCATGCCGACGCTGATGCCCGCATTGGCAATGACCACCTCGGGCAGACCCTGCGCAGCCAGGCAGGCCTCGCCCGCCGCGACGATGCTGTCCACCGCAGCCACATCGGCGCCGTAGATGCCGCAGCGCTCCGGCCCCAGGCCCTGGGACGCCGCCCACTCCTGCATCTGCGCCGTGCGCCGCGCCACGAGCGCCAGCCGCCAGCCCGCCTGGGCATAGCGGGCCGCCATCGCCTGCCCGATACCGCTGGACGCGCCGGTGATGAAGACCAGGGGGGCAAGGGCAGGGGCGGACATGGACGGCTCCCGCAGATACGGCTAGCGCCTGCCCGCCGGGGCCGGCGGCATGATCTGGCCCCGGACGCGCCCACGCAGATTGGCGATGCCGCTCATGTGGTCGTAGTCCATCGCATCGGCCTTGAACGTGTCGCTGCCCCGGATCAGCGTGACCGGCAGATGGGAGCGCACCCGGTCCTCGTTGGTGAACACATGCAGGAAGTCGCCCCGGAATTCCAGCCGGGGCGCCGGCTTGCCATCGGGAAGCTTGCCTTCGTCGCGGATCACCACGGCATTGCCGAAGAGCTGGATCTCGCTGGCATCGCCATTGGAAAGACCGCGGTTGGCCGTGGCCCGCGTGACCAGCCCCTGGGGCGACACCGAGCGCACGCGCACGTCATCGACCTCCATCGTGTCGGTGTCGGGGTAATGACGGCCTTCCCGGCCGCTGATCTCGCTGTGCAGCGAGCCGTCGGGCAGGAAGCTGCGCACGATGAAGTTGCGCATGAAGAAGTCCGGGTCGTGCGAGACCGGGGCCGCGGCGTGCGGCTTGATCAGTTCCGGCGCGTTGCGCACCAGCCAGTAGGTGCCGAGCGCCAGCAGGCCTGTCAGGATGATCGGCAGGTAGAGGCTCAGCCGGTCGAAGGCCAGCCCGAAGACGGAGACGACGCGCTTCATGCGTCGGGCACCCCGATGGCGGCGTCGAGCAGGCCGGCATAGCGCCCGCATGCGCACAGCAGCAGGTCGCAGAACTCGCGGGCCGCGCCCTCGCCGCCCCGCAGGCGGGTGACATGGCGCACGGTGGCCGCCACCTCCGGATGCGCATTGGCAGGTGCGGCCGCGAAGGCCACCCGGCGCAGCACGGGCAGGTCGGGCCAATCGTCGCCGATGGCCGCCGCCTGTGCCCAGTCGAGGCCCAGGGCCGCCAGGATCTCGGTGGACGCAGCGATCTTGTCCATCACCCCGTAGCGCGCATGCCGTACGCCCAATGCCTGCAGCCGGGCGCGCAGCGGCGCCGAGTCGCGGCCGGTGACCACCACGGGCTCGATGTCGGCCTTGCGCAGCATCTGCAGCCCGTAGCCGTCGAGCACGCTGAAGCGCTTGAGCGTCTCGCCGGCGTCGGTGAAGTAGATGCCACCATCGGTCAGCACGCCGTCGACATCGAAAAAGGCGACGCGGACATCCTGCGCGGCCAGCAGCAGTTCGGGGTCGAAGTTGAGCACGGGTCGGGCGCCCTGCGGTTGCGGCGCCATCAGATGACCTTCGCCCGCATCAGGTCGGTGGTGTTGAGTGCCCCGGCCAGCCGGCCTTCGGCATCGACGACGAACAGGCGGGTGATGCCATGCTGCTCCATGAGTTCGGCCGCCTCGACGGCCAGGGCGTCCTGGCGGATGGTGCGCGGGCCGCGGTGCATGACGTCGGCGGCACGGATGCCGCGCAGGTCGGCGCCCGCCTCGATCAGCCGGCGCAGGTCGCCGTCGGTGAAGATGCCTTCGGCACGGCCCTGGGCATTCATCACCGCCGCGGCGCCGAAGCCCTGCACGCTCATGGCGCGCATCAGCTCGGTGATGCCGGCCTGTGGCGAGACCTGCGGCACCGCACTGCCCTGGCGCATAACGTCGGCCACATGGGTGAGCAGCTTTCGCCCCAGCGCGCCGCCCGGATGCGAGCGGGCGAAGTCTTCGGCACCGAAGCCGCGCGCATCGAGCAGCGCGACGGCCAGCGCGTCGCCCAGCGCCATCTGCGCGGTGGTGCTGGCGGTCGGCGCCAGGTTCAGCGGGCAGGCTTCCTTCTCGACGCCGCTGTCCAGCACCAGGTCGGCATGCCGGGCCAGCGACGAGGTCGCGCCGCCGGTCATGGCGATCAGAGGCACGCCCTGGCGCTTGAGCACGGGCAGGATCGCGTCGAGTTCATTGCTTTCGCCGCTGTTGGAGATGGCCAGCACCACGTCCGCGGCCGTGACCATACCCAGATCGCCATGGCTGGCCTCGGCGGGGTGCACGAACATGGCAGGCGTGCCGGTGGAGGCCAGAGTCGCAGCGATCTTGCGGCCCACATGGCCGCTCTTGCCCATGCCCATGACCACCACCCGGCCCTGCAGGGCCAGGATGCGCCGGACCGCCTCGACGAAGCTCTGGCCGACGCGTGCCTTGAGGCCGAGCACGGCGGCGGCCTCGATGTCGAAAGTGGCGCGTGCGCGGGCCAGCAACGCGTCGGGGTCCGGGGCCGGAAAGCTCATCGGGCGATTTTATCGGCGCGCCTTGCCCCCGCCCCGGTGCAGTGCATGGCCCTTGCTAGCATCCAGCGGATGAACACCTTCGAGCTGACGCTGCTCTACCTGCTGGCCGCCGTGCTGGGCGTGGTGGGTTGCCGCTCGCTCAAGCTGCCACCCATGCTCGGCTATCTGGTGGCCGGCGTGCTGATCGGCCCGCACGCCTTCGCGCTGGCGCAGGATTCGGACGGCGTGCGCCACCTGGGCGAGTTCGGCGTGGTGTTCCTGATGTTCGTGATCGGGCTCGAGTTCAGCCTGCCCAAGCTGCGCGCCATGCGCCAGCATGTGTTCGGTCTGGGCCTTCTGCAGGTGGCGCTGACCATGCTGCTGGCCACGGCGGGTGCCCTGGCCCTGGCCCGCCTGCTGCCCGACCCTTGGCGCATGAGCTGGCAGACGGCGCTCGCCCTGTCGGGCGCCCTCGCGATGAGCAGCACCGCCATCGTGGTCAAGCTGATGGCCGAGCGGCTGGAGCTGGAGAGCGAGCATGGCCGCCGCGTGATGGGCGTGCTGCTGTTCCAGGATCTGGCCGTGGTGCCGCTGCTGGTGCTGATCCCCGCCCTGGGTGCGCCGCCCGAGGCGCTGCTGCGCGGCCTGGGCCTGGCCCTGATCAAGGCCACCGCCCTGATCGGCCTGCTGCTCTACGGCGGTCCGCGCGTGATGCGCTGGTGGCTCACGCTGGTGGCGCGCCGCCGCAGCGAGGAGCTGTTCATGCTCAACCTGCTGCTGGTGACGCTGGGCCTGGCCTGGCTGACCGAGATGGCTGGCCTGTCGCTGGCGCTGGGCGCCTTCATCGCCGGCATGCTGGTGTCCGAGACCGAATACAAGCACCAGGTGGAAAGCGACATCCGCGCCTTCCACGACGTGCTGCTGGGCCTGTTCTTCATCACCATCGGAATGTCGCTGGACTGGCATGTGGTGGTCGAGCGCTGGTCGCTGGTGGTCGTGCTGCTGATGGTGCCGCTGGGCTTCAAGCTGCTGCTGGTGACGGTGCTGGCGCGGCTGCTGGGCGCGACGGCCGGCGTCTCGCTGCGCACCGGGCTGTACCTGGCCCAAGCCGGTGAATTCGGCTTCGTGCTGCTGTCGCTGGCCAGTGGCCGGGGGCTGATGCCGCCGTGGCTGGGCGATCCGGTCCTGGCCTCGATGATCGTCTCGATGCTGGCCACCCCCTTCATCGTGATGTACAGCGAGGCCATCGTGCGCAAGCTGGTGGCCAGCGACTGGATGCAGCAGTCGCTGCAGGTGACCAGCCTGGCGCGCAAGATGATCGACACGGCGGAGCACGTGATCATCTGCGGCTACGGCCGCTGCGGCCAGAACCTGGCCCGCATGCTGGAGCGTGAAGGCATTCCCTACATGGCACTGGACCTGGACCCCGACCGCGTGCGCCAGGCCGCCGCCGCGGGCGACTCGGTGGTCTTTGGCGACGCGGCGCGCCCGCAGGCGCTGATGGCGGCCGGCCTGTCGCGGGCCAGCGCCGTGGCCATCACCTACCTCGACGTGCCGGGCGCCCTCAAGGTGCTGGCCGCGGTGCGTGCCCATGCGCCGACGGTGCCCGTGGTGGTGCGCACACAGGACGACCACGAGCTCGAGAAACTGCGGCGCGCCGGCGCCACCGCCGTCGTGCCGGAGACGGTGGAAGGCTCATTGATGCTGGCGAGCCATGCACTGGCGCTGGTCGGCGTGCCGATGCGGCGGGTGATCCGCTTGGCCCAGGAGGCGCGCGATGCCCGCTACCACCTGCTGCGCGGCTACTTCCGCGGCGCGGACGACGATGCCTCGCTGGAAGACCTGGAGCAGGAGCGGCTGGACAGCTTCACCCTGCAGACCGGCAGCCGCTGGGTCGGACAGGCGCTGGCACGCCTGGGCCTGTCCGATGCGGGCGTGCGCGTGGTGGGCCTGCGGCGCAGCCACGGCCGCACGATGGAGCCGGAGGAAGACACGGTGCTGGAGCCCGGCGACACGCTGGTGCTCTCGGGCCTGCCCGGGCCGCTCGCCACGGCCACCGAACGGCTCCAACGCGGCTGAAGTCTTCGTCGCAGCCCGCGGCCGGGAACGCCAGGGCGGCCGGCGCGCTGGCGGCCCGGTTACTTGCCGATGCAGAAGCGCGAGAAGATCACGCCCAGCAGATCGTCCGACCCGAACTCTCCGGTGATCTCGTTGAGCGCGTTCTGGGCCAGGCGCAGTTCTTCGGCCAGCAGATCCAGCGCGGGCATCGGCGCCTCGAGATGGGCCGATGCCATGTCGAGATGGCCGGCCACCCGATGCAGCGCCTGCACATGGCGGGCGCGGGCCAGGTAGACACCCTCGGGCACTGCCTGCCAGCCCGCCAGGGCCAGCAGCTTCTGGCGCAGGGCTTCGATCCCCTCGCCAGCCTTGGCCGACAGGCGCAGGGCCTCTTCAGGCAGCGCCGGCATCGAGGCGGCCTCGACCGCGTCGGACTTGTTCCAGACCTCCAGCAGCGGCACGCGCGGCGGCAAGCGGCCGGCCAGGCCCGCGCGGATCTCGGCGTCGGCGGCCTGGTAGTCATGCTGGGCGGCGCGCGTCAAGTCGTGCAGGAAGAGCACCGCATCCGCATCCTCGATCTGGCCCCAGGCGCGGGCGATGCCGATGCGCTCTACCTCGTCGCCCGATTCGCGCAGGCCGGCCGTGTCCACCACATGCAGCGGCACGCCCTGGATCTGGATGGTCTGCGAGACGATGTCGCGCGTGGTGCCGGCGACCGGGCTCACGATCGCAAGCTCGGCGCCGGCCAGCGCATTCAGCAGCGAGCTCTTGCCGGCATTGGGCTGGCCGGCGATCACCACCTTGATGCCCTCGCGCAGCAGAGCCCCCTGACGGGCCCGCTGCTGCACGGACGCCAGCTGCGCCTGCAGGCGCGCAAGCTGGCCCGCGGCATCGGCCTGCTGCAGGAAGTCGATGTCCTCCTCGGGAAAGTCGAGGGTCGCCTCCACCAGCATGCGCAGGTGGATCAGCGCATCGCGCAGCGCATGGATCTCGCGCGAGAAGGCGCCGCCCAGCGAACGGCCGGCGCTGCGCGCCGCCGCCTCGGTGCTGGCGTCGATCAGGTCGGCGATGGCCTCGGCCTGGGCCAGGTCGATCTTGCCGTTCTGGAAGGCGCGCTGGCTGAACTCGCCCGGCTGCGCCACGCGCAGGCCCGGCAGGCGCGGCAGGCCGGTGGCGGCATCGACCTCTTCGCCGGCCGCAAGACAGCGGGCCAGCAGCAGTTGCAGCAGCACCGGCCCGCCGTGGGCCTGGAGTTCGAGCACGTCCTCGCCGGTGAAGGAATTCGGTCCGGGGAAGAACAGCGCCAGGCCATGGTCCAGCGCGCTGCCATCGGCATCCAGGAAGGGCAGGTATGTCGCCTCGCGCGGCTTGAGGTCGCGCCCGCACAGGCCACGCACCAGCGACACGAGGCCCGCGCCCGACACACGCACGATGCCCACGGCGCCGCGGCCGGGGGCGGTGGCGATGGCAGCGATGGGGTCGTTCAGACGGGCGAGCATGGCGGTGATTCTTTCAGCATTGGCCAGGGTCGGCAGGGGCGATGGCGCGGCCGCCGCAAACGAACAGGCCGCCCGGAGGCGGCCTGTGACGCAAAGCGTGAGCGCCCCGTTTACTTGGTGACGCCCAGACGCTTGTTGATCACGTACTGCTGCGTGATCGACAGGATGTTGTTCGTGATCCAGTACAGCACCAGACCGGCCGGGAAGAAGAAGAACATCACGCTGAAGGCCAGTGGCATGATCCACATCAGCTTGGCCTGCATCGGGTCCGGCGGTGTGGGATTGAGCCAGGTCTGCAGCAGCGTGGTGCCGGTCATGACCAGCGGCAGGATGAACCACGGATCGGGTGCCGACAGGTCGCGGATCCACAGAATCCAGGGCGCATGGCGCATTTCCACCGACGACAGCAGCACCCAGTACAGCGCGATGAACACCGGGATCTGGATCACGATGGGGAAGCAGCCGCCCAGCGGGTTGACCTTCTCCTCGCGGTAGATCCGCATCATCTCCTGCTGCATCTCCTGCGGCTTGTCCTTGAGGCGCTCGCGCATTTCCATGATGCGCGGGTTGATGGCCTTCATCTTGGCCATGCTGCCGTAAGCCTTGGCATTGAGCCAGAAGAAGGCGGCCTTGAGCAGCACCACCAGCGCCACGATGGACCAGCCCCAGTTGCCCAGCAGCTTGTGCAGCTGGTCGAGCAGCCAGTACAGCGGCTTGGAGATGATGGCGAAGATGCCGTAGTCCTTCACCAGGTCCAGGCCGGGGGCCAGGGCTTCGAGCTTCTTCTCTTCCTCGGGGCCGGCGAAGAGCACGGTGTCCACCGTCTGCGTGGCGCCGGGCGCCACCGTCGGCAGGTTGGCCACCATGGCCACGGCATACAGGTTGGGGCCGAGCGCGTCGGGGCCCTGCACGCGGAACTCGCGCTTGAGACCGGCGCTGTGCGTGGGCTCGACCAGCCAGGCCGACGCGAAGTAGTGCTGCACCATCGCCACCCAGCCGGTTTCGGACGCAGGCGGCACCTCGGCCTTGCCCTTGGCGATGTCGGCGAAGGCGATCTTGTGGAACTTCTTCTCTTCGGTGTACGCGGCGGGGCCGGTGAAGGTGCTGGTGCCCAGCATGCTGCCGTGCGCCTCGACGCCGTGGCGCAGCAATTGCAGGTACAGCTGCGGATCGCGCGGCTGGTCGCCCACGTTCACCACCTGGTGGCGCACATGGATGGCGTAGTCGCCGCGCTTGAAGACATAGGTCTTGACGTACTTGAGGCCGCCCGCCGGCTGCGACTCGAAGCTCACCTCCAGCGTGTCCTGGCCGTCGGCCAGCCGGTACGGGCCGGGCTTGGTCGCCATCAGGCTCAGGTGGTTGGGGAACATGGCGCCGCCGCCGGCCGGATTCAGCAGGCCGGTCTGGGCGAGGTAGCGGTTGGCCGGGCCGTCGTCCATGAGCACGACCGGCTCTTCAACGACCGGGAGGGCCGGCATGTTCAGCAGGCGACGCACCATCGGCATCAGGCCGCCGTGCGAGGTTTCCTGCATGTACTGCAGGAGCTCGAGGTGGGCGAGCGTGCCGCCCTGCGGGTCGATGGCCGCCTTGAACACATCGGTCTCGATCTGCACGCGCTCGGCCGGCACGGAGGTGGACGAGGCCGTCGGCGCGGCTGCGGCACTGCCGCCGCCCGCTGCGGGCACCCCGGCGGCGGAGGCCGACGGCGCCGAGGCGCCGGGAGCGGGCGTTGGCGCCTGGGCGGTGACGGCCGGCTTGGTCGAGGGCAGGAAGGTCGGCGCGCGGCCGTTGTGGACCTGCCACTGGTCCCACAGCATCACCAGCGAGAAACCGAAGATCACCCAGAGGATGGTGCGGCGAATGTCGTTCATGAAGAGGACTTCTTGTCGAGAGAGGTGAACAGCCCGGCCCCGGCCGCAGGCGGCACGGGGTCGTGCCCGCCCGCGCACCAGGGATGGCAGCGGGCCAGGCGCCTCAGCGTGAGGTAGCTGCCCTGCGCCGCGCCGTGCGTCTGCAGCGCCTCGATGGCGTAGACGGAGCAGGTGGGCGAAAAGCGGCAGGCGCCACCCAGCCACGGGCTGAGCAGCAGACGGTAGGCGCGGACGATGGCAATCAGAAGACGCTGCATCGGCGACGGTCGGATTTCAGGCAGCCGTGCGGCGCGCGCGGGCGAACAGCTGCTCCAGCTCCGCACGCACGGCGCGGCGCAGGGCTTCGGAGGTGGCGCTGACGAACTGGCGACGGTCGAAGGCCGTGCGCAGGCGCACCACGTACGCGGCGGGCGGCTGGCCTTCGAGACAGAGCCCGACGGTGTAGATCTGGCGGCGGATGGCGTTGCGCGTGACGGCGCGACGGGCCCAGCGCTTGGGCACCATGGCGCCCAGCCACACGCCCGTCGGACGAAACAGCGCCGCGGCAGGCGCCTCCCCATCGGAGACGGACTCGACCGGCCATGGCAACGCACGCCGATGCAAGGCGAAATGCGGCGTGCGTGCAATGGTCGCCCCCGCCATACCCGCCTGGAACTGGTCTCGGTTGCGCAGGCGCAGCAAAGCCGCCGGCACCTGCGCGTGCGCAGCCGGCGAGGGCTCTGAAGGGGGCTGCCCCGAAGCGCGAGGAACGAGGCTCACGCGCTGTGGACAAGCAGTTGGCAACAGCCGGCGGCCGCGGCAAAGACCCGCGACGCCAGTCGGCCAAAACCCACCCCGGCCCGTGCCGGCGGAATCCGCGGCATCGCCAGAGGCGGGCCTGCCCACCACGTCACCGTTCAGACGGCCAGGCGCTTGCGGCCCTTGGCGCGGCGGGCGTTGATGACGGCGCGGCCGCCACGGGTCTTCATGCGGACCAGGAAGCCGTGGGTACGGGCGCGGCGGATCTTGGACGGTTGGTAGGTGCGTTTCATGACGAGGGTTCCTGCAAGAGTGCTGATCGACAGGCCCGTCTGGTGATGTGGAGTCGGACCCTGGATTGCAGCGCGAAGGCACGCGCCTTCGAATTTGCTGCAATCAGGTCCGCGGCCGGGCCCCGGCTGCCCTTGCACCACGCGCGCCGAGGCCGCCCGGTGCAAAAGGGAACCCGAAATTATCGCAGACATCCGAACGCGCAGCAATGCATGCGCTTATCAGCCAGCAATGCCGCCGCCCGTCAAGGGGTGTGGATAAGTTTTTGACAAGTTAGAATCGCGCGTGCTTTCCGTTCGCAACTATCCACAACAGACATACGCGCCGATGAACCCCCAGCGGCCCTTCGGTCAGCGCAGCCGCCATGTCGAGTGAAGGGGTCGGTGCCAGCCTCTGGCAGGCCTGTGTCGACCAGCTCGCGCAAGAGCTGTCCGAGCAGCAATTCAATACCTGGATCAAGCCGCTGACCGCGCAGGTGACCGACGACCTGACGCGGATGACGATCTTTGTCGCCAACCGCTTCAAGCTGGACTGGATCCGCGCGCAATACGCCGCCCGCATCGCCGACATGGCCGAGCGGCTGTCGGGTCAGCCGGTGGCCGTCGAACTGGCCCTGGCGCCGCGCGAGATCCCGGTGCGCCAGCCCGTCACGGTGCAGGCCGTGCCCTCGTCCATCTCCGAGCCCGAACCGCTGCGCCCCGGCGACGGCCCGATGGGCATGTCCGGCATGGGCGGTGCCGCGCCCGACGAACCGGCCGGGGCCTTCAAGAACCGGCTGAATCCGCAGCTCACCTTCGACAGCCTGGTCGAAGGCTCGGCCAACCGCATGGCGCGCGCCGCGGCGATGCACGTGGCCGGCACGCCGGGCCACCTGTACAACCCGCTGTTCATCTATGGCGGCGTCGGCCTGGGCAAGACCCACCTGATGCATGCCGTGGGCAACAAGCTGCTGGCCGACAAGCCCGACGCCAAGATCCTCTACCTGCACGCCGAGCAGTTCGTGTCGGACGTGGTCAAGGCCTACCAACGCAAGACCTTCGACGAGTTCAAGGAACGCTACCACTCGCTCGACCTGCTGCTGATCGACGACGTGCAGTTCTTCGCCAACAAGGACCGCACGCAGGAAGAGTTCTTCAACGCCTTCGAGGCCCTGCTGGCGAAGAAGTCGCACATCGTGATGACGAGCGACACCTATCCCAAGGGCCTGACCGACATCCACGAGCGCCTGGTGTCGCGCTTCGACTCGGGCCTGACGGTCGCCATCGAGCCGCCGGAGCTCGAGATGCGCGTGGCCATCCTGATCAACAAGGCCGCGGCCGAGAGCGCCGAGATGCCCGAAGAGGTGGCCTTCTTCGTCGCCAAGAACGTGCGCTCGAACGTGCGCGAGCTCGAAGGCGCGCTGCGCAAGATCCTGGCCTATTCGCGCTTCAACCAGAAGGAAGTCTCCATCCAGCTCGCGCGCGAGGCGCTGCGCGACTTGCTGTCGATCCAGAACCGGCAGATCAGCGTGGAGAACATCCAGAAGACCGTCGCCGACTACTACAAGATCAAGGTCGCCGACATGTACAGCAAGAAGCGCCCGGCCAGCATCGCGCGGCCGCGCCAGATTGCCATGTACCTGGCCAAGGAACTGACCCAGAAGAGCCTGCCCGAGATCGGCGAGCTTTTCGGTGGCCGCGACCACACCACCGTGCTGCACGCCGTGCGCAAGATTTCCGGCGAACGCCAGCAGCTCACCGAGCTGAACCAGCAGTTGCACGTGCTGGAGCAGACGCTCAAGGGATGAGCATCCCCACCCAAGAAGGGGCGCAGACAATGCGCCGGCATCCGGGCCCGCGCCCGGGAAGATCGAGGACGAAGAGTAGAGGACGTACATGATTGTTCTGAAGGCACCCCAAGACCAGGTTCTGGCAGCCCTGCAGTCGGTGGCAGGCATCGTCGAGCGTCGCCACACGCTGCCGATCCTGGCCAACGTGCTGATCCGCAAGGCAGGCGGCCAGCTCCAGCTGACCACCAGCGACCTGGAAATCCAGATCCGCACCACCGCCGAGCTCGGCGGCGACGACGGCGCCTTCACCACCACCGTGGGCGCGCGCAAGCTGATCGACATCCTGCGCACCATGCCGGCCGACCAGACGGTGAGCCTGGAATCGAGCCAGAACAAGCTGGTGCTCAAGGGCGGCAAGAGCCGCTTCACGCTGCAAACCCTGCCGGCCGAGGACTTTCCGCTGGTGCAGGAAGCCGCCAGCTTCGGCCCGGCCTTCAGCGTGCCGCAGCGCACGCTGAAGGCGCTGCTGTCGCAGGTGTCCTTCGCGATGGCGGTGCACGACATCCGCTATTACCTCAACGGCATCCTGTTCGTGGCCGAGGGCAAGCAGCTCTCGCTGGTGGCCACCGACGGCCACCGCCTGGCGTTCTCCAGCGCCACGCTGGACGTCGAGGTGCCGCGCCAGGAGGTGATCCTGCCGCGCAAGACCGTGCTGGAGCTGCAGCGCCTGCTGTCCGACGCCGACGGCGACACGCCGCCCATGATCGAGCTGCAGTTCGCCAACAACCAGGCCAAATTCAACTTCGGCACGATGGAGTTCGTCACCAAGCTGGTCGAGGGCAAGTTCCCCGACTACAACCGCGTGATCCCCAAGAACCACAAGAACAGCGTGACGCTGGGCCGCGCGCCGCTCTTGGCCAGCCTGCAGCGCACCGCCATCCTGACCAGCGACAAGTTCAAGGGCGTGCGGCTGAACATCGAGCCGGGCCTGCTGCGCATCGCCTCCAACAATGCCGAGCAGGAAGAGGCGGTGGACGAGCTGGACATCGACTACGGCGGCGACAGCATCGAGATCGGCTTCAACGTCACCTACCTGATCGATGCGCTGGCCAACATGGGCCAGGACATGGTGCGCGTCGACCTGCAGGACGGCAACAGCTCGGCGCTGCTGACCATCCCCGAGGACGCGAACTTCAAGTACGTGGTCATGCCGATGCGAATCTGAGGTCGCGACGCGCCCTCAGATTCGCTTCGCGTGCATGTGGCGCACCCCCTGCCCCCGCCAAGCGGGGGTTCCAGCCAGATGACAGTCACAGCCGCTTCGCGGCTTCAAGTTAAAGATGAGCGACAACAAGCAGCCCGACGCGCCTGAAACGCCCAAGACCGAGCCCGTGTACGAAGCCGAGATCGACAAGGCGATCCCGATCGAGGTGACGCCCGACACCGGCTATGGCGAAGGCGCGATCCAGATCCTGGAAGGCCTGGAGGCCGTGCGCAAGCGGCCGGGCATGTACATCGGCGACACCTCCGACGGCACCGGCCTGCACCACCTCGTCTTCGAGGTGGTCGACAACTCCATCGACGAGGCCCTGGCCGGCCACTGCGACGACATCGTCGTCACCATCCACACCGACAACTCGATCTCCGTCACCGACAACGGCCGCGGCATCCCGACCGGCGTGAAGATGGACGACAAGCACGAGCCCAAGCGCTCGGCCGCCGAGATCGCGCTGACCGAGCTGCACGCAGGCGGCAAGTTCAACCAGAACTCGTACAAGGTGTCGGGCGGCCTGCACGGCGTGGGCGTCTCGTGCGTGAACGCGCTCAGCAAGATGCTGCGCCTGACGGTGCGCCGCGACGGCAAGGTGCATGTGCTCGAATTCAGCCAGGGCTTCGTGCAGAACCGCATCCTGGAAACCGTGAACGGGGTCGAAATCTCGCCCATGCGCGTGACCGGCGAGACCGACAAGCGCGGCACCGAGGTCCACTTCCTGCCCGACACCGAGATCTTCAAGGAAAACCACGACTTCCACTACGAGATCCTGGCCAAGCGGCTGCGCGAACTCTCCTTCCTGAACAACGGCGTGCGCATCCGCCTGAAGGACGAGCGCAGCGGCAAGGAGGATGACTTCTCCGGCGCCGGCGGCGTCAAGGGCTTCGTGGAATTCATCAACGGCACGAAGAAGGTGCTGCACCCCAACGCCTTCTACGCCACCGGCGAGCGGCCGGCCGACAGTTACGGCGGCATTCCCGGCACGAGCATCACCGTCGAGGTGGCGATGCAGTGGAACGACGCCTACAACGAGCAGGTGCTGTGCTTCACCAACAACATCCCGCAGCGTGACGGCGGCACCCACCTGACCGGCCTGCGCGCCGCCATGACGCGCGTGGTGGGCAAGTACATCGACCAGAACGACCTGGCCAAGAAGGCCAAGGTCGAGGTCAGCGGCGACGACATGCGCGAAGGCCTGTGCTGCGTGCTGAGCGTGAAGGTGCCCGAGCCCAAGTTCAGCAGCCAGACCAAGGACAAGCTGGTCTCCAGCGAGGTGCGCGCGCCGGTCGAGGACATCGTGGCCCGCGCCCTGACCGAGTACCTGGAAGAACGCCCGCAGGACGCCAAGATCATCTGCGGCAAGATCGTGGAGGCCGCCAAGGCCCGCGAGGCCGCCCGCAAGGCCCGCGAGATGACCCGCCGCAAGGGCGTGCTCGACGGCATGGGCCTGCCCGGCAAGCTGGCCGACTGCCAGGAGAAGGACCCCGCCCTGTGCGAGATCTACCTGGTGGAGGGCGACTCCGCCGGCGGCAGCGCCAAGCAGGGCCGCGACCGGAAGTTCCAGGCCATCCTGCCGCTGCGCGGCAAGATCCTGAACGTGGAGAAGGCGCGCTACGAGAAGCTGCTGACCAGCAACGAGATCGTGACCATGATCACCGCGCTGGGCACGGGCATCGGCAATGCCGGCGCCACCGGTGGCAATGGGGCCGACGACTTCAACGTCGCCAAGCTGCGCTACCACCGCATCATCATCATGACCGACGCGGACGTGGACGGCGCCCACATCCGCACGCTGCTGCTGACCTTCTTCTACCGCCAGATGCCCGAGCTGGTGGAGCGCGGCCACATCTACATCGCGCAGCCGCCGCTGTACAAGGTCAAGGTCGGCAAGGAAGAGCAGTACCTCAAGGACGGCCCCGCGCTGGAGGCCTTCCTGCTGCGCGTGGCGCTGAAGGACGCCGCCGTGCACACCGGCGGCGCCAACCCCACGGTGCTCAGCGGCGAGACGCTGGACGCGCTGGCGCGCAAGCACCAGCTGGCCGAATCGGTCATCGACCGCCTGGGCGTCTTCATGGATGCGGAGGCGCTGCGCGCCATCGCCGACGGCGTGCGCCTGGACCTGGACACCTCCGCCGCCGCCGAAGCCAGCGCCGTCGCGTTGCAGGCCCGCCTGCGCGAGATCAGCAGCAACGGCATCCCGGCCGAAGTGGCGAGCGAGTTCGACGTGCGCACCGACAAGCCGCTGCTGCGCATCAGCCGCCGCCACCACGGCAACATCAAGAGCAGCGTGCTCACGCAGGAGTTCGTGCACGGCGCCGACTATGCGGCGCTGGCCGAAGCCGCCGACACCTTCCGCGGCCTGCTGGGCGAAGGCGCCACCGCGCGCCGCGGCGAGGGCGACAAGGCCAAGGAAGAGCGCGTGAGCGACTTCCGCACCGCCATGCAGTGGCTGCTGTCCGAAGCCGAACGCGTCACCGCCCGCCAGCGCTACAAGGGCCTGGGCGAGATGAACCCCGAGCAGCTGTGGGAAACGACCATGGACCCGGCCGTGCGCCGCCTGCTGCGCGTGCAGATCGACGACGCCATCGAAGCCGACCGCGTGTTCACCATGCTGATGGGCGACGAGGTCGAGCCGCGGCGGGAGTTCATCGAGACGAATGCGCTGCGGGCGGCGAATATCGACGTGTGAGGTGACTGGTGACCTGAGGTCTGCTACAGCGGACAGTAGTGTCACCAGCCTGTGATTGCTACAAGCCCGACCGCGAGCAGCGCAACGCTGCCGGGCAAAATGGCAACGACTATCACACGCGAATCCGGAAACTCAAAAAAATTTCAACTTAATCAAGCACTTGCTATGACATGGCAACCAAGATTCCTTGCCTGTCGACTTGTCATCCAGAGACTCCCCGAGAGGAGCGGGGGCGAGGGCCGTGCGAGACCTCGCAGATGCTTCGGAAGATCTTCGCTGCGCTGCGAATGAAGCTGCGGCGAACGTGTGCATCGCTGGTAACGGTACGCGATGAGCACAGCTGAGCGATGGGCGTATCTCATCGCGCTTGATGAGGAGCTGCTAAAGGGGGGCGTCATTTTGTCTGAGTGGTGCTCTTTCATCGTTCGTGAATCAGACACCGCCTTCGAAGGCGGCGCGCACTTGGCGTCGATCCTTACCGCTGTAGCTGGAATCGAGACCTACCTTCGCGCGGAGTACGCTGTGACGGGCAAGGAGAAGTTGGTGGAGCTGATTGAGGGCGCGCCGATTGGCCAAGACCTTAAGGCAGATCTCCATGCATTAAGAAGATACAGAAATCGATGGGTGCACGTCGACGAACCATGGGATGACCAGAGGTTGATCGATCAGCCAGAGGCGATGAAGCGGGAACTGGAGGACAAAGCGTTCTTCGCTGCTCGTGTACTTCGCCGAACTCTTTATAGCAATCAATGGGTTTAGAGTCGGGTCCGAGTTATGAGTCGGTCTGGCCAAGCAAATAGAGTAAAGCAGACTCTTCAACTCGGTGCAATAGAAGAGGAGGTTTCCGTGCGACAGCGCTTGCGGTTCCTATTGGATACGAACGTCCTGATTCCTCTTCAGGACTCTCTCCAAGTGCTCGAGGGCAATTTGGCGAACTTTGTTCGTCTAGCGAGCGTTGGTGGTCATCAACTGATGTATCACCCCGCGAATATTGCCGACTTCGACCGGGACCACGATGCTGCTCGTCGACACCGTAATCTCCAAAGAATCAGGCAGTACCCAGCGCTCTCCACCCCCGCGCCATGTATCTGGAATACGCCTGAGACTAGCCCTAACGATGCGTGTGACAACGAACTCCTATATGCGCTTCATTGCGATGCGGTTCACGCACTAGTAACTGAAGACAGGGGCGTTCATGCGAAGGCGCGCGCGCATGGTCTGGCGCATCGCGTCTACACAATTCAGACAGCGGAAGACTGGCTGAAACGTCTGCATGAAACGCGGCAGATCACGCTGCCGAATATTATCGATGTACCTCTCTACAGCCTGACCCCTGAATTAGCTGAACCTTTTTTCGATAGCCTTCGCGGCGGATATCCGGCGACGGCCAGCCGCGCTGCTTTCGATGATTGGTTTAGGCGTAAAGCGAGAGAGGATCGTCACGCATGGGTATACCGGGACGACGGCGGTGCTCTGGGCGCAATCTGCATCTACCAAATTCAGACAGACGAGGTCGTGAACGATGCGGGTGAGACGCTCCAAGGCGCAGCCTTAAAGCTCTGCACGTTCAAGGTCGCAGAACTTGTACGAGGAAGAAAGATCGGCGAGCTGTTCCTCAAGGCGGCGTTTCGCTTTGCGACAGAGAACGGATGCGAACACCTTTTCATTACAGCGGGCGCCGACAGCCAGGACTATCTGATTCGCGTCTTGAAGGAGTTTGGATTCGAAGAGCGGGGCACTTACAAAGGAGACGTTGTGCTGATAAAGCAACATCCCGTGCTGCCGCCGTCTGCCACCAACGTCGCTCCGGCAGAGTATGTTCGGCGCTTCTTCCCACACTTTAGATCCGACCCCGCTGTTGGGAAGTTTTTAATTCCCATCCAACCCCTGTATCACGCGATCCTGTTCCCGGATTACGTGCCGATCCAGCCAGGCCTATTCGTTCAGACGGGCAATGTCGGCAACGCCATCAAGCTGGCGTATCTCTGCCATGCCCAGACCAACGCAGTCCGCCCAGGAGACGTGCTTCTCTTTTACAGAACGGACGATGAGAAGGCCGTGACTTCCGTAGGTGTGGTCGAACAGTTCGAAGTTTTCAGTGACGGCGCGCAGATCGCTAGCTTGGTAAGCCGCCGGACCGTATACAGCCTTCGCGAGATTGACGAGTTGGCGAGGAAGCCAACCAAAGTCATTCTCTTTCGCCTCATCGGTCACCTGCGCGCTGCTGTTCCTTACGAGCAGCTAATGCGTGACGGTGTCGTAAGGGGTCCTATCCAATCCATTTGCAAAATTCCTGATGTCGCTTTTTCAAGAGTCCTCGCCGCATCTCGGCGGTAGGGCAGTCCTACTGTCTATTAAACCGAAGTATGCGGACCTGATTCTCGCCGGATCTAAGCGCGTTGAGTTTCGCCGGTCTTGGGCTGCGCAAGAGGTGAGCGTGATCTTTCTATATTCCAGCTCGCCGGTGCAGAAAATCGTCGGGGCGGTTGAGGTGACAGAGGTT
Source organism: Pseudacidovorax sp. 1753 (assembly GCF_040544975.1). Taxonomy (NCBI): domain Bacteria; kingdom Pseudomonadati; phylum Pseudomonadota; class Betaproteobacteria; order Burkholderiales; family Comamonadaceae; genus Pseudacidovorax; species Pseudacidovorax sp. 1753. The sequence continues at coordinate 43,137 of NZ_JBEPKY010000021.1, read as the reverse complement.
GTTTCCGCTTCACCAACAGCACTGTGGAAGACATGTGCAGAGCGTGGCGGCGGCCTGACAAGAGAAGAGCTGCGAGCCTACTTTGTAGGCAAGCCGCAGGGCTTCGCGGTCCTGCTCGGCAAAGTCACTAGGCCAACCGACCACGTCGAACCGTCTGAAGTCATAGGAAACTTCGTACCGCCTCAATCATTTAGGTATCTTGAGGCTGCCGAGTACAAGAAGCTCGAAAAAAAAATGGCGGCGAGGAGGCCCAAGCAATGACTATCTTCGTCGGTGGGGTGCATGCTGTCGGCAAGACTTTTCTTTTGCAACCCGTGTGTCAGGAGCTGGGCATAAGGCATGCAACCGCGAGCCAACTTATAAGGGAACAGCGAGGTTTCCAAAGCTGGACATCATCGAAGCAGGTTGACGATATTGACGAGAACCAGACGGCTCTCGTGGCTGCAGTTGCACGGGTGGAGCAAGACTCTAAATCCATCGTGCTTGATGGCCATTTCGCCCTGCGTCGAGACATTAACGTCCACGAGCCCATCAGCCCACAAACGTTCACCCAACTCAGGATTAGGGGCTCGATCCTCTTTGATGCCGCGAGCGAAGTGATAGTAAATCGACTGCTTCAGCGAGGAGATACGTCTTGGTGTGCCGCCGAGGTCGATGATCTGCGGCGAATGGAGCGACGGCATGCAGAGGCAGTATGCCGAGAACTCAGTGTGCCTATCCTTTACCTCTACATGCCGTCGGCCGGTGAAGTCAGGGATGCCGTGGCACAGCTGCTCACTTAAGGCGTGCCTTCGGCCTCCGAAGAATCTAGCTATGTGCCTGTGCGGAGCTTTAAGCATCCCCTAAGCCTCCAGCCCCAAAGTCCTCCCCAAGCCCCGGCCGCCACGGCGTCCGCTCCGCCGCCGGGGATGCGAATCCAGCGGACGGAAAGCCAAGGAAGGACATTGCCATGACCACCCTCACCTCCTCCATCGCTCGCCATACGGCCCGCCCCCTTGCCGTCGCACTGCTGCTCGGCATGGGCGCACTCATGGGCGTGGCGCACGCCGACACCCTGCCCCCCGTGCGCACCACGCCGACGGGCGTCGAGTACATCAGCGGCGGCGTGGGCAGCGACGAGGCCCATGCCATGCAGCAGGCGGCGACCCGCTGGCCCGCGAGCTTCGAGTTCGCGGTCAAGGATGGCGCCAAGGCCGACTTCGCGGCCAACGTGCTTGTGACGGTGCAGGACGCCCGCACCGGCGCCACGGTGCTGCACAACGTGAAGGCGGACGGCCCCTTCATGGCCGCCAAGCTGGCCCCCGGCGTCTACCGCGTGACGGCCTCGCTGGACGGCAAGGCGCTGCAGCGACAGATCGACGTCGGCGCCAAGGGCCCGGCGCATGCCGTCTTCATGTGGCCGGCCGGAACGGACATGGCTGGTTGAGCAAGACCCCCAGGCTGCGCGCTTCGCGCTCCGCCTCCCCCCTGTAGGGGGCACATCCTGCGGCCCGGCGAAGCCGGTTCCGCGGATGTTGCTGGCGTGGCCTGCTCCGCGGCCTCCTGATCAAACACGAGGTCTGCCGCACCCATCGCCACCGCGCGGTGGTCCTTTCGAGAAAACGAACCTGTCACACCTCCGTCCATCATGAACACCCCCACACTCGACCGCTCTCTCGCCCGCCCCATCTCCAACCCGATGGTCGCCGTGGGCAACCTCATGGCCGCCAGCCTGCTGGCGGTGGTCGCCGGGGCGGCCCATGCCTCGACCACCTACAACCCGCCCATCGAGATGACGAAGGCCGGCATCGAGTACATGAGCGGCGGCACCACGCCCGACGAGGCGAAGCTGATGAAGGTCGTCGAGCCGCGCTGGCCCGCCAGCTTCGAGTTCGATGCCAAGGGCCAGGGCCCCGTGCCCACCGGCGCGCCCGTCAAGGTGACGGTGCGCGACGCGGGCAGCGGCGCGGTGGTGCTCAACGATGTGACCGCCGGCGGCCCCTACATGGTCGCGCGGCTGGACCCGGGCCGCTACCAGGTGACGGCCACGCGCGATGGCCAGACCGTCTCACGCGACATCGAGGTGGGCCGCTACACCACCGCCCATGCAGTGTTCGACTGGAGCGGCGGCACGGGCGTGGCCAGCAGCCGCTGACGAGGCGCTGAGCCAAATCGCGGCCAGTGAGCACCGCCGCGGCCAACGATCACCCCAACGCAGGCGATCGACCCGTTCGCCCTGCGCTGATCGAAGGCTTTGACCCGCAGTGCCCTGGCTTCGACAGGCTCAGCCCGAACGGTCAGTGGTTAACGGAATAGCGTTTCCCGGACTCCCCGGCACGGCCCGTGCGTGCATCGCGGCAGCTTGGCCACAATGGCCGCTGACCGACGCAGCCTGCCGTCGCAAAGGAGTCTTTCCATGAGCATGGGCACCCCCATGGCCCGTTATGCCGCCGCCCGCCGGGTCGGCGATTTCGTCTTCATGAGCGGCGTGGTGGCCGTCGATCCGGCCACGCGTCGCGCGGTCTCGCGCTACGAGGACCTGCCCGAGGCCGCGCAGGCCGAGCTGCGCGGCCTGGGCTATGCCACCGGCCAGATGTCGGTGGACGTGTTCGAGGCGCCCGCGGTGGCGCAGAGCTGGTTCGTGCTGGCCCGCATCCGCGACCTGGCGGCCGAGCATGGCGGCACCATGGAAGACGTGGTCAAGCTGGTGCAGTACTTCCGCCGCCTGCCCGACTACGCCCTGTTCAACCGGGTGCGCGGGCTGTTCTATCCGGGCGAGCCGCCGGTCTCCACCGTGGTCGAGGTCAACCGCTTCCTGCCCGGCGACGAGGTGCTGATCGAGGTCGAGGCGACGATGTACCTGCCGCGCGGCTGAGGCGCCGCGTCAACCTCGCTGGACGATGTAGCGGTTGACCACGGGCATCGTCTCGCCCCGGTGGAAGGCCAGCCGCCGCTCGCGCAGCGCCAGGTCGGCGGCGGTGGCGCGGTGGAAGCGGCGCAGATGCTCCGTCCATGATTCATCCACCACCTGCTCCACATAGCGCTCGGGCGCGGAAAGATCGTGCAGCAGCTCCCACGCGATGGCGCCCTGGCTGAGGCGGGCGCGGCGCGTTTCCTGCATCACGGCATGGAAGGCGGTGGCGCGGGCCGGGTCGATGAGGTACTCGACGGTGATGACCACGCGGCCGTCCTCGCCGGCGCTGGCAGGCGGCGGGTTGAAGGCCCAGTCGGTCCCGGCGGGGCTCATGTCGTCCTCGCCCGGGCCGTCGGGCACCCAGCGCAGCACGGCCAGCATCACCAGCGTGCCGGTCACGGCGGCCACCAGCAGGCTGGCGCGCAGCGTGCTCAATTCGGCGATCTGGCCCCACACCGCCGCGCCCAGCGCGCCGGCGCCCATGATGGCCATCTGGTAGGTGGACATGCCACGCGCCCGCACCCAGTCGGGCAGCGCCAGCTGGGCCGACACCGACAGCGAGTTGGCCACCGTGATCCAGGCCGCGCCACAGAAGAACACGGCGAAGGCGGCCAGCCACAGCGCAGGCGACAGCGCCAGCACGGCGGTGCCCACCGACAGCAGCATCGAGCCGTAGAGCACGCGGTGGTCACGGTCGAACATCTCCCGCAGCCGGGGCAGCAGCAGCACCGCGATGATCGAGCCCGCCCCCATCGAGGCCAGCAGCAGCGTGAAGGTGCCGGCGCCGCCTTTCGGCCCCTCGTGGAAGCCGCGCGCCAGCAGCGGCAGCAGCGCCAGCACCGCGCTGGAATGGAAGAAGGAGACGGCCACCCGCGAGAGCACGGCGCGCATGCGCTGCGACTGCCGCACGAACTGGACGCCCACGCGCATGGCGCTCACCAGCCGCTCGCGGCCCAGCGGATCGACCTTGTGCTCGCGCCGCCAGCGCAGGATGACGAAGCCCGAGGCGATGCTCAGCACCGCATTGAGCACGAAGACCCACACGCTGCCCGCGCTGGCGATCAGCACGCCCGCCACCAGCGGCCCCACGATGCGCGAGGCATTCATCGCGATGCCATTGAGGCCCATCGCCGCCGGCAGCAACGGCCGCGTGACCAGCTCCGGCACGATGGCCGAGAACACCGGCCAGCGCAGCGCCAGGCCGATGCCGTTGGCGAAGGTCAGCGCCAGCAGCAGCGGCGCGTTCATCCTGTCCAGCCCGATGGCCACGCACAGCACGGTGGCCGAGCCCGCCAGCCAGAACTGCGTGGCCACGAGCCACCGGCGGCGGTCCAGGATGTCGGCCAGCGCCCCGCTGGGCAGGCCGAGCAGGAAGACCGGCAGCGTGGAGGCCGTCTGCACCAGCGCCACCCACATGGGCGAGGTGGTGAGCGTGGTCATCAGCCAGGCGGCCGCCACGTCGTTCATCCACATGCATGTGTTGGCGATGAACCAGGTGCCCCACAGCAACCGGAAGACCGGCAGCCGCAACGGCTCCAGGGCCGCGAAGCGCGGCGCGCGGCGGGGTGGCGTGGCGGGGCTTGTCTCTTCGGGGTCGATGGGTGGCATGCCCGCTCGATTGTGAAGCAGCAGGCTTGGCCGTAAGCTCGCGCGCTTCGTTCACCACCGCGTGCTCCCATGAATACGACGGCTTCGGCCCCTTCCGGCCCGGCGCTCTGGCGCGGCATGGACCGCCCCACCCTCGACGCCGCCTACGACAGCTCGGCCGTCGTACCGGACTTCAAGGCCATCACCGGCCGCTGGCCCGAGCGCAGCGCACCCTGGCGCACACGGCCCGACACACGGCTGGACGTTCCCTATGCCGAGCCGCCGCGCTGCCGCATCGACCTGTTCGGACCGGCCGACGCCTCGCCGCTGGTGGTCTTCCTGCACGGTGGCTACTGGCAGATGCGCGGACGGGAGCAGTTCTCCTTTCTGGCCGAAGGGCCGCTGGCGCATGGCCTGGGCTTTGCCGCCGTGGGCTACACGCTGGGGCCGGAGGCCGGCATGGACCGCATCGTCGAGGAATGCCGGCAGGCGCTGGCCTTCCTGCGCCACGAGACGGGACGGCCCATCGTGCTGTCGGGCTGGTCGGCCGGGGGCCACCTGACGGCCTGCCTGCAGAACGAGGCGGGCGTGATCGGCAGCCTGGCGATCAGCGGTCTGTACGAGCTGGAGCCGATCCGCCTGGGCCGGCTGAACGACAAGCTGGGCATGGACGCCGCCACCGCCCGACGCCACTCGCCGCTGCACCACCTGCCCGCCAACTCGCCGCCGATGGTCATCGCCTGGGGCGAGGCCGAGCAGCCGGAGCTGCGCCAGCAGTCGCTGGACTACGCCGCCGCCCGCGAGGCCGCCGGCCTGCCCACGCGCCGGCTGCCGCTGGCCGGGCTGCACCACTTCGACGAACTCGACACCTATGCCGATCCGCAAGGCGCGATGGCGCTGGCGCTGGTCGCACTGGCGCGCGGTTGAATGACGACGCGCCGGGTGCCCTACGTGACACGAGCCGGCGATGCGCCATCCCCCTTCTTTCAACCCTCAGGAGACTCTCCCGTGATCCTCGAAACCGCAGACATCCGCATCCAACCCGGCCGCCAGGCCGACTTCGACGCCGCCATCGTGCGCGGCCTGCAGACCGTCATTGCCAAGGCGAAGGGCTTCCGCGGCTGGCGTGTCGTCAAAGGCATCGAATCGCCCGAGCGCTACCTGCTGCAGATCGAATGGGAGACGCTGGAGAACCACACGGTCGACTTCCGCGAATCGCCGGCCTTCGCCGAATGGCGCGCCATCGTCGGGCCTTTCTTCGCGCATCCACCGGTGGTCGAGCACTTCACGCTGGTCGGCGCTGCCTGAACGGCCGCTACCGTCGGCGTGCGGCGGCCGGGCTGAAAGCCGCCCGCAGGCCGATGCGCTCCCCTAACGCCCCGCGCCGCAGCAGGGCCCCTGCGGGCACTCACCCGCCCAGGTGGCCCAGCGGCAGCGCCGAATTCGCCTTCACCTCGCCCAGCGAGAAGCTGGTGTGCAGGTCCTTCACGTTGGGCAGCGTCATCAGGCTGTTGAGCGCGAAGCGGGAGAAGGCGTCCAGGTCCTGCGCCACCACCTGGAGCTCGAACATGCCGTTGCCGCTGATGTAGTGGCAGGCCACCACCTCGGGCAGGCGGCGGATGGCCTCTTCCAGCACGCGGGTGGCGTCGCTGGTGGCGCGGTCGGTGTCCACCCGCACGAAGGCCAGGACGCCCAAGCCGATCTTGCGGCGGTCCAGCTCGGCGTGGTACCCCTTGATGTAGCCCTGCGCCTCCAGGGCGCGCACCCGGCGCCAGCAGGGGGCGGCCGACAGCCCGACCCGCTGGGCCAGCTCGGCATTGGTGAGCCGGGCGTCGTCCTGCAGCTCGCGCAGGATGGCGAGGTCATATTTGTCAATGCTTTCCAAAGCGGCACCCTTTGCGCAAGATCCTTTCTCGATCATCCATTTTCAGCGCATGGAACGCAAACACCTATCCAGAAGCCGGGCATACACTTTGCGCACATGATGCTTCGGGGGACGTCCACCCGGAGCCAGACCCACCCGCCACGGCCCACAAGGCCCCAGCCGACGGAGAGAGACAACGATGAACGCTCCCTTGCCCGAACACATCCGCAAGGCCCTCGAGACGGTCACGCTCGACGACAAATACAGCCTGGACTACGGCCGCGCCTTCATGAGCGGCGTGCAGGCGCTGGTCAAGCTGCCCATGCTGCAGCGCCTGCGCGACGCGCAGCAGGGCCACAACACCGCCGGCTTCATCAGCGGCTACCGCGGCTCCCCGCTTGGCGGCTACGACCAAGCGCTGTGGAAGGCCAGCAAGTACCTCAAGGCACAGAACATCGTCTTCCAGCCCGGCGTCAACGAAGAGCTGGCGGCCACCGCGCTGTGGGGCACGCAGATGCTGGGCTTCTCGCCGAAGGAGCAGCAGAAGTTCGACGGCGTCTTCGGCATCTGGTACGGCAAGGGGCCGGGCGTGGACCGTTGCTCCGACGTGTTCAAGCACGCCAACATGGCCGGCACCGCGCCGCTGGGCGGCGTGATCGCCATCGCGGGCGACGACCACATCTCCAAGAGCAGCACCGCCGCGCACCAGAGCGACCACATCTTCAAGGCCTGCGGCACGCCGGTGTTCTTCCCGGCCAACGTGCAGGAGATCCTGGACCTGGGCCTGCATGCCTTTGCCATGAGCCGCTTCGCCGGCATCTGGTCGGGCATGAAGACGATCCAGGAGATCGTCGAATCCAGCGCCACCGCCATGATCGACCCGGACCGGGTCGAGATCGTGCTGCCCACCGACTTCGACATGCCGCCCGGCGGCCTGCACATCCGCTGGCCCGACGCGCCGCTGGAGCAGGAGGCGCGCCTCATGCACTACAAGTGGTACGCCGCGCTGGCCTACATCCGCGCCAACCGGCTCAACCACAACGTGATCGAAGGCCCGCACGACCGCTACGGCATCATGGCCAGCGGCAAGGCCTACAACGACACCCGCCAGGCGCTGGCGGACCTGGGCCTGGACGACGCGGCCTGCCGCCAGCTGGGCATCCGGCTGCACAAGGTGGGCGTGGTGTGGCCGCTGGAGGCGCAGCTCACCCGCGACTTCGCCACCGGCCTTCAGGAGATCCTGGTGGTCGAGGAGAAGCGCCAGGTCATCGAATACCAGCTCAAGGAAGAGCTCTACAACTGGCGCCCCGACGTGCGGCCCAACGTGCTGGGCAAGTTCGACGAGCTGGAGGGCGACTTCTCCGGCGGCGAATGGGCCATGCCCAATCCCACGGCCAACACGCTGCTGCGCGCCAATGCCGACCTGAACCCGGCACTGATCGCGCGGGCGCTGGTCAAGCGGCTCAAGAAGACCGGCATCCTGGCCTCGGGCGGCGCCGACATGGTGGCGCGCGTGGAGGCGCAGATGGCGCTGCTGGAGGCCAAGGAGCGTTCGATGCAGGCGATCAACGCCGGCGGCGTGCAGGGCGCGGACCGGGTGCCATGGTTCTGCTCGGGCTGCCCGCACAACACCAGCACGGTGGTGCCCGAAGGCTCTCGCGCCATGGCCGGCATCGGCTGCCACTACATGGCGAACTGGATGGACCGCGCCACCTACGGCTTCACGCAGATGGGCGGCGAGGGCGTGCCCTGGGTGGGCCAGGCACCCTTCACGCACGAGAAGCACCTCTTCGCCAACCTGGGCGACGGCACCTACTTCCACAGCGGGCTGCTGGCCATCCGTCAGAGCATCGCGGCGGGCGTCAACATCACCTACAAGATCCTCTACAACGACGCCGTGGCCATGACCGGCGGCCAGCAGGTGGGCGAACGGCCCGAGGGCCATTCGGTGCTGCAGATCGCCGAGAGCCTGCATGCAGAGGGCGCGACGAAGGTCGTGATCGTCACGGACGAGCCGGCCAAGTACCAGGGCGTGGCCATTCCGGGCAGCTACGCCGGTGAGACGGTGAAGGTGCGCCACCGCGACGAGCTGGACGCGGTGCAGCGCGAGTTCCGTGAGATCGCCGGCACCACGGCCATCATCTACGACCAGACCTGCGCCACCGAGAAGCGCCGCCGCCGCAAGCGCGGCACGATGGTCGATCCGGCCAAGCGCGTGGTCATCAACGACCTGGTGTGCGAAGGCTGCGGCGACTGCAGCGTGCAGAGCAACTGCCTGTCGGTGGAGCCGCTGGAAACCGAGTTCGGCCGCAAGCGCACCATCAACCAGAGCACTTGCAACAAGGACATGAGCTGCCTGAAGGGCTTCTGCCCGAGCTTTGTCACGGTCGAAGGCGGCCAGCTCAAGAAGAAGGCCAAGGGCCAGGCCGGTACGCCGGCCGAGCTGGGTGCCCTGCCCGAGCCCGCGCTGCCGGCGCTGGCGGCCAACCAGGTCTGGGGCATCGTCGTCGCGGGCGTGGGCGGCACGGGCGTCATCACCATCGGCCAGCTGCTGGGCGTCGCAGCACACATCGAGGGCAAGGGCATCGTCACGCAGGACGCCGCCGGCCTGGCCCAGAAGGGCGGCGCCACCTGGAGCCATGTGCTGATCGGGGCGCGGCAGGACGACATCCGCACCACCCGCGTCGGCACCGCCGCCGCCGACCTGGTGCTGGCCTGCGACCCCATCGTCACCGTCAACGGCGAGACCCTGGCCCGCATGCGCGAGGGCCGCACGCACGTGGCCCTCAACACCCACAGCACGCCCACCGCCAGCTTCGTCAAGAACGCGCAGTGGCAGAACCCGCAGGACGCCTGTGCCGTGCAGATCGGCAAGGCCGTGGGCGAGGCCGGCGTGGGCGCCTTCGACGCCGATGCGGCCGCCACGCAGCTGATGGGCGACACGCTCTTCGTCAACCCGATGATGCTGGGCTATGCGTGGCAGAAGGGCTGGATCCCGCTGGCGCACGAATCGCTGATGCGCGCCATCGAGCTCAACAACGTCGCCATCGAGGCCAACAAGGCCGCCTTCGAATGGGGCCGCCAGGCCGCGCACCGGCCGGCCGAGATGGCCCAGCGCCTGAACCCGGGCCAGGTGATCGAGTTCAAGAAGCGCGAGACGCTGGCCTCGCTGGTGGCGCGGCGCGTGGACTTCCTGACCGACTACCAGAATGGCGCCTATGCCGAGGACTACCGCGCCTTCGTCGAACGCGTGCGCGCGGCCGAGGCGCCGCTGGGCAAGACGGCGCTGGCCGAGACGGTGGCCCGCCAGCTCTTCAAGCTGATGGCCTACAAGGACGAGTACGAGGTGGCGCGCCTGCACACGCAGACGGGCTTCCGCGAGCGCATCGACCAGATGTTCGAAGGCGACTACACCGTGCACTACCACCTGGCGCCGCCGGCGATCGCCAAGCGCAACGCCAAGGGCGAGCTGGTCAAGCAACGCTTTGGTCCATGGATGCATCGCGCCTTCGGCGTGCTGGCACGGCTCAAGGGCCTGCGCGGCACCGCTTTAGACCCCTTCGGCCGCACCGAGGAGCGCCGCACCGAACGCGCGCTGATCGGCGAATACCGCGCGGCCATCGAGGAAGTGCTGCAGGGCCTGGACGCCGAACATCATGCGCTGGCGCTGGAGATCGCCGCGCTGCCCGACGGCATCCGCGGCTACGGCCATGTGAAGGAGCGCAACCTGGCTGCCGTGCGCACGCGCTGGCAGTCCCTGATGGCGCGCTGGCGCACGGGCGAGCCGGCCACACGCGCCGCGGCCTGATCAGCGCGCGCGGCCGTCCGCCCCGCGGAATGCCGCGCGCCGCTGTCCGGGGTGCAGGCCGAGGCGCGCGGTGACAGCAGCCTTGGCAGGGCGTGCAATATCCCGCGCCGCGTGCCGGCTTGACGCCGGCCCGTCAAGACCCCCCGCATACAATCCGCCGGTTGTGCGAAGCCCTCCCCTCGTGGGCCTCTTCGCGCACCGGCGGCCCCGCTTCCAGCGATCCGGCCGCCCCGGAACCGCGGGCACCGCCTGCGGTCAGACCCCATCCGCTCTCCTGGAGACCTCCCTTGTTCATTTCCTCCGCTTTCGCCCAGACCGCCCCTGCCGCCGGTGGCGGCGACATGATGTCTTCCCTCACCAGCATGCTGCCGCTGGTGCTGATGTTCGTGGTGCTGTACTTCGTCATGATCCGCCCGCAGATGAAGCGCCAGAAGGAAACGCGCGCCATGCTGGACGCCCTGGCCAAGGGCGACGACGTGGCCACCGCCGGTGGCGTGGTCGGCCGCATCAGCGCCATGGGCGACCAGTTTCTGACGCTGGAAATCTCCAACGGCGTCGAGATCAAGGTGCAGCGCAGCGCCGTGGTCCAGGTGCTCCCCAAGGGCAGCTACAAGTAATTAGGCGCAGAGGCTGCCCCCGGGGCAGCCTCTCTTTTTGAGCGCATCCGCGTCTCGATTCCTTAGGTATCCAGCGATGAACCGCTATCCGGTCTGGAAGTACGCGATCATGGTGATCGTGCTGCTGGTGGGGCTGATCTACACCCTGCCCAATCTCTTCGGCGAAGCGCCGGCCGTGCAGGTCTCGCCCGCCAAGTCCACCGTCAAGGTGGATGCCTCGACGCAGCAGCGCGTGGAAGCGGCGCTCAAGGCCGCCAACCTCGCGCCCGACATGCTGACGCTGGATGCCAACTCCATCCGCGCCCGCTTCGGCACCACCGACGACCAGCTCAAGGCCCGCGACGTGCTGCAGCATGCCCTGGTGCCCGATGCCAATGACGCACCCTACGTGGTGGCGCTGAACCTGGTGTCGCGCTCGCCGACCTGGCTGTCGGCACTGCATGCCTTCCCGATGTACCTGGGCCTGGACCTGCGCGGCGGCGTGCACTTCATGCTGCAGGTGGACATGCAGGGCGCCCTGGACAAGCGCGCCGAGACCTTCGCCAGCGACCTGCGCACCGCGCTGCGCGACAAGAACATCCGCGGCGCCGCCGTCACGCGCAACGGCCAGGCCATCGAGGTGCGCCTGCGCGACGCCGCCGCCCAGCAGGCCACGCAGAACCTGGTCCAGGACCAGTTCACCGACCTCGCGGCCACCGCCAGCCAGGACGGCAACGACTACAAGCTGGCCGTGACCATCAAGCCCGAGGCGGCCCGACGCCTGGAAGACAGCGCCCTCAAGCAGAACATCACCACGCTGCACAACCGGATCAACGAACTGGGCGTGGCCGAGCCGGTGATCCAGCAGCAGGGCCTGGACCGCATCATCGTGCAACTGCCCGGCGTGCAGGACACGGCCAAGGCCAAGGAAATCCTGGGCCGCACCGCCACGCTGGAACTCCGCCTGGTGGACGAAAGCGCCGAAGGCCGCGCCGCCGAACTGGGCACCGGCCCCGTGCCCTTCGGCTCCGAGCGCTTCATGGACCGCGACGGACGTCCGGTGATCGTGAAGAAGCAGGTCGTCATCAGCGGCGAGAACCTGACCGACGCGCAGCCCGGCTTCGATTCGCAGACGCAGCAGCCCAAGGTTGACCTGACCGTTGACGCCAAGGGCGGCCGCATCATGCGCGACGTCAGCCGCGACAACTACCGCAAGCGCCTGGCCATCCTGCTGTTCGAGAAGGGCAAGGGCGAGGTGCTGACGGCGCCGTCGATCAACGGCGAGCTGGGCACGCGCTTCCAGATCTCCGGCTCGATGAACGTGGTCGAGGCCAACGATCTGGCCCTGCTGCTGCGCGCCGGCTCGCTGGCCGCGCCGATGGAGATCATCGAAGAGCGCACCATCGGCCCGAGCCTGGGTGCCGACAACATCGCCATGGGCTTCAAGAGCGTGGCCTACGGCTTCCTGGCGATCATGGTGTTCATGTGCGTGTACTACGCGCTGTTCGGCGTCTTCTCGTCGATCGCGCTGGGCGTGAACCTGCTGCTGCTGGTGGCCATCCTGTCGATGCTGCAGGCCACGCTCACGCTGCCGGGCATCGCGGCCATGGCGCTGGCCATCGGCGTGGCCATCGACTCCAACGTGCTGATCAACGAGCGAGTGCGCGAAGAGCTGCGCAACGGCGCCTCGCCGCAGGCCGCCATCCACGCCGGCTACGACCGCGCCTGGGGCACCATCCTCGACTCCAACGTCACCACGCTGATCGCGGGCCTGGCGCTGCTGGCCTTCGGCTCGGGCCCGGTGCGCGGCTTCGCGGTGGTGCACTGCATCGGCATCGTCACCTCGATGTTCTCGGCCGTGTTCTTCTCGCGCGGGCTGGTCAACCTCTGGTACGGCCGCAAGAAGAAGCTCAAGACCGTGTCCATCGGCACCGTCTGGCGCCCGGGCCAGGCCGAAGAGACCTCCCTGGCCAAGGCCAAGTAAGCCGCGGAACGGAGCACAACGACCATGGAATTCTTCCGCATCCACCGCACCATCCCGTTCATGCGCTATGCGAAGGTGCTGAACGCGATCTCGATCATCACCTTCGTCGCGGCCGTCTTCTTCCTGTTCCATCGCGGGCTGCACCTGTCGGTGGAGTTCACCGGCGGCACGGTGATGGAAGTGAACTACCCGCAGGCGGCCGAGCTCGACAAGGTGCGCAGCGCCGTCAGTGGCCTGGGCTATCAGGACGTGCAGGTGCAGAACTTCGGCAGCTCGCGCGACGTGATGATCCGCCTGCCGGCCCAGAAGGGCGTGAGCTCGCAGGAGCAGAGCAACCGCGTGATGACCGCCCTCAAGACGGTCGACCCGTCGGTGCAGCTGCGCCGCAACGAGTTCGTCGGCCCGCAGGTGGGCGACGAGCTCACCACCAACGGCCTGAAGGCGCTGGGCATGGTGGTGGTGGGCATCATGATCTACCTGGCCTTCCGCTTCGAATGGAAGTTCGCGCTGTCCACCGTGCTGGCCAACCTGCACGACGTGGTGATCATCCTGGGCTTCTTCGCCTTCTTCCAGTGGGAGTTCTCGCTGGCGGTGCTGGCGGCGGTGCTGGCGGTGCTGGGCTACTCGGTGAACGAGTCGGTGGTGATCTTCGACCGGATCCGCGAGAACTTCCGGCGCTATCGCAAGATGGACACGGTCGAGATCATCGACAGCGCCATCACGGGCACCATCAGCCGCACGATCATCACCCACGGCTCCACTCAGCTGGTGGTGCTGTCGATGTTCTTCTTCGGCGGCCCGACGCTGCACTACTTCGCGCTGGCGCTGACCATTGGCATCTGCTTCGGCATCTATTCCTCCTGCTTCGTGGCGGCGTCCATCGCCATGTGGCTGGGGGTGAAGCGCGAGGACCTGATCAAGGGCGGCCCGGCCAAGCGCGACGAGGATCCGAACGATCCCAACGCCGGCGCCACGGTGTAAGCGCGCACCGGCCCCCACGTCCAACCCGGCCCCGGCCGGGTTTCTTCTTTTCTGGACAGGGCATGCCGCATGCGGCGCCGCGCGTATCTGTGCAGCCTGTCGCCTTGTCGACGCTTTTCTGACCCGCGCTTCGGGACTTGGGCGGACCCCGCATACGGTGCAGTGGCGGCCTCCGTTACATTCGAACCAGTTGGAATTAACAACAATTCACTATCTTTCGTTCCGCCTGTCTTGCCCCCTGCGTGAACGCCCTGCCCGCTGCCGGCGCTGATGCGCCCTCCCTGTCGCCATGAGCCCTTCGCTCCCCCGCGAATCTGCCCTGCTGCTCGCGCGCGAGTCGCGCGAGCGCTTCGTGCACGCCATGGAGGCGGCGGTGCTGCGCACCACCCAGGCCGTGCGCGACCGGCTGCTGGCCTTGGCCGGCGAGGTGGGCACGGCCCGCAAGATGCAGGAGAACCGCGATCACCTGCTCGCCTGGGAGGCCGACCACGCGCGCTGGCTGGAGGCGGTGCGCCAGCGCTGGTCGCAGGCCCTGTCTCAGGCTCCGGCCGCGGGCACCTCGACCAGCGGATCGCTGCGGCTGGAGCTGGTGGGCGACGAGGTCGTGGAGAACAGCATCCTGGTCTCGCGACTGGCGATGGCGCTCCAGGACCGCTCACCTTTCGAACTGAATGAACTGAAGCTGCGCATCCAGCATCTGGAGGGCAGCAGCGGGGCCGACTGGGCGAGCGGCGACGTGCTGCGGCCGGAGACGCTGGCCTCCATCCTGGTCGAGGAATGGACATCGACCGGACTGCCGCGCGCCCTGTGGTCGCAGGTGCAGGACGTCCTCGCGGGCCACCTCGGCGATGCCGCCAGCAAGGGCTACGAGGCCCTGAATGCCTTCCTGATCGCGCGCGGGGTGATGCCGGAGATCGAACTGCGCAGCCTGGTGCGACGGGGCGCGGACAGCGCCGCCAGTCCCCTGGGCCCGGCGAGCGGGAGCGCACCGGCCGGCCGCCAGGGGGCCGCGGGCCCCTGGGATCGCACCCGGGCCATGCCCGACGCTGCCCCCTTCGCCGCGAGCCCCGGCGCCATGGCTTCCGCGCGACAGCAGGCCAGCGCCGTGCTCGGGCGGCTGCGGCGCATCATCGGCGGCGTGGTGGCCGGCGGGGGCGAGGGCGGCCCGGCCTCCCTCGGGGGTGGAGGCGCGAGCGGCATCACCACCGCCCCCGGCGGGCACAGCGGCCGCGGGGGCGCTCCCGGCCCGGCCTACGCCTACGGCGCGGGCCCCACGGGCCACACGGACGGCCCGATGCCCATGGGCGTCGAGCGGCGCAGTTGGGCCACCAACACCGGCGCCCAGGCCTTCACCGCCGCCATCGCCGACGTGGAAGCCGCCTATCCCTTCAACGTGGGCGTGTACGTGGACGTGGCCGAGCCCGGCCTCATGCAGCGTGCCGCCAGCGACCTTCGGCGCCAGAGCGGCGAGCTCAAGCGGCGTGCGCCCACGTCGGCCGACAAGGCGACGGTGGAAGTGGTCGCGCTGATGTTCCAGTCCATCCTGGCCGAAGAGCGCATTCCCTTCTCCGTGCGCGTGTGGTTCGCCCGGCTGCAGATGCCCGTGCTGCGGGTGGCGGTGGCCGATGCGGAGTTCTTCGCCTCCCTGCAGCATCCGGCGCGCATGCTGATCGACCGCATGGGCTCGGTCGTGATGGGCTTCGACGCCGCCGCCATCTCCGGCAGCGCGCTGGAGAGCGAAATCCGCCGCGTGGTGCAGGTGATCGAGCAGTACCCGGAAACCGGCCAGCGCGTGTTCAAGCTGGTCTACGACGAGTTCGTGGCCTTCCTCTCCAAGTACCTGACCCAGAACGACGCCACCCAGAAGGTGATGAGCGTCGCGCAGCAGGTGGAGCAGAAGGAGACGCTGGCCATCCAGTACACCATCGAGCTTCGCAAGATGCTCAACGACATGCCGGTGCGCGAGGAGATCCGCGAGTTCCTGTTCAAGGTGTGGGCGGAAGTGCTGGCCATCGGCGCGCTCAAGTACGGCGCACAGGACGAGCAGACGGCGCAGCTGCGCCGGGTGGCCTCGGAGCTGGTCTGGGCGGCCAGCGCCAAGCCGAGCCGCAGCGAGCGCGCCCGCATGATCCAGGCCCTGCCCTCGCTGCTTCAGCGCCTGCGCCAGGGCATGGACCTGATGGGCCTGACCGGGCAGCCGCAGGAGGACCACATCCGCACGCTGGGCCGCACGCTCTCGGACGCCTTCACGGCCAAGACCGAGAGCATTCCCGCCGCGCAGATCGAGAACCTGGCAGGCCGGCTGGCCAATCTGGAGGCGGTGATCGCGGACCAGAGCGCCGAGCCGCTGGCCCTGGACTCGACCCACCTGGAGCTGTTGCTGGGCATCGACGTGTCGTCGATGGAAGTGCTGGCCAACAACGGCGCCGAGGCGCCGCCGGAGGCGCTGGAATGGGCCAACGCGCTGCAGGTGGGCGCCTGGTTCCTCCTCGACCACAACGGACGGCCCAGCCAGGTGCAGTTCGTGTGGCGCAGCAAGCACCGCCAGCTGCACCTGTTCGGCTCGCCCGATGGCCGGCAGTTCCTGATCCAGGCCCAGCGCCTCGCCGCCTACCTGCACGGCGGCCTGCTCGTGCCGGCGGAAGAGGAGACGCTGACCGTCCGCGCCACCCGCGAGGCCCTGGCCAAGATCGACGCCAATCCGGAGCGGCTGCTGAGCTAGGAAAAGGGGCGCCCCCCATGCCGCTTCGCGGCTCCCCCCTCTCTTGCGCCTTCGGCTTGGAGGGGGGCGCACCCGGCGGCCTGGCGGAGCCAGTTCCGCGGGTGCTCTGGCATGGCCTGCTCCGCGGCCGCTCGAGCCCTCCCAGCTTGAGCGATAGGCGAAACCAGAATCCAGAATCGCGGCCCTTCCAACGCGGCATGCGCCGTGTTTGCCCGACAGGCGCAGAAGAAGCGCCGACGAAACGCCCCCAGCCAGCTGCCAACCGGGCGTGCTCAGCCCACTTCGATGCGCTGGAACAGGCCGCCGGGCAGTCGGCCGACGCGGCCGTCCAGTTCCAGCTCCAGAAGCCGGGCCTGCAGGACCGGCGTGGCCAGGCCGGTGCGGGCGCAGAGCGCGTCCAGGGTGGCCGGCGCATGGCCGAGGTGCTTCAGCAGTCCGTCGCCGTCCTCCGGCCCGGGCGTGGCCGCTTCGTCCACCTCGCTCGCGCCTTCGCGCTCGAAGAGCGAGGCAGTGCCTGGGACGGATGCCGCGGCGGGCCGGCGCAGTTCCTCCAGCACGTCTGCCGCGGTTTCCACCAGCTTGGCGCCCTGGCGGATCAAGGCATGGCAGCCCCGCGACTGCGGCGAGTGGATGGAGCCGGGAATGGCGAACACCTCCTTGCCCTGCTCGACCGCGCAGCGCGCCGTGATCAGCGAGCCGGAGGCCAATGCCGCCTCCACCACGAGCGTGCCCTGCGACAGCCCGGAGATCAGCCGGTTGCGGCGAGGGAAGTTGGCCGTGAGCGGTGGCGTGCCCAGCGGCTGTTCGCTCAGGATCACGCCCCGGGCCGCGATGCGGTGGGCGAGCGACCGGTGGCGCGCCGGGTAGACGCGGTCCAACCCCGTGCCCACCACCGCGATGGTGCTCAGCCGGCCATCCGCCGCCGTGGCGGCTTCCAGCGCGCCCTCGTGCGCCGACCCGTCCACGCCCAGCGCGAGACCCGAAACGATGGGCAAGCCGGCCTCGGCCAGCGCGCGGGCGAAGAGGCGTGCATCGACGGCGCCCTGCGGTGTGGGATTGCGGCTGCCCACGATGGCCAGGCCGTCGCCGGGCAGGGGCGCATCCACCAGCCCGGCCGGGCCGAGCAGGTAGAGGATCAGCGGCGGATCGGCGATCTCCAGCAGCCCCGGCGGATAGGCGGCATCGCCCAGGGCGACGATGCGGTGCACGGCGCCCTCGGGGCCGGTCGCATCCAACCATTCGCGCGTGCGGTGGAGCATGGCCGCGAAGCCCTCCTGCTCGTCGAGCAGCGCCCGGGCCTGGGCCGGGCTGCACAGCGCCTCCAGGGCGGCGGCCGGTTGCGCGAACACCGCGTCCGGCCATCCATCCGAAGGCCGTGAGCAGCCTTCTTGCGGTACCGGCCCCTACACCGGGGGCCAGGGCCAGCCGCAGCCAGCCCCGCAGATCCTCCCTCTCCACCCCGCGCCCTTGTTGTTCAGGGATTGGTGAGGCGGTCGCCCGCGCGGGGCGTGTCGGTGATCTCGAGCACCAGGGCGTACGAGACGCGCTCGAAGGGACGGAACACCATCAGCAGGCCGATGCGTTCGTCGGGCAGCTTGAGCGTCTCCTTGTCGCCGCCGGTGCGGTCGACGATGGTCTGGCCGTTCTTGAGGATGGCCAGCACGTTGCCGCTCTCGATGCCGTCGCGCAGCCCCTTGTTGATGGCCACGACCTGATTCTGGCCGGCGTACTGCACGCCATTGCCGTAGATCGAGATGATGCGGCCGCCTTCCACCGGCTGGGCCGGCGCGCGGGGCACGTAGCTGATCAGCTGCTCGGGCGGCTCGGGCAACAGGCGGTCGCCGGCACGCATCTCCTCGCGGGCGGCGATCACGTCGACCGAGGCCGGCACCGCGACGCCCGGCGCCGAGTCGGTGGCCGGCGTCTGCGACTCGCCGCGCACGAGGCGCACGCGGCCCACGTATTGCGCCTCGTAGCCGAGGATCTCGCCCGTGCCCGGATCCTTGAGCGGCGTGGCATTGCGGAAGACGCGGTACTGCGGCAGCGGCCCTGCCGGCTCGACCAGCGGCGCCCCGGGTTGGCCGCGGACATAGGCGCGGTCGCCGCGCGACAGCAGCACCCGCTCGTCGTTGCCGGCCACGATCCGCGGGGCGGCGGCCAGCGTGCCCTCCTCGACCACCAGCGGCTCGGTCAGGAAGGCGTCGATGCGGCTGGGATCGAGGGTGGGCAGTGCGAGGTTGGCCGCCGAGTCGTAGCGCGTGCGCGGCGACAGCTTGACCGTGTCGCCGCTGCCGCCCAGGCCGCGACGCAGACTCAAGCGGGCGCGGCCCCCGGTCTTGTCGAGGTAGAGCACCTGGCCGGGATAGATGCGGTGCGGGTTGGCGATCTCGCCGAGGTTCATGCCCCACAGCTCGGGCCATCGCCAGGGCTTGAGCAGGTACATCTTCGAGATGGCCCAGAGCGTGTCGCCACGCTTGACGGTGTATTCGTCGGGCGCGTTGGGCGCCAGTTCGGACAGGGGCACGCCCTGCTGGGCCGTCTGCTGCGCGACGGCCCGCTGAGCCGGCGTCACCGGGTAGTTCTGCGCGTGGGCGGCGAAATGACCGAGCAGGGCCGCGGCGGCAAGGTGGATGGCAGGCAGTCGAAGGTGGTACATGGTCGGCGCGCCATCCTGCCACGGCGCGGGCGGGAGTAGCGAATACTCACAATTTGCAACGATTTTGCGCGCAAGCCCTGCCGGCAGCAACGTCATCCGGGCGCAGCGGCGTCGGGCGGGGGTCGAAATGGCGAAAATAGCCACAACTTTCCGTAAGAGACATGGCCCTGCGAACCATCCTGAGCTATCCCGACCCGCGCCTGCACACCGTGGCCAAGCCCGTGCAGGCCGTCGACGCGCGCATCCGCACCCTGGTGGCCGACATGCTCGAGACCATGTACGAGGCCAGCGGCATCGGCCTGGCCGCCACGCAGATCGACGTGCACGAGCGCCTGGTGGTGATCGACGTGTCCGAGGAGCGCAACGAGCCGCTGGTGCTGATCAATCCCGAGATCGTCTGGGCCAGCGACGAGAAGGTCATGAACGAAGAGGGCTGTCTGTCGGTGCCGGGCATCTACGACGGCGTGGAGCGTTCCACCGCCGTGCGCGTGCAAGCGCTCGACGCCGACGGCAACCCGCAGACCATCGAGGCGGAGGGCCTGCTGGCGATCTGCATCCAGCACGAGCTCGACCATCTGCTGGGCAAGGTGTTCGTCGAATACCTGTCGCCGCTCAAGCGAAACCGCATCAAGACCAAGCTGCTGAAGGCCCAGCGCGACGTGCAACGCGAGGGCGGGCGGCGCAGCGCATGAGCACCGGCCGTCGCCTCGCCCTCGGGTGCGCACTGGCCGCCGCCGCCTGGCTGGTGGGCTGCGCCAGCGAACCGCAATGGGTGCCACCGGGCACCTCCCGCGGCGAGGTGCTGCAGCGACTCGGCGCGCCCACCGCCACCTATGCGCTGCCCGCGGGCGAACGCCTGCAGTATTCCCGGCAGCCCGCGGGCTTCGAGGTCAACAACGTCGACCTGGACGCCGGTGGCCGCGTCGTGGCCGTGACGCAGGCGCTCGACGAAGGCCGTTTCGGCCAGATCCTCGTCGACCAGTGGCGGGTGGCCGACGTGCTGCGCGCCTTCGGCCGGCCGGAGGAGATCTCGCGCGTATGGTCGTTCCAGGGCGACGTATGGCAGTGGCGCTACCGCCAGCTGAACACACCGCGCCTGCTCTACATCTACATCGACCCCCAGGGCGTGGTGCGCCGCTACCACACGGGCGACGACCTGCGCTTCGTGCCGCCCAACCGTCCTTGAAAGCATTTCCCCACCGATGAGGATCGTCTTCGCGGGCACGCCCGAATTCGCCCGCGTGGCGCTCGAAGCCCTGGATGCCGCCGGCATGGAGATCGCCCTGGTCCTGACTCAGCCCGACCGCCCCGCCGGCCGCGGCATGAAGCTGCAGGCCTCGCCGGTCAAGGCGCATGCCCTGACCCGGGGATGGCCGGTGGCCCAGCCACGCAGCCTGCGCCTGGATGGCAAGTACCCCGAGGACGCCGCCCAGGCGCGCGAGCAGCTGGCGGCCGCCCGGGCCGATGCCATGGTCGTGGCCGCCTACGGCCTGATCCTGCCGCAGTGGGTGCTGGACCTGATGGCCGGCCAGGGCGAAGGGGCGCCGGCCGGCACCCAGGCCTTGGGCTGCCTCAATATCCACGCCAGCCTGCTGCCCCGCTGGCGCGGCGCGGCCCCGATCCACCGCGCCATCGAGGCCGGCGATGCCGAAACGGGCGTGACCATCATGCAGATGGACGCCGGCCTGGACACGGGCGACATGCTGCTGGCCGAATCCCTCGCCATCGGCGCCCAGGAAAGCACCGGCCAGTTGCACGACCGGCTGGCCGCGATGGGCGGTCGGCTGATCGTGCAGGCGCTGCGCCAGGCGGAGACCGGGCCGCTGCCGCGCACGCCCCAGCCGGCCGAGGGTGTGACCTACGCCCACAAGATCGAGAAGGCCGAGGCCCGCATCGACTGGACGCAGGACGCCGCCACCCTGGCCCGCCGGGTGCGCGCCTTCGATCCCTTCCCGGGGGCCGTGGCCGAGCTGGACGGCCAGCCGCTGAAGATCTGGGCGGCACGTGCACAACCCGCGGCTGGCGCCACCGGCCCGGTGCCGGGTACCGTGCTGCGCGCCGATGCCGACGGTGTCGTCATCGCGGCCGGCGGCGGCAGCCTGCTGGTGGCCACGCAATTGCAGCGGGCCGGCGGCAAGCGCCTGGCGGCGGCCGACTTCCTGCGCGGGGCGCCCCTGGCCGCCGGCACGGTGCTGGCCTGATGTTCTGGTCGTCCGCCCTCCGCCGGCGGCTGGCTTTCCGCGAGGGCGCCCGGCTGATGACGCCGGTGGCGCTGGGCATTGGCGCCTGGGGCCTGATGACCGGCGTGGCCATGGTGAAGGCCGGCCTGTCGCCGCTGGAAGCAGTGCTCATGACACTGCTGGTCTATGCCGGCAGTGCCCAGCTGGCCGCCGTGCCGCTGCTGGTCGCGGGTGCACCCGCCTGGGTGATCCTGGCCACCGCCTTCTGCGTGAACCTGCGCTTCGTCGTCTTCAGCCTGCACCTGCGCCATTACCTGATGCACATGCCGCGCTGGCGTCGCCTGGTGCACGGCTACCTGACGGGCGACCTGAGCTATGCCGTCTTCACCCGCCGTTATCCGCAGCCACCCACGACCCAGGCCGAGCGCGACGACCAGGAGGCGTACCTCGTGGGCGGCTACACCGTCAACTGGAGCTGCTGGATCCTGCTGAGCCTCGCCGGCGTCGCGCTTGCTGAACTGATTCCCCGGCGCTGGGGCCTGGGCTTCGCCGGCGTGCTGGCGCTGGTGGGCATCCTGGCGTCGATGGTCACCACCCGTCTGCAGGTGCTGGCGCTGCTCATCGCCAGCGCCACCGCGGTGGCGGCCTACGCCCTGCCCCTGCGGCTGAACATCGTGGTGTCCATCGGCCTGGCGGTGCTGGCCTGCTTCTGGCTCGAACAGCAGTTGGGCCGCCTGGCCCGCGGCCGCACCGGAGAGGCGGGCTGATGCAGACCGATCCGTGGACCGTCGCCATCATTCTGGGCCTGGCCGTGGTGACCGTGGTTACGCGCTGCTTCTTCTTCATCAGCGAGCGCAGCCTGCCGCTGCCGGCCTGGGTGCACCGGGCCCTGCGCTACGCACCGGTGGCCGCGCTGGCCGCCGTGGTGGCGCCCGAGGTGGTGATGAGCGGCGGGCACCTGGTCCCCTCCTGGCAGGATGCGCGCCTTTTCGCCGCCGCCGTGGGCGCGGCGCTGTACTTCTGGCGGCGCAGCACCCTCATCACGATGGCCGGCGGCATGGCGGTGTACCTGCCCCTGCACCTGGGATTGGGCTGGTAGCGGCAAAGCCGCTCCCTACAATGGCCTGTTGCCCGTCCCGCACGCGGACGGCGCCGAGACAACTTCCTCCCAAGCCGCAACCATGAACGTCATCCGCTTCTCCGATCTGTGTGCACAAGGCAAGGCCCAGGGCCGCCGGGTCTTCATCCGCGCCGACCTGAACGTTCCGCAGGACGACGATGGCCGCATTACCGAAGACACGCGCATCCGCGCCTCGGTGCCCTGCATCCAGATGGCGCTGGACGCCGGCGCGGCGGTGATGGTCACCTCCCACCTGGGCCGCCCGACCGAGGGCGCCTTCAAGCCCGAGGATTCTTTGGCCCCTGTCGCCCAGCGCCTGGGCGAGCTGCTGGGCCGCGACGTGCGCCTGGTGGCCGACTGGACCGACGGCGTGCAGGTCGCGCCGGGCGAAGTCGTGCTGCTGGAGAACTGCCGCCTGAACAAGGGCGAGAAGAAGAACGACGAGGCGCTGGCCCGCAAGATGGCCGCCCTGACCGACATCTATGTCAACGACGCCTTCGGCACCGCCCACCGCGCCGAGGCCACCACCTACGGCATCGCCCAGTTCGCGCCCGTGGCCTGCGCCGGCCCGCTGCTGGCGGCCGAGATCGACGCCATCACCAAGGCCCTGGCCGCGCCCAAGCGGCCGCTGGTGGCCATCGTGGCCGGCTCCAAGGTGAGCACCAAGCTGACCATCCTCAAGAGCCTGTCCGCCAACGTGGACCAGCTGATCGTGGGCGGTGGCATCGCCAACACCTTCATGCTGGCCGCCGGCCTGCCCATCGGCAAGTCGCTGGCCGAGGCCGATCTGGTCGACGAGGCCAAGGCCGTGATCGAGGCCATGCGCGCCCGCGGCGCCGCCGTGCCGATCCCGGTGGACGTGGTGACGGCCAAGAGCTTCTCGGCCGACGCGCCCGCCACCGTCAAGCCCGCCACCGAGGTGGCCGAGGACGACCTGATCCTCGACATCGGCCCGCAGACCGCCGAGCAGCTCGCCGCCCAGTTGCGCGAGGCCGGCACCATCGTCTGGAACGGCCCGGTCGGCGTGTTCGAGTTCGACGCCTTCGCCAAGGGCACCGAGGCCATCGCCCGCGCCATCGCGGCGAGCAGCGCCTTCTCCATCGCCGGCGGCGGCGACACGCTGGCGGCCATCGCCAAGTACGGCATCGAGAAGGACGTGGGCTACATCTCCACCGGCGGCGGCGCCTTCCTGGAAGTGCTGGAAGGCAAGAAGCTGCCGGCTTTCGAGATCCTGGAAAAGCGCGCAGCGGGCTGAGCGTCCGGAGGCGGCGCGGCGGCGCCTGGGTACCGCCACCGCCTCACCTGCCAGCCAAGCTGTCCGCCCAACAAAAAACCCGGTCCGCATTGCTGCGGCACCGGGTTTTTTGTTTTGTCGCCGCACGCGGCGGCAGGCCGCTGCGGGGGATCAGGTCGTCACGTCAGGCCGGACGGGCGACGGCTTCGGCCGCCTGCGGCGGCACCAACGAGCGCAGCTCGCTCGTGGCGCGGCCCTTGAAGTCGGTCCAGCACTGGCGCGTGAAGTCATACAGCTTGCAGGCGCGGGCGGTGTCGAAGTACCACTTCCACGAGAAGCGCTGGATGATGATGCGGCCGGGCAGCATCTGCTCGAGCACCTTCTGCGTTTCCTTGAGCTTGTACAGCGGGATGCTCATGTCCACGTGGTGGGCGGTGTGCTCCATGATGTGGTGCATCAGCGCGCCGATCCGGAACGGAAAGGTCAGGTGGACGGTGGTGGAGACGAAGGGCTGGGCGCGCTGCCAGGCGGCCTTCTCGTTGTGCCACTGCACCTTGACGTGGGTGTGGTGGCCATAGATGACGAAGCCCATCATGTTGAACCAGAACACCATCGGCACCACGAAGCCCAGCAGCACCAGCAGCCAGGCCGACTGGCCGCTGGCGAAGGCGGCGCCGACCAGGGCGGCGATCCACACCAGCGCGAAGCCGCTGACCAGCAGGCAGTCGCGGGTGAAGACCGGGCGGTAGGTATTGCCCATGATCTTCTTGCTGGGGAACATCATCTTGGCCCACCAGATCTCGACGGCGTAGTACAGGCCCGGACCCCAGCCGCTGCGGTAGATGCGCTCGGCCACGCGCCGCATCGGCGACATGGCGCGGTACTCATCCTGCGTCATGGGCGCCCAGACGAAATCCACGCCCTTGAGGTTGGTGAAGCCATGGTGCACCACGTTGTGACCCATGTCCCAGAGGCTGTAGGCCGTGAGCGAGGGCAGGAAGGCGATGCGGCCCAGCCACTTGTTGAGGCGGCGGTTCTCGGTCAGGCTCTGGTGGCAGCCGTCGTGCCCAATGATGAACAGGCGGCCGATGACGAAGCCGGCAGCCAGGGCGGCCAGCAGCTTGAGCCAGACGGAATCGACCAGCACCACGGCGGCCATCAGGCCGAAGAAGAGGAGGTAGTCGAGCGTGAGGAGCGCGAAGGCGCGCCAAGTGCTGCGCTGCGCCAGGGGCGTCAGCCAGCTGCGGATGATCTTGCGGTGCGGCAGCGGCGCGCTGGGCTCAAGCGGCTCGGGCAGCGAGAGTTCGGGTCTGTAAGCCATTGAAAAATAGGCGGTTTTCGAATCTGGACAACCGTCGACGATAACCGATGCGGCTTTCCCGAGGATGACGGCCGTCAAATCGGCCCCGCATGTCATGCCGATAAGCCCTATTCCTTGACGGCATGGGAGCAGCGCCAGGCACCTCCGGGCCTTTGGGTGAGAATTCTTCGCCGCCCGGGCTTTTCGGGCGGCGCGACCTGGAGACTCCCGCACATGGCCCCCCGCATTCCCCGCCACGCCACCAAGATCGTCGCCACGCTCGGCCCGGCGTCCAGCACGCCGGCATTGATCGAGCAGATGATCGTCCACAAGGTCAGCGTGGTGCGCCTGAACTTCAGCCACGGCCAGGCCCAGGACCACATCGACCGCGCCGCCATGGTGCGCGAGGCCGCCCGCCGCGCCGGCCGCGAGGTGGCCATCATGGCCGACCTGCAGGGCCCCAAGATCCGCGTGGGCAAGTTCGCCGAGGGCAAGGTCTGGCTGGAGCCCGGTGCCTCCTTCGTGCTGGACGCCGCCCGCCTGGAGCCGGGCGACGTCCAGGCCGTGGGCCTGGATTACAAGGACCTGCCGCGCGACGTGAAGGCCGGCGACCGGCTGCTGCTCAACGACGGCCTGATCGTGCTGCGGGTCGACGGCGTGCGCGGCGATGCGGTGCACACCACCGTGCTGGTGGGCGGCGAGCTCTCCAACAACAAGGGCATCAACAAGGAAGGCGGCGGCCTCACGGCCCCGGCGCTCACGGCCAAGGACATGGAGGACATCAAGACCGCCATGAGCTTCCAGGCCGATTACGTGGCGGTAAGCTTTCCCAAGAACGCCACCGACATGGAGATGGCCCGCCAGCTCTGCAACGTGGCCGGCGCCGAATGGGGCCACAAGCCGGGGCTGATCGCCAAGATCGAGCGCGCCGAAGCCATTCCGCGCCTGGAGGAGATCCTGCGGGCCAGCGACGGCATCATGGTCGCCCGCGGCGACCTGGCGGTCGAGGTGGGCAATGCGGCCGTGCCGGCCCTGCAGAAGAAGATGATCCGCATGGCGCGCGAGATGGACCGCGTGGTCATCACCGCCACGCAGATGATGGAATCGATGATCGCCAACCCCGTGCCCACCCGCGCCGAGGTGAGCGACGTGGCCAACGCCGTGCTGGACGGCACCGACGCCGTGATGCTCTCGGCCGAGACGGCCTCCGGCCGCTACCCGTTGGAGACCGTCAAGGAGATGAGCCGCATCTGCGAGGCGGCCGAGCAGGCCGAGGACACCTCGCGCGACCTGGACTTCAGCGGCCAGCACTACACCCGCATCGACCAGTCCATCGCCATGGGCGCGCTGTTCACGGCGCACCACCTGGGCGCCAAGGCCATCGTGGCGCTGACCGAATCGGGTTCCACCGCGCTGTGGATGAGCCGCCATGCGGCGCACATCCCGGTCTATGCCCTGACCGCGCGGCTGACGACGCAGCGGCGCATGGCGCTCTACCGCAACGTGCGCCCGCTGCTGACGGAGACACAGAACGACCGCGATGCCGCCCTCCACCAGGCGGAGGAACACCTCAAGAAGCGCGGCATCGTCCAGAGCGGCGATGTGTACGCCATCACTTGCGGCGAGCCGATGGGGGCGCCCGGCGGCACCAACATGCTGAGGATCTGCACGGCGTCCTGAACGCCGGCCAGCCGGGCCGCCCCGCCGGCCGCGTAGGACAGCGGCGCGCGCCGGAAACCAAAGCGGCGGCGCCTGCGTATGGGAAGGCATGCCTTCCCACCCTCCCCTGCTGCGCACCGTCGCGGCCGCGCTCGCCGTCGTGGCCGGCGCGCTCTCGCTGGGCGCCTGCTCCCCCATCAAGCTGGTCGACCGGCTCACGCCCACCGACACCTACACCGTCCAGAACGACATCGCCTACGGCAGCGAGCCGCGCCAGCGGCTGGACGTGTACCAGCCGCTGGCGCGCACGGCGCCTGCGGCCGGCCGGCGGCCTCTGGTGGTCTTCTTTTATGGCGGCACCTGGACCACGGGCGACCGGGCCCAATACCGCTTCGTCGGCGAGGCGCTGGCCTCGCGCGGCGCCATCGTGGCCGTGGCCGACTACCGGCTCTCGCACGAAGTGCGCTATCCGGCCTTTGTGCAGGACAGCGCACGGGCCGTGAAATGGGGGCTGGACAACGCCGCCCGCCTGGGCGCGGACCCGGCCCAGGTCTATGTCATGGGACACAGCTCGGGCGCCTACAACGCGGCCATGGTGGCGCTCGATCCGCGCTGGCTCCAGGCGCTCGGGGCGAGTCCCCGGCAACTGGCCGGATGGATCGGCCTGGCCGGGCCCTACGACTTCCTGCCCATCGGCGACCCGGACGTGAAGCGCGCCTTCGACTGGCCGCGCACGATGCCCGAATCGCAGCCGATCAACCATGTCTCGGCCGCCGCGCCGCGCACGCTGCTCATGGCGGCCAGCCGGGACAACCTGGTCGACCCGCATCGCAACACCGCCCAGATGGCGCGCAAGCTGGAGGTGGCAGGCGTGCCGGTGGAGGTCCACACCTTCGACAACCTCAGCCACATCACGCTGATGGGCGCCGTCGCCACCCGCGTGCAGTGGATCGGCGGACCGGTGATGCCGCCGCTTCTGCGCTTCCTCGGACTGGCGCCGTCGGACTCGTCCCACAGGCCCGCTCAGTAGAATCGTTGGAATTTTTTCGCACTTTTCCACGATTAATCTAAGAGGACATCACCATGGCTCTTGTCTCGATGCGCGAGTTGCTGGACCACGCCGCCGCCAACGGCTACGGCATTCCGGCCTTCAACGTGAACAACCTGGAGCAAGTGCAGGCCGTGATGGCCGCTGCCGACGAAGTCGGCGCCCCGGTGATCCTCCAGGCCAGCGCCGGCGCCCGCAAATATGCCGGCGAGCACTTCATCAAGCACCTGATCCAGGCGGCGACCGAGGCCTATCCGCACATCCCGCTGGTGATGCACCAGGACCATGGCACCAGCCCCAAGATCTGCGCTGGCGCCATCGACCTGGGTTTCGGCTCGGTGATGATGGACGGCTCGCTGCGTGAGGACGGCAAGACCCCGGCCGACTTCGCCTACAACGTGGAAGTGACCCGCAAGGTCGTCGAGATGGCCCACAAGGTCGGCGTGACCGTCGAGGGCGAGCTGGGCTGCCTGGGCAACCTGGAAACCGGCGATGCCGGCGAGGAAGACGGCATCGGCGCCGAAGGCAAGCTGGACCACAGCCAGATGTTGACCGACCCCGAGGAGGCCGCCCAGTTCGTCAAGGCCACCCAGCTGGACGCCCTGGCCATCGCCATCGGCACCAGCCACGGCGCCTACAAGTTCAGCCGCCCGCCCACGGGCGACATCCTGGCGATCAGCCGCGTGAAGGAAATCCACGCCCGCATCCCCAACACCCACCTGGTGATGCACGGTTCGTCGTCGGTGCCGCAGGAGCTGCGCGCCATCATCAACCAGTACGGCGGCCAGATGAAGGAAACCTACGGCGTGCCCGTGGCCGAGATTCAGGAAGCCATCAAGTACGGCGTGCGCAAGATCAACATCGACACCGACATCCGCATGGCGATGACCGGTGCCGTGCGCAAGTTCATGGCCGAGAACCCCGAGAAGTTCGACATGCGCGAGTGGATGAAGCCGGCCCGCGAAGCCGCCAAGGCCGTGTGCAAGCAGCGCTACCTGGAATTCGGCTGCGAAGGCCAGGCTGGCAAGATCAAGGGCGCGGGCCTGCAGGTGATGGCCGCCAAGTACGCCCAGGGCGAGCTGGCGCAGGTCGTCCAATAAACCATCGGACAGGCGCCCGGCGCCTTCCGGACCGGCCACCGCCCGCGCGGTGGCTTTTTTTCGCGCGCGACACGCATACAGGCGGTGACACCGGCCTGTCACCACCCGCGGATAATCGCGCGCTGCTTTCCTCCTTCACCCTGCCGCCCGGCACCTCCATGGCCACGACCGTCCATACCTCCTCCATCCAGAGCCTGCCCCTGCTTGCACGCGGCAAGGTGCGCGACAACTACGCC
The DNA here is from genome assembly GCF_040544975.1 of Pseudacidovorax sp. 1753. Taxonomy (NCBI): domain Bacteria; kingdom Pseudomonadati; phylum Pseudomonadota; class Betaproteobacteria; order Burkholderiales; family Comamonadaceae; genus Pseudacidovorax; species Pseudacidovorax sp. 1753. The sequence continues at coordinate 14,169 of NZ_JBEPKY010000021.1, read as the reverse complement.
GTCGGCGAGGACCGCATCCTCATGATCGCCAGCGACCGGCTGTCGGCCTTCGACGTCATCATGGGCGAGCCGATCCCGGGCAAGGGCGAGATCCTGACCAAGATGGCGCTGTGGTGGTTCGACCGCCTGGGCGGCATCTGCCCCAACCACCTGACCGGCGAGGCGCCCGAGAGCGTGGTGCGCCCGGAAGAGGTGGCGCAGGTCACGGGCCGCTCGATGCTGGTCAAGCGCCTCAAGCCCATTCCTGTCGAAGCCGTGGTGCGCGGCTACCTGGCCGGCAGCGGCTGGAAGGAATACCAGGAAAACCGGGAGGTCTGCGGCGTGCCGCTGCCCGAGGGACTCGTCAATTCGGCCAAGCTGCCGCGCGCCATCTTCACGCCCGCCGCCAAGGCCGCCGTGGGCGAGCACGACGAGAACATCAGCTACGAGCGCGTGGTCGAAATGATCGGCCCGCAGCTGGCCCAGCAGATCCGCGAGACCAGCATCGCGCTGTACGAGACGGCGGCCGAGATCGCGCTGCAGCGCGGCATGATCATCGCCGACACCAAGTTCGAGTTCGGCCTGGACGAAACCGGCCAGCTGGTGCTGATGGACGAGGTGCTCACACCTGACAGCTCGCGCTACTGGCCGGTGGAAGGCTACGAGGCCGCGCTGGCTGTCGGCACCAACCCCCCGAGCTACGACAAGCAGTTCGTGCGCGACTGGCTGGAGGCCGTGCGCATCAACGGCAAGCCCTGGGACAAGACGCCGCCCGCGCCGCGCCTGCCCAACGACGTGACCGAACGCACCGCGGCGAAGTACCGCGAGGCGCTGGAACGCCTGACCGGCTGAGCAGCCGGCGGCAGGGCGGCAGGGCGACAGGCGCAGCCCTCAGCGCTGCAGCATCGCCACCGTACGCCCGCTGCCGTCGAGCAGCACGAGGCGCGCCGGCGCCTGAAGGCGGTAGCTCGCCGTGGACTGCAGGGCCTGGAAGAACTGCATTTCGCGCTGGCCGCGCTCGGGTGCGACGCAGGCCATGCGGGTGGCTGCCAGCTGGCCGATGCGCAGCTGGCTGGCCGTGCGGCTGTAGGTGCCCGAAAAGCGGTTGCAGCCGCCACTGCCGACGGCCCGGCCGTCGCTGCCGAACTGCACCGAGGGCGTGCCCTGCGGATCGCCACCACCGTCCACCATCTCGCCCTGCAGCTGGACCAGGCGCCACGTCGGCCCCTCGATGGGCTCGTCCAGGCTGACGCCGCTGCCGCAGGCCGCGAGCGACAGGACGGCAGGCAGTGCGAAGGCCAGAAGGAGTCGGTGTCGGCGAGCGATGGCGGGCATGGAGGGTGCGTCCTTTCGGCGGGAAGTGGGGCCGCGGCATCGTACCCGGGGGCACCGTGTCGCCGCGTCGGCGCAGGCCGGCAACCGCGAGGCCCGGCCGTGTTGCGGAGCGGGCCGGAACAGCCCCCTCAGGCCGGCAGCGCCGCCGGCGCGCCCGAATGCCAGAGCACGGCAAAGAAGTGGCACACGCTGCCACCCAGCACGAACAGGTGCCACACGAAGTGCGCATAGCGCAGCTTCGAGTCGAAGAGGAACACGACGGCCCCCGCCGTGTACGAGACGCCGCCGGCCACCAGCCAGGCCAGGCCGGCGCCCGACATGCGCTCGACCAGCGGCACCGCCGCCACGATCGCCACCCAGCCCATGGCCACATACAGCCCGGTGGACCACAGCGGGTGCTTGAGCCGGTCGAAGAGCTTGGCCGCCACCCCCACCGCGGCCGCGGCCCAGACGATGGCGAACAGCGTCCAGCCCCAGGTGCCGCGCAGCACGCCCAGCACGAAGGGCATGTAGCTGCCGGCGATGAAGAGGTAGATGGAGGCATGGTCCAGCCGGTTGAACCACAGCTTGGCCCGGCCCGCCGGCAGCGCGTGGTACAGGGTGGAGACCAGGTACAGCACGATGGCCGTGCCGGCGAACAGGCTGGCCCCCACCACCTCGGCAACGTGGCCGCGCGCAGCAGCGTGGTGCACCAGGATCGGCAGCGAGGCCATGGCCAGCAGGGCGCCCAGGCCGTGGCTCAGGGCGTTGGCGATCTCCTCGCCGAGGGTCTGGTCACGCAGTTCACTGAGAAGGGACATGAGTCGGTTCAAGCAAGGGCCAGGCCGCGCCCGGCGCATCAGCTGCGTCGCGCGGCGCGGTAAAGGCCTTCGACCTTCGGCACGTTCTGCTCCAGCACGCGGATGCGGTCGGGCCCGGTCGGATGGGTGGACAGGAAGCTCAGGCCGCCCTGGCTCTTGGAGACCTGGGCCATCTTGGTCCAGAGGCTGACGGCGGCCTGGGGTTGGAAGCCGCCGCGGGCGGCGAGTTCCAGGCCGACGAGGTCCGCCTCGGTCTCGTCGTCGCGGCTGAACTTGAGGGAGATCAACTGCGTGCCGGCGCGTGCGCCCATGTCGCCCAGCTGGCCCAGCCCCAGCAACTGGGCGCCCAGCTGCAGCGCCATGCCGGTGCCGGCCGTCTTGGCCATGCGCTCGCGCGCATGCTCGCGCAGGGCATGAGCCATCTCGTGGCCCATCACCATCGCCGTCTCGTCGTCGCTGAGCTTGAGCTGGTCCAGGATGCCGGTGAAGAAGGCGATCTTGCCGCCCGGCATGCAGAAGGCGTTGACCTGCTTGCTGCCGATCAGGTTGACCTCCCACTTCCAGCCGGCGGCCCGGTCGTTCCATTGGCGCGTGTAGGGGATGAGGCGCTGTGCGATGCCGCGCAGACGCACCAGCTGCGGATGCTCGGGGCCGGCCAGCGCGCGCTGGCTGCGGGCCTTGGCGATCAGATCGCCGTACTGCTGCACGGCCGCGCCTTCGATCTGATCGGCCGGCACCAGGTTGCGCGCGGCCGACAGCGGCCCCACGTCGACCTGGGCCGCCACCGGCAGCGCGGCGCCGGCGGCTGCAGCGGCGCCCGCCAGCAGGAAGGCCCGGCGGGGTTGCCAGCGGGGCTGCGCCGGGCCCTCGTCGTCGACAGGGGTGGCGGCGGCAGAACGCAGGTCGCAGAGCAGGCACATGGTGGGCGGAATAATAAGGTTGCAACCTTCCTCCTCCATGTCCAATCCCCCAGCCGTCACTCCCGAATTGCCCAGGCAACCCTGGCGCGAAACCCTGCGCGTGTACCTGGAGCCGGCCTCGCTGCGCATGTTCGCCCTCGGCTTCGCGGCCGGCCTGCCGCTGCTGCTGGTGCTGGGCACGCTGAGCTTTCGCCTGCGCGAGGCCGGTGTCGACCGCGCCACCATCGGTTACCTGAGCTGGGTGGGCCTGGCCTACGGCTTCAAGTGGGTGTGGGCGCCGCTGGTCGACCGGCTGCCGCTGCCGCCGCTGACCACGGTGCTGGGTCGACGCCGCGGCTGGCTGCTGCTGTCGCAGGCCATGGTCATCGCGGGCCTGGTGGGCATGGCCCTGAACGATCCGCGCGCCGGACTGGAGCCGCTGGTGCTGTGCGCCGTGCTGGTGGCCTTCGGCTCGGCCACGCAGGACATCGCGCTGGACGCCTTCCGCATCGAATCGGCCGAGGCCCGCAAGCAGGCCGCGCTGGCGGCGGCCTACCAGACAGGCTACCGCCTGGCCATGATCTGGGCCGGTGCCGGCGTGCTGTGGGTGGCGGCCTGGGCCGAGGGCAGCGCCACCGGCGCCTACCAGAACGGCGGCTGGCGCACGGCCTACCTGGTGATGGCCGGCTCCATGGTGGTGGGCGTGCTGACGGTGCTGCTATCGGCCGAGCCCGTGCGCGTGCCGCTGCCGCCCGCCCGCTCGGCCGGCGAATGGCTGCGCAACACGCTGGTGGAGCCCTTTGCCGACTTCCTGCGCCGCTACCGCTGGCAGGCGGTGCTGATCCTGTCGCTGATCGCCATCTACCGCATCAGCGACGTGGTGATGGGCATCATGGCCAACCCCTTCTACGTGGACATGGGCTTCACCAAGGACGAGGTGGCCACGGTGAGCAAGGTCTACGGCGTCATCATGACCCTGGTCGGCGCCTTCGTCGGCGGCGTGCTGGCCATGCGCCTGGGCGTGATGCGGGTGCTGATGCTGGGCGCCGTGCTCAGCGCTGCCAGCAACCTGCTGTTCGCCTGGATGACCACCCGCGGCCATGACGTGACGGCGCTGGTGGCGGTGGTGTCGGCCGACAACCTGGCCGGCGGCATCGCCTCGGCCGCCTTCATCGCCTACCTCTCCAGCCTGACCAACGTGAGCTACTCGGCCACGCAGTACGCGCTGTTCAGCTCGCTGATGCTGCTGCTGCCCAAGTTCGTGGCCGGCTTCTCGGGGGCCTTCGTCGAGGCCTACGGCTACGCCACCTTCTTCACCGGCACGGCGCTGCTGGGCCTGCCGGTGCTGGCGCTGGTGGCGCTGGCCATGCGGGCCGCCCGCCGACCCGTGTAGCGAGAGGTCTTCAGCACCGCGGGCCCGGCGGCTGTTACGCTCCCGCCTCGTTCCTGAAACCTGCCCGCCGCACCGTGCCGCAGAAGATCCCGCCCCTCGTCATCACGGCCTACACGGCCACCACCGCCCTGGGCACCGGCCTGGAGGCGCTGCGCAGCGCGCTGGCCGCCTCGCGCAGCGGCCTGCGTCCCAACGATTTCGGCGAGCCGACCGAACAGCGCCTGCCCACCTGGATCGGCCGCGTGCCCGGCGTCGAGGACGTGGTGCTGCCGCCCGAGCTCGCGCCCTGGGATTGCCGCAACAACCGCCTGGCCTGGATGGGCCTGAATGCCGACGGCTTCATCGGCGCCGCCCTGGCCGCGCGCGAGCGCCACGGCGCGGACCGCGTCGCCGTGATCATCGGCACCTCCACCTCCAGCATCGGCGAGACCGAACAGGCCTACACCCGGCTGGACGCCGAGGGCCGCTTTCCCGAAGCCATGCGCAACGCGCAGGTCCACACGCCGCATGCACCCGGCCTGTTCGTGCAGCGCGCGCTGGGGCTGACGGGGCCGTGCGAGACGATCTCCACCGCCTGCTCCTCCAGCGCCAAGGTCTTCGCCTCGGCCGAGCGGCTGATCCGCCTGGGCCTGGCCGACGCCGCCGTGGTGGGCGGCGCCGATTCGCTGTGCGGCAGCGTGCTGTTCGGCTTCAACTCGCTGGAGCTGGTGTCGCCCGAGCCCTGTCGGCCCTTCGACGCCGAGCGCCGCGGCATCAGCCTGGGCGAGGCGGCCGGCTTTGCGCTGCTGGAGCGCAGCGGCACCGGCCCGCACCTGCTGGGCCATGGCGAGGCGAGCGACGCGCATCACATGTCCACGCCGCATCCCGAAGGCGCCGGCGCCGAGCGGGCGCTGAACGACGCGCTGGCGCGCGCCGGCCTGGCCGCCGACGACATCGACTACATCAACCTGCACGGCACGGCCAGCAGCAAGAACGACGAGGTCGAGGCCGCCCTGGTGGCGCGGCGCTTCCCGGCCCGCACCCATGCCAGCAGCACCAAGGGCTTCACCGGCCACACGCTGGGGGCGGCCGGCATCGTCGAAGCCGCCGTCAGCCTGCTGGCACTGGAGACGGGACTGATGCCCGGCAACATCAACGCGCGGACGTTCGACGCCGTCTGTGGCCCGCAGCTGCGCCGCGAGCCGGCCCAGGGGGAAGTACGGCACGTGCTGTCCAACTCCTTCGGCTTCGGCGGCAACAACTGCGCGCTGATCTTCGGAAGGGCCGTGCAATGAGCCGGCTGCCCACGCTCTACGTCGAAGGCCCGGCCTTCTGGCATCCGCTGCTGCCTGGCTGGGAGGCTGCACGCGCCGCCTTCCGCGGCGAAGCGGGCCTGGCCGAAGCTCCCGCCCGCCGCCCGGCCCCGCAGATCCTGGCACCGGCCGAGCGTCGCCGCGCGCCCGACACCGTGGCGCTGGCGCTCGAAGTGGCGAGCGCGGCCGTGGCCGGCTCCGGCCGCGCGGCGGTCGACCTGCCCTGCGTCTTCACCTCGGCCCAGGGCGACCTGGCCATCAGCGACTACATGTGCGCCACGCTCGCGCAGGCGCCCACCCAGCTGTCGCCGATCAAGTTCCACAACTCGGTGCACAACGCCGCCGTGGGCTACTGGACCATCGGCACCGGCTGCCAGCAGGCCAGCAATGCGATCAGCGCGTCGTCGCACAGCTTCGCCGCCGGCCTGCTGGAAGCCGCCACGCAATGCGCCGCCGACCACCAGGCCGTGCTGCTGGTGGGCTTCGATGCCGAAGCGGCCGGCCCGCTGGCGCAGGTGCACGACACGCACGGCCTGCTGGCCGGCGCCATGGTGCTGGCCCCCGAGGCCAGCGAGCGCACCGTTGCCACGCTGTCCATCGCACTACACAGTGGCGCAGCCATCCCCACGGCATTGCAGTCCGAGGCGGCCCGCGCCCTGCCGCCCAACGCCATGGCCGACTCGCTTCCCTTCTTCGAGGCCCTGGCGCGCGGTCCCGACCCAGGCGGCCAGCCGCTGGTCCTCGCGCTGTCCGACACGCTGGCACTGCACATCACGCTAGGCTGACCGCCCCTTTCAGGAGAGTCCATGCACCCCACGCCCGCCACCCACGACGTCATCATCATGGGGGGCGGCCTGGCAGGACTCACGCTGGCGCTGCAGCTCAAGCGGCGCTTCGGCGACATCGACGTGCTGGTGCTGGAGCGCCGAAGCCACCCGGTCCCACATGCCACGCACAAGGTGGGCGAGTCGTCGGTGGAGATCGGCGCCCACTACTTCGACACCGTGCTCGGACTCAAGCAGCACCTGGATGAAGCACAGCTGCGCAAGTTCGGCTTCCGCTTCTTCTTCTCCGAAGGCCGGCGCGACCTGGATGCCGTGACCGAGGTCGGCGCGAGCCGGCCGCTGTCGATCCCCAGCTACCAGATCGACCGCGGCATCTTCGAGAACCACCTGGCCGAGGTGGCCGCCGCCCAGGGCGTGCGCTTCGTCGACAACGCGATGGTGCGGCGCATGGCGCTGGACCCCGCCCCGCAGGGCCTGCACCGGATCGAATGGACCGAGGCCGGCGAGCCCCGTGCCGCGCAGTGCCGCTGGGTGGTGGATGCCTGCGGCCGCGCTGGCCTGCTCAAGCGCCAGCTCGGCCTGGTGCAGCCCAACGAGCATCAGGCGCATGCCGTGTGGTTCCGCATCGGCAACCGGCTGACGCTGGACGACTGGGCCCAGGATCCGGACTGGCGCGCGCGCTGCACGCCGGCCGCACGCTGGCTGTCGACCAATCACCTGGTGGGCGCCGGCTACTGGGTGTGGCTGATCCCCTTGGCCTCGGGCTCGCACTCGGTGGGCATCGTGGCCGACCCCGCATTCCACCCGCTGGAGCGCATGGACAGCTTCGACAAGGCCATGGACTGGCTGGCCGAGCACCAGCCGGTGCTCTTCGACGTGCTCGACGGCCAGCGGGACAAACTCCAGGACTTCGCCTTCATGCGCAAGTTCTCCTACGGCTGCAAGAAGGTCTTCAGCGGCGAGCGCTGGGCACTCACGGGCGAGGCGGGGCTGTTCCTCGACCCCTTCTACTCGCCCGGCAGCGACTTCATCGCGATGAGCAACACCTTCATCTGCGACCTCATCGCCCACGACCGCGCGGGCCGCTCGGTGCAGGCGCGCGCGCAACTGTACGACCACATCTACCACTCCTTCTACGACAGCACGCTCGCGCTCTACCAGGGGCAATACGGGCTGTTCGGCGACCCCGAGGTGCTGCCGGTCAAGGTGGTCTGGGACTACACCTACTACTGGGGCGTGCTGTCGCAGCTGTTCTTCCACGAGCGGCTGACCGACGTCGCCACGCTGGGCAACCTGCGCGAGGAACTGCAGCACTGCCAGCAGCTGAACATCGCGATGCAGGGCTTCCTGCGTGCCTGGTCGTCGGTGAGCGAGCGCCGCAACGCGGCACGCATGCTCGACCAGGCGGCGCTGCCGTGGTTTGCCGAGCTCAATGCCAGCCTGCGCGAGTCGCCGCTGCCCGACGCGGCGGCCTTCCAGGCCCGGCTGCGCCAGTGCGTGGCACAGCTGCGCACGCTGGCCCACCAGATCCACCGGCAGGCGCTGGACCAGCACCCCGGGCTGGACGATGGCGCACTGGCCGCGCTGCTGGCCCAGCCCATGCCGCGCACGCCCATCGACCGCGACGCGGCACCGATGCTGTTCGAGCACCTGGCCCGATCCCCCGCGGTGGCCTGAGGCCGAACGCGACGAGGCAAGCAGCAGGCCGCGGCAGAGGCGGACGCGGCCGGCAGGCGCTTCGCATGCATCGTCGCGATGCAACCCGGTTTACCCAACTTTACGAAGACTTCAACCGCCTTTGCCGGCGGGCGGCGAGCATTCCCTTCACCATGACGACCCCACAGCTGCTCATGATCGAAGACGACCAGCGCCTGGCGCAGATGGTCGTCGAGTACCTGGCCCAGTCCGGCTTCGCCGTCAGCCATGCTGGCGACGGCGCGCGCGGCATGGCGGCACTGGAGCAGCAACTGCCCGACCTCGTCATCCTCGATCTGATGCTGCCGGATGCCGACGGCCTGGACCTGTGCCGCCGCATCCGTGCCCTGCCCGGCGCGGCCGGCAAGGTGCCGGTGCTGATGCTGACGGCCAAGGGCGACCCCATGGACCGCATCATCGGCCTGGAGCTCGGCGCCGACGACTACCTGCCCAAGCCCTTCGAGCCGCGCGAGCTGCTGGCGCGCATCCGCGCCGTGCTGCGCCGCCGCGGCGAAGGCGGCTTGGCGGCAGGGCCCGAGCCGGCGCGTGGCATGCGCTTCGGCTCTCTGGAGATCGACCGGGATGCGCGCACCGTCACCGTGGCCGGCCAGGCGGCCGAACTCACCTCCTACCAGTTCGACCTGCTGGTGGCGATGGCCGAACGCGCCGGCCGGGTGCTGACGCGCGACCAGATCATGGAGGCTGTCCGAGGCCGTGAACTGGAAGCCTTCGACCGTTCCATCGACGTGCACATGGGCCGCATCCGCGCGGCCATCGAGGCCGACCCCAAGAACCCCAAGCGCATCCTCACCGTGCGCGGCGTCGGCTACGTCTTCGCCAAGCAGCAGGACTAGCAACGGTTCATGGTCGGCCTGTTCACCCGCCATCTCTACGTGCGCATCTGGCTGGCCGTGCTGGCCGGCGTGGCCGTGGTCGTGATGGCGGCGGGCTGGGCCTGGAAGGTGGCGGACGACCAGCGCAGCGCCCCGCTGCCGCGCGACGTGACGCTGCGAGACACGCAGAACAACGCCTTTGCCAACGGCAAGTCGGTGCGCACCAGCCGGCCGGGCGAGCCGCTGGAATTCGCCATCTCGCTGGACAACGGCCAGCAGTTCACCATGGAACTGGGCCCGCGCATCGACCGCCGGCCCACGCCGCCGCCCTGGCTCCATCCGCATACCGGCATCTTCTGGCTGCTGGGCATGGTGGGCCTGGCCACCGGCCTGGGGCTGTACCCCATCGTGCGCCGGCTGACGCTGCGCCTCGAAGGCCTGCAGCGCAGCGTGCAGCGCTTCGGCGAAGGCGACCTCTCGGTGCGCGTCGACGACCGCGGCGAGGACGAGGTGGCCGACCTGGCCCGCCGTTTCAACGATGCCGCCACCCGCGTGGAGCAGCTGGTGCGCTCGCACAAGTCGCTGCTGGCCAATGCCTCGCACGAGCTGCGCTCGCCGCTGGCGCGCATCCGCATGGGGCTGGAGCTGATGGGCCCCCAGGCCAACAGCGCGGCCCGCGCCGAGATCTCGCGCAACATCGCCGAGCTGGACCAGCTGATCGACGAGATCCTGCTGGCCAGCCGCCTCGACGCCCGCGAAGCCGACGTCGGCACCATCGAGACGGTGGACCTGATGGGCCTGGCCGCCGAGGAATGCGCCCGCGTGGATGCCGACCTGGGCCTGGCCGCGGGCACGGCACTGGACGCGGTGACGGTGCATGGGGTGTCGCGCCTGCTGCGCCGGGCCCTGCGCAACCTGCTGGAGAACGCGCGCCGGCATGGCGGCAGCGGCACGGTGGCCGTCGAGCTGGCGGCCGAGCCGGGCTGGGCGATGCTGCATGTGGACGACCAGGGCCCCGGCGTGCCCGAGGCGCTGCGCGAGCGCATCTTCGAGCCCTTCTACCGCCTGCCCGGTGCCAGCGAGCGCGACGGGGGCGTGGGCCTGGGGTTGGCGCTGGTCAAGTCCATCGCCGAACGGCATGGCGGCGGGGTGCGCTGCACGCGCAGCCCGGCGGGCGGCGCCCGCTTCACCATCCGGCTGCCACGGCCCGCCTGACACGCGCCCGACGGGCCGCCCGCAGGGTCTGCACGATCCTGCCACGGTCGCTTCCTAGAATCGGCAGCCTTTCTCCGGCCACCCGCCGCCTTGTGCTGCACACCAGCCCGCGCGTGCCGACGCCGCGACCAACCGACCCATCCGATGCGCCTTCCCCTTCTTCCCCGCGCCGCCGCCTGCCTGTGGGGCGCGGTGGTGTTCATGCCGGTGGGCCTGAACTACATGGCCTTCCTGCTGCTGCTGGCGACGATGCTGGTGGCAGGCGACTGGCGCGAGCGCGTGGAGCGCCTGGCCCACCATCCGCTGCGCTGGCCCCTCGCGGCGCTGGTGCTGTGGCAGCTGGTCGTGCTGGTCATCGGGCCGCACTACGCCGAGACCGGCGTCAACCTGTGGCACGGCATCCGCATCCCGCTGACCATCCTGCTGGCCCTGATGCTCACCCGCGAGGAGGCGGTGTGGGCGATGCGCGGCTTCCTGGGCATCGCCTTCTTCAACATCGCCTACACGGCGGTGTTCTATTTCATCCTGATGAAGTTCGGCGTGATGCCGCCCATGGGCGTGCTCAAGCCGATGATCATGCTGGTGGGCAACAAGTCGATCAACGATGCGCTGCTCTACACCGTGCTGGGCGGCGCCTCGGCCGCCTGGGCGCTGCAGCGGCTGGTGGAGCACCGGCCCTACCGGGCGGTGGCCGGCTTCGCGCTGACGGCTGCGACGGTCTTCATCGTCAACTGGAACCTGCCTTCGCGCACCTCGCTGCTGGCCATGCTGATCGTGCTGCCCCTGCTGTGCGTGCACCAGTGGCGCAGCCACTGGCGCGGCATGGCCGTGGCGCTGGCGGCCGTGGTGGTGGTGCTCGGCTTCGCGCTGCGCGAGGCGCCGCCCGTGGTCGAGCAGAAGCTGGCCCAGGGTGTGTCGGAGATCGAGGCCGCACGCGCTGGCGCGGTCTCCGAGGGCAGCTGGGTGGTGCGCTACCACATGTACACCGTCACCGGCCGCATGATCGCCGACCGGCCGCTGGCGGGCTGGGGCATCGGCGCCTGGAACCAGATCTGGCGCGAGCGCGGCCCGGCCCTGCTGGCCAACTACAACATGCCGCACAACGACTTCCTGTGGATGGGCTCACAGACCGGTCTGCCCGGCGTGGCCGCGCTGCTGGCCGTGATGCTGTGCGCCGTGTGGCAGGCCTGGAAGCGACCGGACCTGTCTGGCCGCGTGGCCTTCGCCGCCACGCTCATCATGCTGCTGGCCAGCTGCGTCAACTCGGCCCTGCGGGACGCGCAGATCGGGTTGTCGCTGCTGTGGGTGGGGATGGTGTTCCTGCGGCTTTCGCGCGAGCCGGTGGGTGTCTGGCTGGAGGTGCTGCCACGGCGCTGGCGAGGCGCCTCGGTCTAGCACTGCCGCCAGAAACGACAAGGCCGCCGGGGATGACCCGGCGGCCTTGTTTCATTCTGGCGTAGGGCCCGCCAATCGAGGCCCCCTGGTGGCGCCGGCCTCAGTGGCCGCCGGCCACCACCTCGCCCGCCTTCAGGCGGTACAGCGTGCCGCAATACGGGCACTTGGCCTCGCCCGTGCGGGCGACGTCCAGGTACACCTTGGGATGGGTGTTCCACAGCTTCATGTCGGCCTTGGGGCTGGGACAGAAGACGCCGCCCTGGTGGTTCAGGTCCTTGGCGGCAAGTTCGACGACGGCGGAAGTGGACATGGCGATCAGACCTTGGTGAGCCAGTGGGCGTACTTGGGATTGCGGCCGTTGACGATGTCGAAGAAGGCGTTCTGCACCTTCTCGGTCACGGGGCCTCGGCTGCCGATGCCGATCTGCACCCGGTCGAGTTCGCGGATGGGCGTGACCTCGGCGGCGGTGCCGGTGAAGAAGGCCTCGTCGGCGATGTAGACCTCGTCGCGCGTGATGCGCTTCTGCACCACCTCGATGCCGAGGTCCTTGGCGATGTGCAGGATGGTGTTGCGCGTGATGCCGTTGAGCGCGCCGGCCGACAGGTCGGGCGTGTAGATCGTGCCGCCCTTGACCACAAAGATGTTCTCGCCCGCGCCTTCGGAGACGAAGCCGGCCGCGTCCAGCAGCAGGGCCTCGTCGTAGCCGTCTTCCGTGGCCTCCATGTTGGCCAGGATGGAGTTGCTGTAGTTGGAGACCGCCTTGGCCTGCGTCATCGTGATGTTCACGTGGTGGCGGGTGTAGCTGCTGGTCTTGACGCGGATGCCGCGCTTGAGGCCCTCTTCGCCCAGGTAGGCGCCCCAGGCCCAGGCCGCGACCATCGCATGGATGGTGTTGCCCTTGGGGCTCACGCCCAGCTTCTCGGAGCCGATCCAGACCAGCGGGCGCAGGTAGCAGCTTTCGAGCTGGTTGGCCCGCACCACTTCCTTCTGCGCCTCGTTGAGCTGCTCCTTGCTGAACGGGATGTTCATGCGCAGGATCTTGGCGCTGTTGTAGAGGCGCTCGGTGTGCTCTTCGAGGCGGAAGATGGCGGTGCCGTCGACGGTGTTGTAGGCCCGCACCCCTTCGAAAGCGCCGCAGCCGTAGTGCAGCGTGTGGGTCAGCACATGGATCTTCGCGTCGCGCCAGTCGACGAGTTCACCGTCCATCCAGATCTTGCCGTCACGGTCGGCCAGCGAGGGGATCGCGCTCATGTCTTGCTTGTCCTTGCAGGGAGAAATGCGGGGAGCCGGCGATTTTAAGGCGCCGGCCTGCCCGGGCTTTTACTCGGGCTTACAGGCCGCGCAGGCGACCCCGGCCACGCGGCGCACGCACAATCGCCCGCTTCGCGTTTTTCCCGCCGACCTGCCGTGCCCCGTTTCAAGAACGTCATCAGCTTCCGCATCGAGCCCGCATGGGCGCCCGACTTCGACGCCGCCCAGCAGCAGCTGGAAAAGGAGCGCTTCGTGCCCTGCGGCGCGACGCAGGAATCGTCCGCCGGCTGGGTCGAGCCCCGCGGCCAGGCCGAGGGCCCGCTGCTGGAGTCCGTCGGCGGCCAGTGGCTGCTGGAGTACATGGTCGAGAGCAAGACGCTGCCCGCCTCGGTGGTGCGCCGCAAGCTCGACGAGCGCTGCGCGCAGATCGAGCAGCAGACCGGCCGCCAGCCCGGCAAGAAGGAGAAGAAGCAGCTCAAGGAAGACATCACGCAGGAGCTGCTGCCCATGGCCTTCACCCGCCATGCGCGCATCGCCGTGTGGATCGACCCGGGCGCAAGGCGACTGACGCTGGACACCTCCAACCAGGCCCGCGCCGACGGCGTGGTGACGGCGCTGGTCAAGGCGCTGGACGGCTTCGGCGTGTCGGCCTTCCACACACAGGTGGAGCCCGGCAGCGCCATGGCCGGCTGGCTGGCCACGCAGGAGCCACCGGCGGGCTTTTCCATCGACCGCGACTGCGAGCTCAAGGCCACGGACGACTCCAAGGCCGTGGTGCGCTATGCCAAGCATCCACTAAACATCGAGGAGGTGCGCGAGCACATCGCCCAGGGCAAGCGGCCGACCCGCCTGGCCCTTACCTGGGAGGACCGCGTCTCCTTCGAGCTGACCGAGGGCATGCAGCTGCGCAAGCTGCAGTTCCTGGAAGGCGTGTTCGACGGCGCCGGCAGCGATGCGCAGGCCAAGGACGAGGGCTTCGACACCGATGCCGCCATCGTGACCGGCGAGCTGGGGCAGTTACTGCCCGCGTTGCTGGAAGCGCTGGGCGGGGAGATGGCGCCGGGCATGGCGGCGGCAGCCGCGCCAGCGCCGGTGGCCGCGCCGCGGGCTGAATCGCAATTGGTGGCAGAGACAACGCCCGGATCGACGTCGGCGACCGACGACGACGGCCCGCCCTTCTGAAGATGAAGCCCCTCACTCCTTGCGGGAGAGCAACTGTGTTCAAAGTCAATGGTTAGTTCATGCAGTGGCGTGCTGTGGATAACCAGGCTGCCAGGGCACGCCCGATTTGATAACC